>NZ_JBFTRJ010000006.1:0-404621 GCF_056399465.1 Variovorax sp. 01N425 | reverse complement strand
CCTGCGGCCTCCTCCTTGATTTCGCTGCGGGGAGCACCCGATGCTCTGTGCACGAGGGCACGCTCGTTGTGCATCGCTGATCAACCACCGCTCCGCATAACGCTCCCGCTGATGGGGTGCCTTGCGCAGCGAAATCAAGGGGGAGGCCGAAGGCCGGAGGACATTCGCGGAGCAAGGTACCCCGTCGGCGGGAGCGCGCCCTGAACAGCAGGCCTTGAACACAACGCGGCGCAAGGAAAAGCAGCGCCGCACTTCAATACCCCAGCTTGCGCGGCAACCAGAGCGCAAGTTCCGGAAACACGATCACCAGCACCATCACCACGAACATCGAGAACAGCATCCAGCCGACCCAGCGCACGGTTTCTTCCATGCGAACCTTCGCGATGCGGCACGACACCATCAGGTTGACCGCAAGCGGCGGCGTGAACTGGCCCAATGCGACCTTGAGCGTGAGGATCACGCCGAACCACACCGGGTCCCATTTGTAGTACTGCACGATCGGCAGCAGCAGCGGCACGAAGATCAGGAAGATCGACACGCCGTCCAGGAACATGCCCACCGTGATGAGCAGCAGGATCAGGAGCGCCAGGATGCCGTATTCGCCGAGGCCCGAATTCACGATGGCGCGCGTCACCGGGTCGATGATGCCGAGCGTGGAAAGCGAATACGCGAAGATCCCCGCGAGCGACACCACCAGCAAAATCACGGCCGAGAGCTCGCCCGATTCGCGCAAGATGACGAACAGGTCGCGCACCTTGATGGTCCGGTGCACGCACATGCCCACGAAGAGACCATAGAACACCGCCACCACCGCGGCCTCGGTGGGCGTGAACCAGCCCGCGCGCATGCCGCCCAGGATCAGCACCGGCGCCGCCAGGCCCCAGACCGCTTCGCGAAAGCTCTTCCAGAACGGCGGGCGCGGCAGCGTCGCTTCGAGCGCGCCCATCTTGTGCTGGCGGGCCAGCAGCACGGCCGGGATCATCAGCGCCAGGCCGGCCATCACGCCCGGGATCATGCCGGCTGCAAAGAGCGCCGGCACCGAGGCGCCGGGCACCAGCACCGAGTAGACGATGAACGCGACCGAGGGCGGAATCAGGATGTCGGTGGCCGCCGCGGCGCCCACCACGCTGGCCGAGAAGGCGGCCGGGTAGCCCGCGCGCGACATGGCCGCGATCATCACCGCGCCCACGGCCGCGGCATTGGCCGGGCCCGAGCCCGAGATGCCGCCGAGGAACATCGCCACCGCAATGGCCACCAGCGGCAGCATGCCGGGCCCGCGCCCGACGATCGCCACCGCAAAGTTCACGAGCCGCAGCGCCACGCCCGAGCGGTCGAAGATGGAGCCCACCAGCACGAACATCGGGATGGCCAGCAGCGGGTACTTGCCGAGGCCGGCATAGAAGTTCTGCGGCACGGCCAGGAGGCCGAACCACTGGGCGTCGCTGTTGGCCAGCGCGATGCAGGCGGCGCCGGCCAGGCCCAGCGCGGCGCCGATGGGCACGCCCACCAGCATCATCGCAACGAAGGCGACGAAGAGCAGGGTGGGGATCACGATGCGTCGCCCTTGCTGCCGGGGTTCTTGGTGTCGCTGCGGTATTCCTTGCGGCCGCGGCGGACCATGAGGCCCACCGCGCGCAGCGCGATGGCAAACGACACGATCGGCAGCCAGACCGAATACCACCACGCCGGCAGGCCGATGCCCGGCGTGGTCTCGTCGAAGCGGTAGTCGTCCCACACCATGCGGATGCTGAGCGCGCCGATCAGCGTGAACAGGATCGCGATCATGAGCGCGCCGAACTGCGCGAGCCGCTTGCGCCGCGCCATGGAGCCGCTTTCGGAAAAGTATTCGATGCGGATGTGGCGGTCGCGCGCCACCGCGGCCGAGCCGGCCACCAGCGCCAGCATGATCATCAGGAAGACCGAGAACTCTTCGGTCCACGCGAACGACGAGTCGGTGAAGTAGCGCACCAGCACGTTCGCAAAGGTGATGAGCGCCAGCGCGCCCATGATGATGACGGTGAGCCAGTCCTCGATGGCGAGCGGCACCCGGGTGGGCTCGTCGGCGGCTTCGATGTCTGGGGGAAGGGGGCTGGCGGCGTCCAGCAGCGGGCCGGACTCGTTGGGAGTGGTCATCGAGAGGGAGGGGGAAAGCAGCTATGGATGGTAACGATCCATGTCCATCCGTTCATCGGGGTTTTCCTAAGCTGCGGCCCCGTTGCACGCCCCTCCCGGCTCTCTCGAAGCGGGCTACTCGAGCTTGGCGCCCGAATCCTTGATCAGGCGCTCCCACACCGGGCTCTCCTTCTTGTAGACGGCGGCAAAGGCCTCGGGCGAGCTCTCCTTCAGGTCGAAGCCCATTGCCGCCACGCGCGCCTGCACGTCGGGCTGGCGGGTGGCCTTGCCCACCTCTTCGGCAATGCGCTGCACAATCGGCTTGGGCGTGCCGGCCGGCATGGCAATCGCGAGCCAGCCGGCCACGCGGTAGGCCTCGTCGTCCAGGCCCTGCTCGGCCAAGGTGGGCACGTTGGGCAGCGTGGCCATGCGGCGCTCGCCGCTCACGCCGATGGCCCGGAGCTTGCCGGCCTCGATGTGCGGCTTGGCCACCAGCGCGCTGGCAAAGGCCATCTGGATCTGGCCGCCGATCAGGTCCTGCAGCATCGGCGCCTCGCCCTTGTAGGCGACGTGGTTCATCTCGGCCTTCTGCGTGAGGCTCATGTGCGCGCCGGCCAGGTGCGGGTAGGCGCCCACGCCGTACGAGCCGTAGGCCACCTTGCCCTTGTTGGCGGCCACGTACTTCAGGAGCTCGGGCCCGCTCTTCACCGGCACGCTGGGGTGCACCACCAGCACCAGCGGCGCGGTGGCGATCTGGTAGACCAGCGTGAGGTCGCGCTGCGTGTCGTAGGGCAGCTTCTGGTAGAGGAACTGGTTGGTCAGCAGCGAATTGCTCAGCGCCAGCACCAGGGTGTAGCCGTCGGCCGGCGCCTTGGCCACCGCATCGGTGCCGATGATGCCGGCGGCGCCGGGCTTGTTGTCGATGATCACGGGCTGGCCCAGGCCCGCCGCCATCTTCTCGCCGACTACGCGGGCCAGCACGTCGGTGGCGCCGCCCGCGGCAAAGGGCACCACCATGCGGATCGGCTTGCCCGGATAGGCCTGCGCCCAGGCGGCCGGGGTGGTGGCCGCGAGCGCGAGCGAGGCAATGCCGCAGTGCAGGGCGCGGCGGGTGATGCCGTGCGCGGTGTTGGTGGTGGTGAAGGTTGCGCTCATGTCCGATGTCTCCGGCGGTCGTTGTTGTCTGTCGAAAAAAGAAACCAGCACGCGGCGGCTATTCGGCCAGCACCTGCGTCTTGAAGGGAAGCGCCTCGAGCGCCGTGCGGATCCGAGCCTGCAGCGGCGCCGCGAGCGCGCCCGTGGCCGCGGCATCGATGCGCACCTGCACCAGGCTCTCGCCCTCGCTGCGCACGCGCGGCCAGGCGGCCGGCGGCGCGCCAAGCTCCCCGCACACCTGCGCCACCGTGGCCGCCACCACGCGGCTCGCGGCCATGGCGCGAAGCTCGGGCTTGTAGATCTTGCCGACGTTGGTCATCGGCATGTGCTCGATGATGCTCACCGAGCGGGGCTTGGCGGGCGCCTCGTCGACGCGCGCGGCAGTGAAGGCCAGCAGCTCCTCCTCGCTGGCCGAGGCGCCCGGCTCCAGCGTGGCAAAGACCACCGGCAGCTCGCCCGCATAGGCATCGGGCGCGCCCACCGCGGCGCACAGCTGCACCGCGGGATGCGCGCCCAGCGCGTCCTCGATCACCTTGGGGTCGATGTTGTGGCCGCTGCGGATGATCAGGTCCTTCGAGCGGCCGCTGAGGTTGAGCCTCCCGTCGCCGTCGATCCAGCCCAGGTCGCCGGTCGCGAGCCAGCCGTCGGCGGTGAAGGCCTTGGCGTTGTCGGCCGGATCGACGAAGCCCGAGAACAGGTTGGGCGACTTGAACAGCACCATGCCCTGCTCGCCGGGCGGCAGCTCGCGGTCGCTGGCGTTGCCGTTCTCGTCGAGCGCCACGATGCGCATCTGCATGTAGGGCAGCGCAAAACCAACGCAGCCCGCGGGCCCGTCCACGCCGGGCGGCGTGATGGTCGAGATGCCGGCCATCTCGGTCATGCCCAGGCTCTCGTGCACATGCAGGCCGAACAGGCGCTCGAAGCGCGCGGCCAGCTCGGGCGAGAGCACGGCGGCGCCCGTGCGGCAGTAGCCGATCGACGAGATGTCGGCGCCGTCCAGCGGCACGTTCGCGAGCGCCGCCAGCACCGTGGGCACGGCCGAGAGCGAGGTCGGCCGGTACTTCTCGACCAGCTTCCAGTAGTTGGCGAGCACCTCCTTGTTGCGCAGCAGCGAGGTCGTCGGGATGATCACTTCCATGCCCGCCGAGAGCGAGGCCAGCGAGGCCGGCAGCACGCCCGCCACGTGGAACAGCGGGTAGCCGTTGATCGAGATGCCCTGGTCGTTCATGCCCGCGACCTGCACGCTGGCCCAGGCCGTGAACACCTGCGCGCCGTGGCTGTGGCGCGCGAGCTTCGGCGCGCCGGTGGTGCCGCCGGTGTGGAAGTAGGCGGCGATGTCGGTGGGCGCAATGTCGCGGCCGCTCACGAGGCGATCGGACGGCTGTGCCGAACGCAGCACGTCGAACTCGGCCACGCCCTCGGGCAAGGCGCCCGCCGCGCCCGGTGCTTCGTCATGCGGCGCCACGCGCAGCACCGTGGTGAGCGTGGGCACCTGGCCGCGCAGGCGCATTGCCTTCGACCACATGCCCGATTCGCTGTCCGAGCCGTAGGCGATCAGCACCTTGGCGCGGCCCGCGGTCATCAGCGCCACCAGCTTCTCGTCGGTGAGCAGCGGGTTGAGCGGCTGCACGATGCCCGCCGCCTCGCCGCCCCAGAGCGCGAGGTGGTATTGAAGGCAGCCCGGCAGCAGCACCGCCACCGCATCCTGCGGACCCACGCCCAGCGCGTGCAGCATGTTCGCGGTCTGGTGGATGCGCGCGAGCAGCTCGGCGTACGACCAGCGGATCGGCGCGTCGGCCGGGTTGCCGGTGCGCAGGAAGGTCAGCGCGGTCTTGCCGCCGAAGGCCGCGCCCGCGTTGCGGAAGATCTCGTAGGTGCTGCGGACCGTCAGCGCCTCTTCGAGCGGCGTCTCCTCGAGCCTGCGGATGTCGGCGAGGCTGCGGACCGGGAGCGTCGGGCGAAAGGGTGCGCCGGCCGGGTTCGTCTTCTTGCTGTCTGCCATGGCATGTCTCCTGGATATTTGTTGTGGTGCCGGCCGCGTGCGAAGCGCTGTTCTACTGGTTCGTGATCTTGTTGTCGCGAATGACCTTGCCCCAGCGTTCGAAGTCCTGGCGCATGCGCACGCCGGTCTGCTCGCCCGTGCGGTAGGCCGCGAAGGAGCCGACGCCCTCGAGCTTGTCCTGCACTTCCTTGTCAGCGAGCGCGGTCTTGAGCTCGGCGCTCATGCGATCGACCACGTCCTTGGGCGTGCCGGCCGGTGCCAGCAGGCCGCCCCAGGACGTGGCATCGAAACCCGGGAAGCCCTGCTCGGCGACCGTCTTCACGTCGGGCAGCAGGCTCACGCGCTGGCCCGAGCCGACCGCAATCGCGCGCAGCGTACCCGAGCGGATGTGCGGCATCACCGCCACCAGGTCCGAGAACATCGCGGGCACCTGCCCGCCGATCAGGTCGGTCACGGCCGGTGCGCTGCCGCGGTAGGGCACGTGCTGCATCTCGAACTTGCCGATGTTCTTGAGCTGCTCGGTCGTCAGGTGGCCGAAGCTGCCCGCGCCGGCGGTCGTGTAGTTGAGCTTGCCGCCCTCGGCCTTGGCCTTGGCGATCAGCTCCTGCAGGCCGTTCACGCCGGGCAGCACCTTGGGGTTCACCACCATCACGATCGGCAGGTCGTACACCGTGCCCACGGGTGTGAAGCTCTTGAAGATGTCGTAAGGCGTCTGGCCGTACAGGTGCGCGGCCAGCAGCGTGGGCGTGGCCAGCATCACGAAGGTGTAGCCGTCGGGCGCGGCCTTGGCGGCCACCGCCGCGCCGATGGTGCCCGAGGCGCCGCTGCGGTTGTCGACGAGGATGTTCTGCTTCAGGCCCTGCGACATTTTCTGCGCCACGATGCGCGTGGCGACGTCGGTCGGGCCGCCGGGCGGAAAGGGCACGACGAAGGTGATCGGCTTGGCCGGCCAGGCCTGCGCGAAGGCGGTGCCGGCCATGAGCGGAAGGGCCAGCGCGAGGAGGGCGCGGCGTGCGGGATTGCGAAGGGAGCGGGAAGAAGAAACGGCCATGGACTTGTTCAAGGAATGCGGAAGATCGGCGCCTTCAGACGACGCCGCTGGTTTTCAGTTGCGCGAGCCGGTCGTCCGACAGGCCGAGCAGCGACTGCAGCACCTCGTGCGTGCCTTCGCCCAGCTGCGGCGGTGCGCTGCGCACGGGCAGGCGCTCGCCGTCGAAGCGGTAGGGCGGCGCCAGCACGTTGACCTTGCCGGCCACCGGATGCGGCTGCTCGGTCACGAGGCCGGCATCGGCCGCGCGCCTGGAGTTGAGCGCTTCGAGCAGGCCCAGCACTTCGCCGCAGGGAATGCCCGAGGCGCTGAGCCTGGCCAGCAGGTCGGCGCGCTGGCGCCTGGCCAGCTCGGCATGCAGCTCGGGCAGCAGCACCGCGCGGTTCGCCGAGCGCAGGATGTTGGTCTTGAAGCGCTCGTCGGCCGCGAGGTCGGGCCGCTCGATCACTTCGGTGCAGAAGCGCGCGAACTGCGCGTTGTTGCCCACGGTGATCACGAGCGGGCCGTCGGCCGCGTCGAACACGCCGTAGGGCACGATCGACGGATGCGAGTTGCCGTAGCGCGGCGGGTCCTCGCCCATCAGCAGCGCCTCGAGGCCGTAGTAGGCGGTGATCATCAGGCCGCAGTCGAAGAGAGCCATCTCCACATGCCGGCCCTTGCCGGTCTTCTCGCGCTGGTAGAGCGCCGCGAGCACCGCCTGCGCCGAGTACATGCCGGTGAACAGGTCGACCATGGCCACGCCGAACTTCAGCGGCGGCTGGCTGGCTTCGCCGTTGAGCGCCATCAGCCCGGCCTCGCCCTGCACCACGAGGTCGTAGCCGGGGCGCGCGGCCTCGGGGCCGGTGCGGTCGTAGCCCGAGATCGAGCAGTAGATGAGCCCCGGATGCTCCTTACTGAGCTGCTCGTAGCCGAGGCCCAGCTTGTCGATGCCGCCGAACTTGAAGTTCTGGATCACCACGTCGCACTGCTTGGCGAGGTCGCGCGCGATCTGCTGGCCCTCGGGCGTCTGCAGGTCGAGCGTGACCGAGCGCTTGTTGCGGTTCACGCTGTTGAAGTAGGCGGTCTCGGTCTTGCCGACGCGCAGGCCCCAGTCGCGCGTGTCGTCGCCGCGGCCCGGGTGCTCGACCTTGATGACTTCGGCGCCCATGTCGGCCAGCACCATGCCGCACCAGGGGCCCGCGAGGATGCGGGACAGATCGAGGACGCGCACGCCGGCCAGCGGCAGCGAGGAATTCAGCATGGGCATGAGGGCAACTCCAGGAAAACGAACAACCCCCGCGTTCGCATGCGAGGGCGGGGCACGACGCGCGTCAGGACGCGTCCGGCTTTGTCTTGCGGCGCAGCGCGTTGAAATCCGCGCGCCGCTTGCCGAGGAAGGCACCGATGCCTTCGGCCGCCTCGGCATCGGCCTGCGATTCGACCATGTACACGGCCTCGGCATCGAGCTGCTGCTCGAGCGTGGCGCGGTGCGCCTGGCGGCACAGCGTCTTGATGCGTGCGATCGCGCGCTCGGGGCCGTCGGCCACCTTGGCCGCGAGCGCGATGGCCTCGGCCAGCGCGGCGCCCTTGTCGGTCAGCCGGTTGACCGCGCCCAGCGCATGCAGGCGCTCGGCCGTCATGCGGTCGCCGGTCAGGCACATCTCGGTCAGCACCTGGCGCGAGACGAATTCCGCAAGAAAGGCCGTGGCGCCGCCGTCGGGCGTGAGGCCGACCTTGACGTAGGCCACCGTGTAGAACGCGTCGCGCGCCGACACCAGCATGTCGCAGGCCAGCGCCATCGAGAGGCCCGCGCCCGCCGCGCCGCCTTCGACGGCCGCGATCACCGGCTTGCCGCAATCGCGGATGCCGCGGATCAGGTCGTGCAGGCCTTCGAGCTTTTCACGGCGCTCGGAGGCGGGCAGCTCGCGGCGCTTGGCCAGCAGGTTGAGGTCGCCGCCCGAGCAGAAGAAATCGCCCGCGCCGGTGAAGACGACGGCGCCCACTTCGGGGTCGTTTTGCGCATCGGCGAGCGCAGCGCTCAGCTCTGCGTACAGCGTCGGCGTGATCGCATTGCGCGCGCCCGGGTTGCTGTTGGTCAGGATGCGGACCGCGCCCTGCTGCGAGATCAAAACGGTCTTTTCGGTCATGCGGCCACCTCCTTGCCCAGCGCGATGTAGCGCTGCAGATGGTGGTCTTCGTCGCCGAGCTGGTGGTCGATCATCACGAGCCGCTTGGCGTAGTGCGGCAGCGGCAGCTCCCAGGTCATGCCGATGCCGCCGTGCATCTGGATGCTTTCTTCGGCCACCAGCGCGCCGATGCGGCCGATGCTGAACTTGGCAGCCGACAGCGCACGCTCGCGCGCCACGCGGTCGGCGCCGTCGATGGCGGCCGCGGCGTTGATCACCGCCGAACGCGCCTGTTCGATCTCGAGCAGCAGGTCGGCCATGCGGTGCTGCAGTGCCTGGAAGCTGCCGATCAGCATGCCGAACTGCTTGCGCGTGCGCAGGTAGTCGAGCGTGGCGGTCTTGGCGGCTTCCATCGCGCCGAGCGCCTCGGCGCACAGTGCGAGCACGCCGCGGCCGATGGCGCGTTCCAGCGTCGCGTGGCCCAGGCCTTCGGTGCCCAGCAGCGCGTCGGCGCCGAGCTTCACGCCGTCGAGCGCGAGTTCGGCGACGCGGCCGCCGTCGATGGCGGGGCAGCCGCGCACCGAAAGGCCCGCGGTCCTGGCAGGCACGAGGAACAGCGAGATGCCGGCTTCATCGTCGACCTTGCCCGAGCTGCGGGCCGAAACCAGGAACAGGTCGGCCTGCTCGCCCTGCGGCACCACGGCCTTGGCGCCGTGCAGCACCCAGCCGTCGCCGCTGCGCTCGGCGCGGGTCGCCACGCGCGTGCGTTCGTAGTGCGTGTCGGCTTCGTCATGCGCAAAGGCCGCGACGGTCAGGCCGTTGATGATGTCGCCGAGCTTCTCTTTCTGCGCATCGCTGCCGGCCGCGCTGAGCGCCTCGCCGACCATCACGGCACCCAGCAGCGGCTCGACCACGAGCCCGCGGCCCAGCGCCTCGAAGACCACGGCAATGTCGAAGCCGCCGCCGCCGAAGCCGCCATCGGCTTCGCTGAACAGCGCGCCGATCACGCCCAGTTCGGCGAAATTCTGGAAGATCTCCTTGCTGAAACCGTGCGCGGATTTTGCGATGCGGTCGCGCGCATCGAAGGCGTACTGCTCGGCGATGAAGCGGTTCAGGCTGTCGGCGAGCATGCGCCGGTCTTCGGTGTGTTCGAAGTTCATGTGCGTGTCTCCTTTACAGCCCGAGGATCATCTTGGAGATGATGTTCTTCTGGATTTCATTGGAGCCGCCGAAGATCGACAGCTTGCGGTTGTTGAAGTAGCGCGCGGCGGCGGCCGATGCGTAGGCCGGGCCGAAGGTTTCGCCGTCGAAGCCGTCGTGCAGCGCCTCTTCGACGAAGGGCCGGCCGTAGACGCCCATGGCGCGGCGCGCGAGCGACGAGATCTCCTGCCGGATCTCGGTGCCGCGGATCTTGAGCATCGAGCTTTCCGCGCCCGGCACGCCGCCGCCGGCCACGGCTGCGATCACGCGCAGGTTGGTGGTCTTCATGTTCTCCAGATCGATCTCGACACGCGCCATGCGTGCGGCAAATGCCGGGTCTTCGGCCAGCGGCTTGCCGTTCTTCGTCTGCGTGGCCGCAATGCCCTTGAGCTGCTCGAGCGCCGCCACCGAGAAGCCGACGCCCGCGATGTTGGTGCGCTCGTAGGTCAAAAGATACTTGGCACAGGTCCAGCCCTTGTTCTCTTCGCCGACGAGGTTCTCGGCCGGCACGCGCACGTCGGAGAAGAACACTTCGTTCACTTCATGCTCGCCGTCGAGCGTGATGATCGGCCGCACTTCCACGCCGGGCGAGGTCATGTCGATCAGGAGGAAGCTGATGCCTTCCTGCTTCTTCGCCTCGCGGTTGGTGCGCACCAGGCAGAAGATCATGTTGGCGTGCTGGCCCAGCGTGGTCCAGGTCTTCTGGCCGTTCACGATGTAGTGGTCGCCCTGGGCGTCGATGCCGCGCACGGCCGAGGTCTTCACGGCCGCCAGGTCGGAGCCCGCGCCGGGTTCCGAATAGCCCTGGCACCACCAGTCGGCGCCGTTCAGGATGCGCGGCAGCCAGTGGCGCTTCTGTGCCTCGTTGCCGTACTTGATGAGCACCGGCCCGAGCATGTTCACGCCGAAGGGCACGATGCGCGGCGCAAAGGCCAGCGCGCATTCGTGTTCGAAGATGAATTTTTCCACCGCCGTCCAGCCCGGACCGCCGTACTGCTCGGGCCAGTGATTCGCGAGCCAGCCGCGCTCGTTGAGGATGGCGTGCCATTCCTCCATATCGGCCTTGGCGAGGATCTTGCCGCCGCGCACTTTCTCGGACAGCCGCACCGGCAGTCTTGCGGCCAGGAAGGCGCGCACTTCGCTGCGGAAGGCTTCTTCTTCGGTCGTGAAATTCAGGTCCATCGCATTCCAATCAGTTGAGGACAGAGCAAAAATTGCTGCGCAATTTCTTGGTCTGTCCCGCAAGGTTTCAAAATATTTCGAACAGGCCCGCCGCGCCCATGCCGCCGGCAATGCACATCGTGACCACCGCGTACTTCGCGCCGCGGCGCTTGCCTTCGATCAGCACGTGGCCCGTGAGGCGCGCGCCGGTCATGCCGAAGGGGTGGCCGATGGAGATCGCGCCGCCGTTCACGTTGAGCAGTTCCGACGGAATGCCCAGCTTCTCCTGGCAGTAGATCGATTGCGAGGCGAAGGCTTCGTTGAGTTCCCAGAGGCCGATGTCCTCGACCTTGAGGCCATGGCGCGCGAGCAGCTTGGGCACCGCGAACACCGGGCCGATGCCCATCTCGTCGGGCTCGCAGCCGGCCACCGCAAGGCCGCGGAAGGCGCCGAGCGGCTTGAGGTTGGCGCGCTCCGCGTCCTTCGCTTCCATCAGCACGCAGGCCGAGGCGCCGTCGGACAGCTGCGAGGCGTTGCCGGCCGTGATGAACTTGTCGTCGCCCATCACGGGCTTGAGCTTGGCGAGCGCCTCGTAGGTGGTGCCGCGGCGGTTGCAGTTGTCCTCGGTGGCGGTGACTTCGCGGTAGCTGACTTCCTTCGTCTCCTTGTCGGTCACGGCCATGGTGGTGGTGCAGGCGACGATCTCGTCGTTGTAGCGGCCGGCGAGCTGGGCTTCTTCGGTCTTGCGCTGGCTCTCGGCAGAGAAGCGGTCCTGCGCCTCGCGGCTGATGCCGTAGCGCTGGGCCACGATGTCGGCGGTCTCGATCATCGCCATGTAGAGCGCGGGCTTGTGCTGGACGATCCACGGGTCCATGCCGCTGTCGCCGGCATCGGTGGCGCTGCGGCTGCGGATCTGCGAGATGCTTTCGACGCCGCCCGCGATCATGGCCGGCGCGCCGTCCACCACGATGCGGCCCGCGGCCATGGCGATCGCCTGCAGGCCCGAGGCGCAGAAGCGGTTGACGGTGGTGCCGGCGATCGAGATCGGCAGCCCCGCGCGGATGATGCTCTGGCGCGCGATGTTGCGGCCCGTGGTGCCTTCGGGGTAGCCGCAGCCGAGGATCGCGTCCTCGATCAGCGCGGGGTCCAGGCCCGAGCGCTCGACAGCGGCCTTGACCGCAAAGGCCGCGAGCGTGGGGCCCGGCGTGATGTTGAATTCGCCGCGGTGCGCCTTGGTGAGCGGAGTGCGGGCGGTGGAAACGATGACGGCTTCGCGCATGGGGGATGTCTCCTGGACGGCTGCTCTGGTTACTCGGATTGGTTCAGGCTGGCGAAATCGGCGCCGCGCTCGACCAGCTCCACCAGCAGCGGCGAGGGCTTCCAGAAGATCGGGTCCTCTTTCGCGAATTCGCGGATGTCGGCCAGCACCTTCGGCAGGCCCACGGTGTCGGCGTACTTCATCGGGCCGCCGCGATGCCGCGGAAAGCCGTAGCCGTAGAGGAAGGTCACGTCCACGTCGAGCGGGCGCAGCGCGATGCGCTGGAGCACGACGTTGGCGCCCTCGTTGATCATCGCGGCCATGTAGCGGCGCATGATTTCTTCCTCGGTGAAGGTGCGCGGCTTGATGCCCGCGCGCTCGCGCTCGGCGTCGATGATGGCCAGCACCTCGGGGTCGGGCTGGCCGGTGCGGGCGCCCTCGGGGTACAGGTAGTAGCCGCGCTGCGTCTTCTGGCCGAACCAGCCGCGCTCGCAGATGCGGTCGGCAATCTGCACGTAGCGCGCCTGCGGATCGCGCGTGGCGGCCTTGCGCTTGCGCGTGGCCCAGCCGATGTCGCCGCCCGCGAGGTCGGACACCTGGAACGGCCCCATCGGGTAGCCGAAGTTGCGCACGGCCTCGTCGATCTGGTAGGGCGACGCGCCGTCTTCCATCATGTGGTCGGCGGCCTGGCGGTACACCGCGAGGATGCGGTTGCCGATGAAGCCGTCGCACACGCCGGCGCGCACCGGCACCTTCTTCAATTTCTTCGCGAGCTCGAAGCCGGTCGCGACCACGTCGGCGCTCACCTTGGCGGGCACCACGATCTCCAGCAGCTTCATGATGTTGGCCGGCGAGAAGAAGTGCAGGCCCACCACGTCCTGCGGACGCGAAATGCTCTCGGCGATCTCGTCGATGTCCAGGTACGAGGTGTTGGTGGCGAGCACCGCGCCGCGCTTGCAGACGCGGTCGAGCTCGGCGAACACGGCCTTCTTCACGCCCATGTCCTCGAACACCGCTTCGACCACGATGTCGACCTGCGCGAGCGCGTCATAAGACGTGGAGCCCGAGAAGCGCGCCATCACGGCGGTCTTGGCCTCGGGCGTCATGCGGCCCTTCTTGATGAGGCCGTCGTACACCTTCTCGACATGCTGGCGGCCGCGCGCGAGGCTGGGCTCGTCGCGCTCGATCATGGTCACGGGCAGGCCCGCGTCGAGCATTGCCACCGCGATGCCCGCGCCCATGGTGCCGCCGCCGACGATGCCGGCCGATGCAAGCGCGCGCGGCGCGGCGGACCGGGTCTCGGGCGCCTTCAGCACTTCGCGCTCGGCGAAGAAGGCGTGGATCAGGCCGGCGCGCTGCGGGCTGTCGATGCACTGCAGGAACAGCTTGCGCTCCAGCGCCATGCCTTCGTCGAAAGGCAGCGTGAGCGCGGCCTCGACGGCTTCGATGATCTTCATCGGCGAGAACAGGCCGCGGCTCTTCTTCGCGGTGTCGGCGCGCGCGGCTTCGAGCGCGGCGCGGCTGGCTTCCTTGTCGGCCAGGCCGCCAGCCTCGCGCGTGCGGCGCACCGGCGCCTTGGCGGCCACGAGTTCCTGCGCGTAGGCCAGGCCTTCGGCGCGCGCATCGGCCTCGTTGCCGAGCCGGTCCACGAGGCCGAGCGACAGCGCTTCCTTCGCGCCCGCGTGGCGGCCGCTGAGCATCAGTTCGAGCGCGGGCTTCACGCCGATCAGGCGCGGCGCGCGTTGCGTGCCGCCCGAGCCGGGCAACAGGCCGAGCTGCACTTCGGGCAGGCCGAGCTTGGCGGTGGGCGAGGCGATGCGGTAGTGCGCCGACAGCGCCACTTCGAGCCCGCCGCCGAGCGCAGCGCCGTGGATGGCGGCAACCACCGGCTTGCTGCAGTTCTCGATAGCAAGGCACACCTCGGGCAGCGAGGGCGGCTGCGGCGTCTTGCCGAACTCGCGGATGTCGGCGCCTGCGATGAAGTTGCGGCCCGCGCCGACGATCAGCACCGCGGCCGCGGCGCCGTCGGCCTCGGCCGCCTCGATGGCGGCCACGAGGCCGCGGCGCACATCCACGCCCAGGGCGTTGACGGGCGGGTTGTCGATGGTCACCACGAACACGTCGCCAAGACGCTCGAAGCTGACGGGACCGGAAGACGTGGAAGGGCTGGAGGTTGTGGTGGCCATGTGCTTGTCTTGTCTCTTGCGTGGCGAGCCCTGCTGCAAACGCGAGGGGCCCGAGGCTCTGGGGGTGAACCCCGCATTCTTGGCCGGTGCCGGTGCTTTGACAATTGCATAGACCATTGACAGACTGTCAAAGAATTTTTGACACAATCGGCCCATGGATCTCCAATCGCTGACCCTGCTGGTGGAAATCCTTGACGCCGGCAACCTGAGCGCGGCCGCGCGCCGGCTCAAGATGAGCCGCGCCAACGTCAGCTACCACCTGAACCAGCTCGAGCGCTCGGTCGGCGCCCAGCTGGTGCGGCGCACCACGCGCCGCGCCGAACCGACCGAGATCGGCCTGCGCCTGTACCAGCACGGCGTGGCGATCCAGGCCGAGCTGCTGGCCGCGAAGGAATCGGTCACCACGCTGGGCCAGGGCCTGCAGGGCCGCGTGCGCCTGAGCGTGCCCAGCGGCTACGGCCAGCTGGTGATGGCCGGCTGGCTGATCGACTTCAAGCGGCAGTACCCGGGCATCGTGCTCGACGTGGTGTTCGAGAACCGCATCGAGGACCTGCTGCGCGACGAGGTCGACATCGCGATCCGCGTGATTCCAGAGCCGCCGCAGAACCTGGTGGCGCGCGAGATGGGGCCGGTGCGCTATGTGGCCTGCGCTTCAAGCGGCTATGCACAGAAGCATCCGCTGCCGGTGCAGCTCGACGAACTGCAGGGCGCGCCCGTGGTCACGGCCGCTGTCATCGGCCGGCAGCTGCGCGTGTCGGCCTACCAGGGCCAGAATCTGGGAGAGGTGCGGCGCGAGGTGATCCTGGAGCCGACGCTGATCTCGGAGAACTTCTTGTTCCTGCGCCAGGCCATCCTCGCGGGCCTGGGCATCGGCCTGGTGCCCGACTACGTGGTGCAGGAGGACGTGCGCAAGGGCGACGTGGTGACCACGCTGGACGACTGGCGCCTCAGCATCTTCGGCACGCAGATGTTCATGCTCTACATGCCCAACCGGCAGCACACGCGGGCAATCCGCACCTTCATCGATTTCATCCTGGAGCGGGTGCGGGTGCCCGGCGCTGAATCGGTTGATCAGTCGCAGCGGGAGGAAGCGCACGCAGGCCCGGTGACCATCGGCATGTTTTCTGCTGTACTCCGCCGCATGAACGATGCAGCTTTCCTCGCCCCGATGCCGCTCGCGGTGCAACCGCTGACACCCCAGGCTTTCGCGCCCTACGGCACGGTGCTGGCCGCGCCCGCCGGCAAGAAGGGCCGCCCGATCAATGGCGGCAATGCCGAACGCTTCGACCTTGTCGGCGACCTGCAGCTCGGCGCGCAGGGCGGCCGGCCGATGCTCGCGCTGTTCCGTGCGCAGGCGCGGCGTTTTCCGCATGAAGTCACGGAGATGGAGCGCCACGCGCTCGGCAGCCAGACTTTCGTGCCCTTGGGAGAAAGGCGCTTCGTCATCGTCGTGGCGCCGGCCGGCGAGGCGCCCGCGCCCGCTGCGCTCGCTGCGTTCGTGACCGACGGGCTGCAGGGCGTGACACTCGCGCCCGGCACCTGGCACCACGCGCTGCTGGCGGTGGATGCGGGCGACTTCGTGGTGGTGGAGCGGGCCGCGGCGAGTGTCGATTGCGATACCTGCGCGCTGGCGGCGCGGGTGGTCGTCGATTGGCGCGACTAACTAGGCGCGCTTGCCGGCCGGCTTCTTTGTCTTCAGGCCTTGCGCCGCGAGAACGGCTTCCCTTGCCAAGGCCGCCAGTGCCTCATGGTCCTCGATGATCTCGATGGGAACCTCGAAATACTTGCGCACCTGGACCCGCCGCGCCTTCGTGTCGTAGGCAAAGCAGGTGCTGCCCAGCTTCTCGTACCTGGGCCGCGTGTCCTTGTCCACGACGAAGTAGAGGCTGCCGCCCATGACCATCGCGAACTGCGTGGCGTGGGCCGAGAGGCCGGTGCCGCCGAAGAAGCGGTTTGTCGTGATGCCGTCGATTCCGGAGAGCCGGTCGACGATGAAATCCACGAATTGCGGCGAGGCCTGCGACATGTTGCTGTTCCTGCGCTCAACGCATGATGGAAGGCCGCAGTGTCGCCCAAGTCAGGGCCAGGGCGCGATGGCCGCGTCAGCCGCCGGCAATGCGCTCCGCCAGCCCGATCAACGACCGGTCCGACCCCGCCGGTCCGAGCAGCGAAATGCCCAGCGGAGCACCGTGGCGCTGCGCGAGCGGCATCGACAATTGCGGAAAGCCGGCAAGGCCCGCAATGCACAGCATCCGGATCGCGCGGTTGCGGTAGTCCTCCAGGCCGGCCTCGCCTTCGCTGCGCAGCGGCGCGATGTCGGGCATGGTCGGCATCAGCAGCACGCCGTCGCTGCCGAGCAGCTTGGCCAAGTGGCTGCGGAAAGCGATGCGGAAGGCGCGGCCCGCGACGATCTGCGCATCGGTCACGCCGCGCGACCAGGCGAAGCGCTCGGCCACGCCCGGGCCCAGCGGCGGCGCGTAGCGCTCGATCAGCGGGCCGTCGGTGAGCCAGGCCTCGTGCGACTGCACGTAGCGGAAGTTCCAGTACATCGCGTCGAAGGAGTCGAGCGCGACCTCGATGCCCGCCGCATCGCCGAGCACGCGCTGCGCGCGCGCGGCCGCATCCGCCAGCGCGTCGGCCGCGGCCGGCACCGCGAGCGACCACACGTCCTCGGGCCGCAGCAGCCGCACGCGCGCGGGCAGCGCGGCCGTGTCGGCACCCAGCAGCACGTCGGCCACGCGCGCGAAGGTGCCGATGTCGCGCGCGAACCAGCCGCAGGTGTCGAGGCTGGGCGCAAGGTCGAGCGCGCCTTCGAGGCTCACGCGGCCATGCGTGGGGCGCAGGCCGTACAGGCCGCAGTGGTTGGCCGGCGCGCGCACCGAGCCGCCGGTGTCGGTGCCGAGCGCAAAGTCGCACAGGCCCGATGACACGGCCGAGGCCGAGCCCGACGACGAGCCGCCGGTGATGCGGTCCTTGGCCGCGCCGTTGATCGGCGCCCCGAAGTGCGCGTTGTTGCCGTTCATCGAGAACGCGAGTTCGTCGGTCACGGTCTTGCCCGCGAAGCGCGCGCCCGCATCGAGCAGCTTCTGCACGGTGGGCGCGGTGCGGGTCTTGATGCCCGACATCGCCAGCACGATCGGGCTGCCGCCGCCGGTGGGATAGCCGGCCACGTCGAACAGGTCCTTGGCTGCAAAGCGCAGGTCGGCCAGCGGGCCGGTGGGCGCATGCGGCACCGGCGCGTCGGGGTACGGAACGAAGGCGTGGGCGGGGTCGTGCAGGGGCATGGCGTGTCGTGGTGTGTGCGTGTGCAGGTGCGGCTCAGGCGGCCAGCGTGGGTGCGATGGCGGCAGCGGCATCGGTATGGATGCAGCGCGCGCGGTGCTTCGGCGCAAGCTCGACCACCGGCGGCTGCGCGGCGCGGCAGGCATCGGTGGCGAGCGTGCAGCGTTCGGCAAAGGCGCAGCCGGGCGGCAGCGCCGACAGGTCGGGCGGCGCGCCGCCGATGGTCTCCAGCCGCGCGCCGCGCGCCAGAGCGCCGTGCGCGCGGCTCTTGAGCAGCGCGATGGTGTAGGGGTGGCGCGGCGAGCGGATCAGCTCGCGCGCCGTGCCTTCCTCGACGATGCGGCCCGCATACATCACGGCGATGCGGTCGGCCACCTCGACCGCGGCGCCAATGTCGTGCGTGACGAAGATCACCGACAGGCCGAGGTCGCGCTGCAGTTCGCGCAGCAGCAGCAGGATCTGGATCTGCACCGTGGCGTCGAGCGCGGTGGTCGGCTCGTCGGCCAGCAGCAACTGGGGTTTGCATGCCAGCGCCAGCGCGATCATCGCACGCTGCCGCATGCCGCCCGACATCTCGTGCGGATAGGCTGCCAGGCGCCGCTCGGGGCTCGGGATGCGCACGCGTTCGAACAGCGCAAGCGCACGCTGCTGCGCCTCGGCCGCCGTGGCCTTCCTGTCGTGCCGGCGGATCGACTCGACGATCTGCGCGCCGACCGAATACACCGGATCGAGCGCGAGCAGCGGCTCCTGGAAGATCATCGAGGCGACCTTGCCGCGGAAGTCGTCGAGCTCGCGCGCGGGCATCGCGAGCACGTCGCGCCCGGCCACCTGCACCTGCCCGCCGATGCGCGTGCGGCGCTCGGGATGCAGGCGCAGCAGCGTGCGCAGCGTCACGCTCTTGCCGGAGCCCGATTCGCCGATCAGCGCGACCACCTCGCCGCGCTGCACCTCCAGGCTCACGCCGCTCACCGCATGCACGGGCTTGCGGCCGCCGCTGAACGTGACACTGAGGTCGCGCAGGCGGACCATCGGCTCGGAGGAGGAAGAGGTCGGGTTGCTCATCGTTGTCGTCATCATGCGTTCAGGCCGCCCGGGCCAGCGGCACGGCCATCGGATGTCCGCTGCCGGGCTCGTGGACCAGGCAGCTCGCCGCATGCCGCGCGCCGGTGGCGATGGGCTCGGGCACGATCTGGCTGCACACCGGTGCGGCCAGCGCGCAGCGCGGATGGAAGCGGCAGCCCGTGGGCGGGTTGATCGGGTTCGGCGGGTCGCCGGCCAGCGCCGCTTGCTCGGTGCGGTGATCGGGGTCCATCGAGGGCATCGACGAGAGCAGCGCGCGGGTGTAGGGATGCGCCGGCGCATCGTAGAGCGCGTCGGCCGGACCGATCTCGGCCACCTGGCCCAGGTACATGACCATCACGCGGTCGCTCACGTAGCGCACCACGTTGAGGTCGTGGCTGATGAAAAGATAGGTGAGGCCGAATTCGGCCTTGAGGTCGAGCAGCAGGTTGATGACCTGCGCCTCCACCGACTTGTCGAGCGCCGACACGGCCTCGTCGAGGATCACCATGCGCGGCTGCAGCGCGAGCGCGCGCGCGATGTTGACGCGCTGGCGCTGGCCGCCCGAGAGTTCGTGCGGATAGCGTTCGGCAAAGCGCTGCGGCTCGAGCCCGACGCGCGCGAGCAGGTCGCGCGCACGCGCCACGGCCTCGCGCCGGCCGACGCCGTGCACCTGCGGACCGAAAGCCACCGAGTCCTCGATGGTGAGGCGCGGGTTGAGCGAGGCGTAGCTGTCCTGGAACACCATCTGCACCTGGCGCCTGAACTCCTTGAGCGGCAGTTCGCGCCCGCCGACTTCGCGGCCGTCGAAGATCACTTCGCCCCGCGTTGGTGCAATCAGCTGCATCAGCAGCCGCGCGGTGGTCGACTTGCCGCAACCCGATTCGCCGACCACGCCGAGCGTTTCGCCTTTGAGCACTTCGAAGTCGACCCCATCGACCGCGCGCACCACGCCACCGCCGCGGCCCAGCGGATCTTTCTTGAGCGGAAAGTGCTTGACCAGGCCGGTGATGGTGAGCAGCGGTTGTGCGGGGCCGCCGATGTCTTTCAGTGCGTCCATGGTGTCCTTTGTCGCTCTTGTTTTTGCGCTGTTGTTTGTTCTTGGCGCTCTTGTTCGGGGCGCGTGCACAGGCCACCGGGTACTCCCCTCCGCGAATGTCCCCCGGCCTGCGGCCTCCTCCTTGATTTCGCTGCGGGGAGCACCCGATGCCCTGTGCACCAGGACACGCTGCTGGTGTACCGCCGATCAACAACTGCTCTGTCCAACGCTCCCGTCGATGGGGTGCCTTGCGCAGCGAAATCAAGGAGGAGGCCGCAGGCCGGGGGACATTCGCGGAGCAAGGTACCCCGTCGGCGGGAGCGCGCCCCGAACAAAGAACCTCAAACACAACGCAAAGCATCCTCACCCCTTGTTGTCCATCGCCGACCGCAACCCATCGGACAAAAGATTGAAGGAGATCGACGTGATGAAGATCATCGCGCCCGGCAACGCGGCGACCCACGGCTGCACATAGATCGCGGTGCGCAGCGTGTTGAGCATCAGGCCCCACTCCGGCTCCGGCGGCTTCACGCCCAGGCCCAGGAACGACAGGCCCGAGGCCAGGATCATCGACACCGCGATCAGACTCGTTGCGTAGACGAAGATCGGACCGAGCACATTGCCCAGCACATGCACCCGCACGATCGTGAACGGGTTCGCGCCCGAGGCGCGCGCCGCCTCCACGTAGTCGCGCGTGCGCACCTGCGTCGTCACGCTCTCGGCCACGCGCGCGATCTGCGGAATGAAGACGATGGTCAGCGAGATCAGCGAATTGACCACGCCCGCGCCCAGCGTGCCCGACAGCGCAATGGCCAGCAGCACCGAGGGAAAGGCGTAGAACACGTCGATGGTGCGCATGATCAGCGTGTTGGTGAAGCCGCCCGCATAGCCCGCAACGATGCCGATCACTGTGCCGAGCACGAAGGCGCAGATCACCGGCGTGATGCCGATGAACAGCGACAGCCGTGCGCCGACGATCAGGCGCGACAGCATGTCGCGGCCCAGTTCGTCGCTGCCGAAGGGCAGGCCCTCGGTGCCGATCGGCTTGAGCCGCTTGAGCATCGACGAGGCGTAAGGATCGGCCGGCGCGAGCCACGGGCCGAACACGGCCAGGCCGATCAGCAGCAGAACCACCAAGGCGGCACCCATCGCGACCGGATCGCGCGTGAAGCGCAGCAGCGCCGAGGTCCAGTAGCCGCGGGAGCATTGCATCGGCGGCAGCGGCTTCACGTCGGCGGCGGCGGAGGAAGAAGAAGAGGGGAGGGGCAGTGCGCTCATGTCTTCAGGCCCGAGCGATGCGCGGGTCGAGCAGCGTCTGCAGCACGTCGACCAGCAGGTTGAGCAACACGAAGAACAGCGCCAGCACCAGGATGGTTCCCTGCAGCAGCGGCAGGTCGCGCTGGAAGATCGCGGAGTTCAACAGAAAGCCGGTGCCGGGCCACGAGAACACGGTCTCGATCAGGATCGAGCCGCCCAGCAGGTAGCCCAGCTGCAGGCCCATCACCGCGAGCGCGGTGGGCGCCGCGTTCTTCACCATGTGGCGGAACACGCCCCAGTGCGTGAGGCCCTTGGCGCGCAGGCCGACGATGAATTCCTGGTCGAGGATGTCGGCCACCAGCGCGCGCACGGTGCGCGCGATGATGCCCATGGGAATCACCGACATCGTGAGGGCCGGCAGGATCAGGAACTGCAGGTGCGCCCAGTCCCAGGCCCAGTCGCTCGAGCCGCCCGGGCCTGCGCCGGTGGCGGGCAGCCACATGAGCTGCGACGAGAACACGATCACCATCACCATGCCCAGCCAGTAGTGCGGCACGCTCACGCCCAGCACCGACAGCATCGAGGCAAGGCGGTCGAGCCATGAGTTGCGGAAGTAGCCGGCCACGAAACCGAACAGGCAGCCCAGCACGAAGCCGATGAAGGTCGCCACCACCGCGAGTCGCAGCGTGTTGCCCACGGCCGTGAACACCTCGCCCGCCACGGCGCGGTTGCTTGCGATGGACACGCCCAGGTCGCCATGCAGCGCACGCCAGACCCACATCGCGAACTGCTCGGGCAGCGAACGGTTGAAGCCGTAGAGCTCGCGCAGCTGCGCCTGCAGGTCGGCCGAGGCGTCGGGCGGCAGGATCGACACCAGCGGATCGCCCGGCGCGATGTGCACCAGCAGAAAACACACCAGCGCCACGCCGACCATGATCGGCACGGCGTAGACGATGCGGCGCAACAGATAGGCGAGCATCAGTCCATCGTCATGGTGGCGATGTCGATGAACCAGCTCTTGGGCTGGACGACGTTCTTGACCTTGGCCGACATCGCGCGCGGCCCCACGTCATGCGCGATCCAGACGAAGGGCGCGTCGTCCACGATGTGCGTATGCAGCCTGGCCAGCGCAGCGTCGCGCGCCTTGTCGTCGAAGCTGGTGCGCGCATCGGCCACGAGCTTGTCGACTTCGGCGTTGCCGTAGTAGCCCCAGTTGTTGGACACCGGCGGAAAGGCCTTGGTGCTCACGAAGCGCACCATCGCGAAGAACGGGTCCATCGCCGCGAAGCTGATGTTGACCGCGTTGGCGCTGTTGGCCGAGGGGTCCTTCGCGCCCTTGCGCCAGTTGGTGAAGAGCGTGTTCCATTCGATCACGTCGAACTGCACGTCGAAGAAGCACTGCTTGAGCGACTGCTGCGCGAACTCGTTCATCGGCAGCGGCTGCATCTGGCCCGAGCCCGAGGCGGAGATCTGCACCTTCACCTTGATGGGCTTGGCGGCCGAATAGCCGGCCTGCGTCATCAGCGCCTGGGCGGCCTTCACGTCGTACTTGATGTCGAAACCCGGCGTGCCGAACCACGGATGGCCCGGCGGCACCGTACCCTTGGGCTCGGCCATCATGCCGCCGAGCAGCTGCTTCATGCCGCCGCGGTCGATGCACAGGTTGGCGGCCTGGCGCACGCGCTTGTCGAGCCAGGGCGACCCCTCGGCAAACGACAGCTGCCACGGCCACACATGCGGCTGCGCGTTGGAATAGATCTTGAAGCCGCGCTGCGTGATCTGCGCCATGGCGTCGGGCGCGGGCGCCTCGATCCAGTCGACCTGGCCGCCCAGCAGCGCGGCGGTGCGCGCATTGGCCTCGGGCATCGGCAGCATCACGACCTTGTCGATCTTGGGCACGCGCTTCGCGTCCCAGTAGGCCTTGTTGGCGGCCAGCTCCAGGCGTTCGCGCGCCACGAAGCGCGTGACCTTGAACGGGCCCGAGCCCGCGGGGTCGGCCGCGAAGGCGGTCCATGCGGCCTTGGACTTGTCGGCGGGCGTGGCGCCGGCCGCGGCGTCGAATTTCTTCTGCCACTGCGCGGGCGAGGCCATGAACAGGTTGCTCAGGTTGATCGGCAGGAAGGCGTCGGGCTCGCTCGTGGCGAGCTCGACCGTCATGTCGTCGATCTTGCGCGCGGTGCGCAGCGTGGGCATGCGCGATGCGGTCACGCCGACCTGGCTGGGATCGAACTGCGGCGCGTCCTTGTCGAGCACCTTCTGCACGTTCCACACCACCGCGTCGGCATTGAAGGCCGAGCCGTCATGGAACTTGACGCCGGGGCGCAGCTTGAAGACCCACCTGGTCTTGTCCTTGGCGTCGACGGCCCAGGAACTGGCCAGTGCCGGGATCAGCACGCTCGGCGCGTCGGCCTTGGACAGGTCCCACTGCGTGAGCGAGTCGTAGATCGGAATGCCGGTGAAGCGGTTGCCTTCGAAGCCCTGGTCGGGCTGGCCGAGCGTGCGCGGAATGTCGGCCGCGGTCATGGCGATGCGCAGCGTCTTCTCCTGGGCCAGGGCCGGCGTTGCGAAGGCCAGGGTGGCGAGCACCGCGCAGGCGGCCAGGGGTTTCAGGATCGAGGCAGGAACGGCACGCTTCACAGGAGCTCCTAGGGGTGAAAGGGCAAAGGGATCGAACCGGTGGTGAAGCACGACGTGTGCCAGCCGCAAGGCCGCGATGCGACAATGGCCCTCCCATGACAGACACCCTCACCATCACCCGCCCGGACGACTGGCACCTGCATGTGCGCGACGGCGCCGCCCTCGAAGCCGTGGTGCCGCACAGCGCGCGCCAGTTCGGCCGCGCGCTGGTCATGCCCAACCTGCGCCCCCCTGTGACCACCGCGGCGCAGGCTATTGCCTACCGCGACCGCATCCGCGCGGCGGTGCCGCCGGGCACGGCCTTCGAGCCCGTGATGTCGCTCTACCTGACCGACAAGCTGCCGCCCGAGGAAATCGCGCTGGCCGCGGAAGCCGGCGTGCGCGCGCTCAAGCTCTACCCGGCCGGCGCCACCACCAACAGCGATGCCGGCGTGACCGACATCCGCCACACCTACAAGACGCTCGAAGCCATGCAGAAGCACGGCCTGCTGCTGCTGGTGCACGGCGAGGTCACCGACCCGGCGGTCGACCTGTTCGACCGCGAGGCCGTCTTCATCGACCGCGTGATGATCCCGCTGCGCCGCGACTTCCCCGAGCTCAAGGTGGTGTTCGAGCACCTCACCACCCAGGAGGGCGCCCACTACGTGCGCGATGCCAACCGCTTCACGGCCGCCACCATCACCGCGCACCACCTGCTGTACAACCGCAACGCCATCTTCACCGGCGGCATCCGCCCGCACTACTACTGCCTGCCCGTGCTCAAGCGCGAGACGCACCGCGTGGCGCTGGTCCAGGCGGCCACGAGCGGCAGCGACCGCTTCTTCCTGGGCACCGACAGCGCGCCGCACCCGGCCCACCTGAAGGAACATGCGCTCGGCTGCGCCGGCTGCTACACCGCGCTGACCGCCATCGAGCTCTATGCCGAGGCCTTCGACAGCGTGGACGCGCTCGACAAGCTCGAGGGCTTCGCGAGCTTCCATGGCCCCGACTTCTACGGCCTGCCGCGCAACAGCGGCACCATCACGCTGAAGCGCGAAAGCTGGACCGTGCCCGAGACCGTGCCCTACGGCGACGCCACGCTCAAGCCGCTGCGCGGTGGTGAAACCATCGGCTGGAGACTCGCATGACGCCCGCGCTGCGGGTGATGCTGCTGATCGATGCCGACAACGTCTCGGCCGACGTGATCGAGCAGGCCGTGCAGCGGACCCTGGCCGAGCACGGCGCGGTTCATGTGCGCCGCGCCTATTGCAACGCCGAAACGGCGCTCAAGCAGCAGGCGCTGTTCAAGCGGCTGTCGGTGCGGCCGATGGTCAACCTCTCGGCCGGCAAGAACAGCACCGACATCGCGCTCGCGGTCGATGCGCTCGACCTCGTGATCGCCGAGCGCCCCGACGTGGTGGTGCTGGTGTCTTCCGATTCCGACTTCGCGCCGCTCGTGATCCGGCTGCGCGAAAAGGGCTGCCGCGTCTGCGGCCTGGGCCAGCAGGGCAAGACCGGCGAGGAGACCGTGGCGGTCTACGACGAGTTCACCGACCTGCAGCACCACGGCGCGCCGGTCGCGCCCCGCACCGCGCCGGCGAAGAAGGCCGCGGCCAAGGTGGCCGCGAAGCGTGCGCCGGCCAAGACGGAAAAGACCGCGAAGAGTGCGGCCACGCAGCCGGCCCGCAAGGCCGCGGCCAAGGCCCCGGCCCGAAAGACCGCCAAGGCAGCAGCGAAGCCGCCCGCGCCGCAGCCGCCCTCCGAGGCCGCCGAATTCATCCTGCGCGCGGCACCCGCGCTGCGCAGCGGTGCCGACGTGCCGCTCAACGACGTGGCCCAGGCGCTGCGCGCGGCCGGGCTGCTCGGCAAGCACGGCAGTTCGCTCAAGCTGTTCGACAAGCTCCCGGCGGAGTTCGCCGTGCTGCAGCACCCCGACCGCATCCGCTGGACCGGAGCCGCCGCGCCTTGAGCCTGGCGGCGGTCGACTGGGCGCAGCCCTGGCTCGCGCCTTACCGCGCCATCGGCCAGGCGGCGGCGCAGGCGGCACTCCACAGCCCGGTCGCAGCCGCGCTGCAGCGGCAAGCGGCGCCCGATTCCAGGCCCGCCTTCGTGCCGCAGTCGGCGCTGTCCGCGGGGCAGGCCTATGAGGCCCACATCTTCCAGACCGGCACCGTGCCGACGCGCGACAACCTGCACGACTTCTTCAACGGCCTCGTCTGGCTCGCCTTTCCGGAGGCCAAGCGCCGCCTCAACGAACTGCAGGCCGCCGAGATCGCCCGCGCGGGCATCGGTGCCACGCGCGGCCCGCTGCGCGATGCGCTCACGCTGTTCGATGAGAACGGCGCCGTGCTCGATGCGCCCGAGCCGCTGTGGCGGGCGCTCGCCGCGCGCGACTGGCACACGCTCTTCGTGACGCAGCGCGCGCTGTGGTCCGGGGCGCGCCTCTGGGTGTTCGGCCATGCGCTGCTCGAGAAACTCGCCGCGCCGCGCAAGGCGCTCACCGCGCATGTGCTGCGGCTGCCGGCACCGGCTGCGGGCGGTTCGGCGGCGTCCTGCGACGGGGCGCTGGCGCGCAGCCTCGCGCCGGATCACCTGGCGCAAAAGCCCTTTGTTCCGCTGCCCGTGCTCGGCGTGCCGGGCTGGTGGGCCGGCAACGCGGCGGCGAATTTCTACGACGATCCCAAGGTCTTCAGGCCCGGTCCGTAGAACTTTTGCTCCTATCATCGCTCTACCCGCAAGCCGCGGTGCGGCTCCTCCAGAACCCCAACAACACAGGAAGAGCGCCATTTCCTGCACGGCTTGAAGGGGGCCATCCGGTCCTCATCTAGGCGGCAGCATTCCCCCACGGAGAATTCAACTTGAAACGTATCCTTCTGTTCGTTTTGACCAATGTGATGGTCGTTGCAGTGCTCGGCATCGTCGCCAGCCTGCTCGGCGTCAACCGCTTTCTGACGGCCAACGGGCTGAACCTCACGGCGCTGCTCGGCTTCGCGCTCGTCATGGGCTTTGGCGGCGCGATCATTTCGCTCCTGATCAGCAAGCCCATGGCCAAGTGGACGACCAAGCTGCACATGATCGACAACCCCCAGTCGCCGGACGAGGCCTGGATCGTCGGCACGGTGCGCAAGTTTGCCGACAAGGCCGGCATCGGCATGCCCGAGGTCGGCATCTTCGAGGGCGAGCCCAATGCCTTCGCGACCGGCGCGTTCAAGAACTCGTCGCTGGTGGCGGTGTCCACCGGCCTGCTGCAGAACATGACGCGCGAAGAAGTCGAGGCCGTGATCGGCCACGAAGTGGCGCACATCGCCAACGGCGACATGGTCACCATGACGCTGATCCAGGGCGTGATGAACACCTTCGTCGTGTTCCTCTCGCGCGTGATCGGCTATGCGGTCGACAGCTTCCTGCGCCGCGGCGACGACCGTTCGTCGGGCCCGGGCATCGGCTACTACGTGAGCACCATCGTGCTGGACATCGTGCTGGGCTTTGCCGCCGCCATCGTGGTGGCGTGGTTCTCGCGCCAGCGCGAATTCCGCGCCGACGCCGGCTCGGCCGCGCTCATGGGCCAGAAGCAGCCGATGATGAACGCACTCGCGCGCCTGGGCGGCCTGCCGGCCGGCGAACTGCCCAAGGCGGTGGAAGCCATGGGCATCACGGGCAGCATCGGCAAGCTCTTTGCCACGCACCCGCCGATCGAAGAGCGCATTGCGGCGCTGCAGAACGCGCGCTGAGCACTGCGCGAAGGCATGAAAAAAGGGGCTGGTGATTCACCAGCCCCTTTTTCATTCACTGAGCAGTCGATCGCTCGATCAGAGATTGAGCGCCGCGACGGCTTCCAGGCCCTGCTTGATGTTGTTGCGTGCGGCACCTTCCACCGACATGCGCAGGCGGGTCGTGCCGACGAGCGAATCGAAGGCGCCACCCGTGTAGGTCGACTTGATGACCTGGCGCATCGCCACCGACTTGTCAGAGGTCTTGATGAGCGACCAGCCCGCTTCCATGTCGACCGTGAACGCGGCGCCGAACATGGGCTTGGTCAGCTTGACGATCGAGACCGAGAGTTCGTAGTCGCCGCTCTTGCCCTTGACGACTTCCTTGAACAGGGTCGATTGCGTCACCGCCTTCTCGATGGCGGCAGCCAGGTCCTCGTTGGCGATATCCGAGCTCCACAGCGGATTCGTTTCATTGCCGCCGCCGGTCTTCACCGACAGCGAGTAGGGCAGCTTCTTGCTCGAGGCGATGCTGGTGGGCGTCATGGCCTCCCGGTTGGCTGACGAAGCGCAGCCCGCGAGCACGACGACGATGGAGAGAACGGCCAGGGCGCTTGCGCGGCGAAGGGTGGCGGTGCTGATCATTTGGATTTTTCCGATTCTTTGAAGATGTTGCCGACCACCTCGTCGACCATTTCCGGCGGCGAGAGGCGTGTGAGGGAGGAGTGGAGCGAGTTGCCGGTGGCCAACGGAAAGTCGGACTTGGGCTCGCGGACCGTGACGGTGAGCTCGAACAGGTACATCGTGATGTCCCACATCCACTTGTCGACGTACGTCACGACTGCATCGACCTTCTCGGGCGGCTTGGCGTCCTCCGACACCTCGTACCCGCGTTTTCGCAGATTGCTCGCGATCAGTTTCTGGACCGTGCCGTCTTCACCCTCAAGCTTCCTGACCTGCACCACGCGCAGCTTGTCGAGGTTTGCCGAAGGGTCGACGGTGGCTGTTGCGCGGTTGACGGCGCAGCCGCTCGCGAACACGGAAACAGCCACGGCTGCGAGAAGCAGCCTGATGACTCTTTTCAAATTAACTTCTCCTCCGCCCGGAATGGGCCGGAGGAATGTAGCTGGAAATGTATGAAAACGTTTCTTGAACGCCGGTTCCAGCGAAAAATTTCGCCGCGCTGCGGTCAGACTGCACAGTTGCGGCTTGCCGGCCGCTACGGGGCGTTCAATTGCCGGTGGCGGCGGGCTGGTCGGACCCGGTGGCGTCCGGCGCCGCTGCGGCGGCAGGCGCGGCGGTCTCGGCCGCAGCCTGCGCCCGCTTGTTGTCGTCACGCGCCCGTTGCAGCGTGCGTGCGACCTCGCCGGCATCCATGCCGTACATCTCGGCGAACTCCTGCTCGCTGCTGCGGCCGCTGGCCTCGAAGGCGCGCAGCAGCGCCTCGCGCTTGGCGGCCTGGCGGGCGAGCTCGGCCAGCGCTTCGTCGAGCACGGCGTTGGTTTCCTCGTCGCGCGAGCGCACCAGCACCGCGTAGGCCTCGCGGTCCAGGCCCGAGGCTTCCACGGCGCGGGCGATGCGCGCCACCAGCTGCGGGCGCAGGTCCTCGCCGGGGTTGCGCTGCACGCGGCGGCGGTGCAGTTCGAGGATCGCGTGGTGCACATGCTCGGGCGCGACCGGCTCCACCGCGTTGCCGTCGAGGTCGTGGCGCGCAAGGCCCGCGGCCACCGCCTCGAGATAGCGCGTGGAGCGTGCGTGCAGGCCCAGCGCAACCTTCAGCTCGTCCTTCTTGAAATCGTCGGGGTGCTTCTCGAGCAGGTCCTGGAACACGCCGAGCTTGAGCGGCAGGAAGCGCGCGCCGAACATGTTGGGGTACAGCTCGAACAATTTCTCCAGCGCCGGGTGCACCTTGCGCGCGCGCTGCGGCTGTGGCTGTTGCGCGGCCTGCCTGGGCTTCTGCTTTTGTTGTTGCTGCTGCTGCCGCGGCTGGCGCGGCGCGCGGGGCGGGCGGGCGCCGGCCTTCGGCTGCTGCTGCGACTGGTGCAACTGGGCGGTGCCCTCGGCTTCCGCCGGCTGGACTTCCTGGATTTCTTCTTGGGGCGTGGCGGTGTCGGTCATCGGTCGGTTCTTGTCAGGTTGGCTGGCAGCGGCGGAGAAAAATGGATTCCGCGCATTCAGCGCGGGCGGAACATCTTGAAGAGATTGTCGGGGCTGATCTCGAAGTAATCAGCCGGGCCGCCGCCGCGCAGGATGGGCTGCGCCGCGGCGGTGTCGTAGATGCCGTTCTTCAGCAGGTGGCGCGCAATGTGCACGCCCACCACTTCGCCGAGGATCAGCCAGGTGGGCACCGGCACGCCGTCCACGCCCTCGAGCTGCAGCAGCTGCGTGAGCCGGCATTCGAAGGACACCGGGCTCTCGGCCACGCGCGGCACCGCAATGTGGCGCGACGCCGCGGGCGTGAGGCCGGCGAGCTCGAACTCGTTCACCTCGGGCGGCACCGCGGCGCACGACTGGTTCATCTGCTCGGCCAGCGGGCGGGTGGCCAGGTTCCAGCCGAACTCGCGTGTCTGGCGGATGTTGTGCAGGCTGTCCTTGGCGCCGATGCTCGCAAAGCCCACGATGGGCGGCGTGTAGTTGAAGGCGTTGAAGAAGCTGTAGGGCGCGAGGTTGAGCGCACCGTTTTCGTCCTGCGACGAGATCCATCCGATCGGCCGCGGGCCGACCATGGCATTGAACGGATCGTGCGGCAGGCCGTGGCCCTTGGCGGGTTCGTAGAAGTGGAAATCGTCGTTCGGCACGGCCATGGGTTCCTTGCTCATGTTCCGGCGACGCTGCGCGCCACCGCTTCGGCCACCTTGATGCCGTCGACGCCAGCCGACAGGATGCCGCCCGCGTAGCTCGCGCCTTCGCCGGCGGGGTAGAGGCCGCGCACGTTGAGGCTCTGGAAGTCGTCGCCGCGCGTGATGCGGATCGGCGAGGAGGTGCGCGTTTCCACGCCGGTGAGCACCGCATCGTGCAGGTCGAAGCCCTTGATCTTGCGGCCGAAGGCGGGGAAGGCTTCGCGCATCGCCTCGATGGCGTAGGCCGGCAGCGCCTGGTGCAGGTCGGTGGGCGTGACGCCGGGCTTGTACGAGGGCGTCACGCTGCCGAGCGCGGTCGAGGGCCTGCCCGCGATGAAGTCGCCCACCAGCTGGCCGGGCGCGCGGTAGTCGCCGCCGCCGAGCACGAAGGCGTTCGACTCGAGTTCGCGCTGCAGCGCGATGCCGGCAAGCGCATCGCCCGCGGTTTCGGGCGTCCAGCCGGGAAAGTCGCGCGGGTCGATGCCCACCACGATGCCCGCGTTGGCGTTGCGCTCGTTGCGCGAATACTGGCTCATGCCGTTGGTGACCACGCGGCCGGGCTCGCTGGTGGCCGCCACCACGGTGCCGCCGGGGCACATGCAGAAGCTGTAGACCGAGCGGCCGTTGCTTGCGTGGTGCACCAGCTTGTAGTCGGCCGCGCCGAGCAGCGGATGGCCCGCATGGCGGCCCCAGCGCGCGCGGTCGATCAGGCCCTGCGGATGCTCGACGCGAAAGCCGATGGAAAAGGGCTTGGCCTCGATGTGCACGCCGCGCGCGTGCAGCATGGAAAAAGTGTCGCGCGAGCTGTGGCCGAGCGCCATCACCACGTGGTCGGCGCGCAGCTCGCTCGTTTGGCCGGTGGCCTGGTCGAGCACGGTGAGGCCGCGAATCTGGCCGTCTTCGATCTGCACGTCGGTCACGCGCTGCTCGAAGCGGATCTCGCCGCCGAGCGAGACGATCTGCTCGCGGATGTTCTCCACCACCTTCACCAGCTTGAAGGTGCCGATGTGCGGATGCGCGACGTAAAGGATCTCCGGCGGTGCGCCGGCCTTGACGAACTCTTCCATCACCTTGCGGCCGAGGAAGCGCGGGTCCTTGATCTGGCTGTAGAGCTTGCCGTCCGAGAAGGTGCCGGCACCGCCTTCGCCGAACTGCACATTCGACTCGGGGTCGAGCACGCTCTTGCGCCACAGGCCCCAGGTGTCGCGGGTGCGCTGGCGCACGGTCTTGCCGCGTTCGAGCACGATGGGCTTGAACCCCATCTTCGCAAGCATCAGCGCCGCGAAGATGCCGCAGGGGCCGAAGCCGATCACCACCGGCCGGGGCGCGCCTTCGGGTGCCTGCGCGGGCGGCGTGTAGCGCATGTCGGGCGCGGCCTGGATGTGCGGATGCGCAGCGTGCTTCGCGAGCAGTGCGGCTTCGAGCCCGGCGTCGGCCAGCTGCACGTCGGCGATGTAGACCGTGAGCAGGTCGGCCTTGCGCGCGTCGAAGCTGCGCTTGAAGACGGTGTGGGAAGCGATCGCTTCGAGCGGGACGTCCAGCGTCCGGGCGATCAGGGCGGCCAGCGCCTCGGGGGCGTGGTCCAGCGGGAGTTTGAGTTCGGAGATTCTCAGCATGTCATGGGGCTTGTGGTTATCAAGCAGGCCACGGATTTTACGCGCCGAGGCGCTATGAAAGAGATAGCTGGGTCAGGCCGGCAAAAAGCCTTCGACCGAGAGATAGCGCTCGCCCGTGTCGTAGTTGAAACCCAGCACCACCGCATCGGGTGCCAGCGAGGGCAGCTTCTGCGCGATGGCCGCGAGCGTGGCGCCCGAGGAAATGCCCACCAGCATGCCTTCCTCGACCGCGCAGCGGCGGGCCATTTCGCGCGCCGGTTCGGCGTCGACCTGCAGCACGCCGTCGAGCAGCGAGGTGTCGAGGTTCTTCGGGATGAAGCCCGCGCCAATGCCCTGGATCGGGTGCGGCGAGGGCTGGCCGCCCGAGATCACCGGCGAGGCCACCGGCTCCACCGCGAACACCTGCAGCTTCGGCCACTTCTTCTTGAGCACCCGCGCCACGCCCGTGATGTGGCCGCCGGTGCCCACGCCGGTGATCAGCACGTCGATGCCGTCGGGGAAGTCGGCCGCGATTTCCTCGGCCGTGGTGCGCACGTGCACGTCGATGTTGGCGGGGTTGTTGAACTGCTGCGGCATCCACGCGCCCGGCGTGCCGGCCACGATTTCCTCGGCGCGCGCAATGGAGGCCTTCATGCCGCCCGCGCGCGGCGTGAGGTCGAAGGTGGCGCCGTAGGCCAGCATGAGGCGGCGGCGCTCCACCGACATGCTGTCGGGCATCACGAGGATCAGCTTGTAGCCCTTGACGGCCGCGACCATGGCCAGGCCGATGCCGGTGTTGCCCGAGGTGGGCTCCACGATGGTGCCGCCGGGCTTCAGCGCGCCGGACTTCTCGGCGTCTTCCACCATCGACAGCGCGATGCGGTCCTTGATGGAGCCGCCGGGGTTGGCGCGCTCGGACTTGATCCACACCTGCTGCTTCGCATTGCCGAACAGGCGGTTGATGCGGATGTGCGGCGTGTTGCCGATGGTCTGGAGGATGTTCTGGGACTTCATGGGATCTCCTTGGGCTTTTGTCGGGGCAGTCGAAGCGCCATTGTGGAGCGGACGGCCGGCGCCCGCGAGGTATCGAGCGATAATCCCCGGCGTGAAGCACGCCAGACCGCCGCTGGTGCAAGCCCGCAAGGGGCGACGCCGCAAGGCGCCGCGTCGAAAGACCGCACTGGAGGAACGTCCGGACTGCACAGGACAGCGCAGGAGTTAACGACTCTCCACCGTGAGGTGAGGATCAGAGCAACAGAGACGAGCCGATTCAGTTCGGGTGAAACGGGCAATCTCTGCGCGCAGCAACACCAAGTAGGCCAGTATCGAGGTGGTTCCGCTGAGCTGGCGGGTAGGTGGCATCGAGCCGTTTGGCGACAAGCGGCCCAGAGTAATGGCGGTCACGTTGGGGGCAACTCCAACGCACAGAATCCGGCTTATCGGCGGGCTTCACACTTTTCTTCTTTCTTGATTTCCCCCTGGGGTTCTTCCATGGGGCGCTGCAGTGCTGCGGCTTTTCTCCTAAAATAGATAGCAAGCTAACTAATTTGAGAGAGCCATGGCCCACGTCTCGAAGACCCGCGAAGCCGCGCTGATGTCGCTCGGCATGGCGCTGTCGCCGCTGCAGCGCGGCTACCGGGCCGCGGCCGACAAGGCGGTGGCGCATGTCGGGCTTTCGCAGTCGCTGGCGTGGCCGATCGTGATGATCGGCCGCCTGCACGGCGGCGTGCGCCAGGGCGTGCTTGCCGAGGCGCTGGGCATCGAGGGGCCTTCGCTGGTGCGCTCGATCGACCAGCTGGTGGAGGCCGGCTTCGTGGAGCGCCGCGAAGACCCGGCCGACCGCCGCGCCAAGACGCTGCATCTCACGCCGGCCGGCGAGGCCGCCTGCCAGCCCATCGAGGCCGCGCTGCGCGGCATGCGCGCCACGCTGTTCGAAGGCGTGGCCGACGAGGACATCGCCGCCTGCCTGCGCGTGTTCGCGGTGCTGGGCGAGCGGCTCGGCCGCGCTGCGCCGGGGCCGCAGGAAGGACGCAGGTAGATGGCCGCCTTCCGGCTGCCGCGCTTCAGCCGCGCGGAGCTTCTCTTTTCTGCCAAGAGCTTTGCCGCCGCGATGCTGGCCATGTACCTGGCCAGCCGCGCCGGCCTGCCGCGTCCGTTCTGGGCCTTGATGACCACCTACGTGGTGGCCCATCCGCTGGCCGGCGCGGTGCGCTCCAAGGCGCTCTACCGCTTCTGCGGCACCTTGATCGGCTGCGTGGCCACGGTGCTGCTGGTGCCTGCCTTGTCGAACGCGCCGGAGCTGCTCACGCTGGTGCTCGCGCTGTGGGTGGGCCTGTGCCTGTGCATTTCGCTGTTCGACCGCACGCCGCGTTCCTATGTCTTCATGCTGGCGGGCTACACCGCCGCGCTGATCGGCTTTCCTTCGGTGCAGACGCCGCTCGCGCTGTTCGACACCGCGGTGGCGCGGGTGGAGGAAATCGGCCTGGGCATCCTGTGCGCCACGCTGGTCCACAGCATTGCGTGGCCCACGGGCCTGGCGCCGACCGTGCTGGGCCTGCTCGACCGCACGCTGCAGGACGCGCGCCAGTGGCTCGGCGACCTGCTGCAGTCCGCCGGACGCCGCGCCGATGCCGATCCGCAAACGCTCGCGGCCGACCGCCGCCGCCTGGCCGGCGACATCACCCAGCTGCGGCTGCTGTCCACCCACGTGCCGTTCGACACCACGCACCTGCGCTGGACCGCCGGCGCGATCCGCGCCATGCAGGACCGCGTGGCCGCGCTCACGCCCGCGCTGTCGGCCGTGGAGGACCGGCTGCTGGCGCTGGAACAGGCCGAAGGCGCGCTGGCGCCGGACGTCGCCGCGGTGCTCGCGCAGGCCGCGCAATGGCTGCAGGAAGACGATGCAGCGAGCGCGCAGTCGCTGCAGCTGCTGCGCCGCTCGATCCAGGCGCTGGGCGCGACGCCGCAGCACAGTCCCTGGAGCCGCGCCTTGCGCATCGGGCTCGCGGGCCGGCTTGAGGAACTGGTCGAGGGATGGCGTGCCTGCGCGCGGCTGCGCATGGACATCGACGAGGGCCTCCAGGGCGCGCTTGCGCCGCGCCGCACGGCCGCGCTCGGCAGCCGCGTGCTGCACCGCGACCACGGCATGGCGCTGCTGTCGGCGCTGGCCGCGGTGCTTGCCATCTGCCTGTGCGGCGCCTTCTGGATCGTGACGGGCTGGCCCATGGGCTCGGCCGCCACCATGATGGCCGCGGTCTTCTGCTGCTTCTTCGCGACCATGGACGACCCGGTGCCCGCGATCCACGGCTTCCTGAAGTACACGCTGTGGTCGATTCCTGTCTCCGCGCTCTATGTGCTGGTGCTGATGCCGCTGGTGCAGGACTTCGGCATGCTGGTGGCGGTGTGCGCGCCGGCCTTCCTGCTGCTGGGCGTCTACATGGCGCGGCCGGCGCATTTCATGGCGGCCATGGCGCTGCTGTTCGGCGTGGCCGGCACGCTGGCCATGCACGACACCGCCAATGCCGACCTGGTGAGCTTCATCAACAGCATGCTCGGGCAGGTCATCGGCGTGGTGGTTGCCGCGCGCGTCACGCGGCTGGTGCGCTCGGTCGGCGCCGACTGGAGCGCGCGGCGCATCCAGCGCGCCACCTGGCGCGAGCTCGGCGAGATGGCCGGCGCTGCGCAGCGCCAGGGCGCGCAGGGCGACGCCTACGCCGTGCGCATGCTCGACCGCATCGGCCTGCTCGCACCGCGCATCGCGCAGGCCGGCGGCAGCATCGAGGGCGTGGCCGCCAACGACGCGCTGCGCGACCTGCGCACCGGCGCCGACATCGACGTGCTGCAGCGGGTGCGCACGCAGCTGCCGCCGGCCTCGGCCTCGGCGCTCCTGGGCGGCATCTCGCAGTTCTTCCGCCAGCGCGGCAGGGGCCGCATGCAAGCGCGCCCCGCCAGCCTGCTGCCGCAGATCGACGAGGCGCTGTCGGCCGTGCTTGGCGCGCAGCATGCGCCGTCATCCGCATCGCGCAGCGCAGTGACCGCGCTGGTGGGCCTGCGCCGCAATCTCTTTCCCGATGCACCGCCGCGCCTGGCCGCGGCCGGACAAGGAGCCTCCAGATGATTGGCGAAGCAAGTTTCTACGGCCTCTACCTGCCATGGCTGCTGGTGCTGGCCGGCGTTGCGCTGGCCGCCCTCTGGGGCGTGCGCCATCTGCTGGCCCTGGCCGGCCTCTACCGCTGGGTGTGGCACCCCGCGCTGTTCGACATGGCGCTTTATCTGCTGCTGCTCTACGGCATCAGCCGTGCGGCGTCCTTCCTTCAATGACGAGATCCAGATGAAAGCCCCTCTTTCCACCGACAGCTCCTGGCCGATGCGCCTCGGGCGCATTCTTCTCACCGCGGCCGTGGTGGCGGCCGCCGCATGGGCCGGCTTGCAGCTCTGGGACCACTACGAGCTCGCTCCCTGGACGCGCGACGGCCGCGTGCGCGCCAACGTGGTCCAGATCGCGCCGGACGTTTCCGGCCTGGTCACCGCGGTGCCTGTGCGGGACAACCAGGCCGTGCAGGCCGGGGCCCTGCTGTTCGAGGTGGACCGCGCGCGCTACGACCTTGCCGTGCGCCAGGCCCAGGCCGCGCTGGCGGCGCAGCGTGCCGCCAGCGCGCAGGCGCAGCGCGAGAACGCGCGCAACACGGGGCTGGACGCGCTGGTGTCGCAGGAGACCCGTGAACAGACCCGCGCCCGCGCGGAGCAGGCGCGCGCCGCCGTCGCGCAGGCCGAGGTGGCGCTCGATGCGGCGCGCCTCAACCTGCAGCGCGCCGAGGTGCGCGCGCCGGCCGACGGCCTGGTGACCAATCTCGACCTGCGCACCGGCAGCTATGCATCGGCCGGACGGCCGGTGCTGGCGCTGGTCGATGCGCATTCGTTCTTCGTCGAGGGCTACTTCGAGGAAACCAAGCTGCCGCGCATCCACCTGGGCGACCGCGTGCGCGTGACGCCGATGGGCGGTGGCGCGGTGCTCGAAGGCGCGGTCGACAGCGTGGCCGCCGGCATTGCCGACCATGACCGCTCGACCAGCGCCAACCTGCTGCCCAGCGTGAACCCGACCTTCAACTGGGTGCGGCTCGCGCAGCGCATTCCGGTGCGCATCAGGCTCGATCCGCTGCCGCAGGGCGCACGGCTCGTGGCCGGCCAGACCGTGACCGTGCAGGTGCTCGAGCATCCGCCGGCGCGCAACGCCGGTGCACCGGCCGCCGAGCCGAAGAAGGGATGAGCGCCATGTGCCGTCTTGCATTTCGCATGGCTTCGCTCGCGGTTGCGGCGGGGCTCGCGGCTTGCGCGGCCGTCGGCCCCGACTACCGCCAGCCGCCCGAGGCACTGGCCAGCCAGCCCGGCGCCACGCGCCCGTTCGCCGAGGTGCCCGCCAACGCCGCGCCGCTGCCCGCGCACTGGTGGCGGCTGTACCACGACCCGCTGCTGGACCGGCTCGTCACGCAGGCCCTCGCGCACAACACCGACCTGCGGCAGGCGGTCGCAAACCTGGAGCGCGAGCGCGCCATCGAGGCCGAGGTTGCCGGCGGCCAGCGCCCCACGCTCGGCGTGAGCGGCGGCCCTTCGTTCGGCCATGCGTCGGGCCTGTCGATGCTGCAGAAGGGCTATGAGCCGCCGAGCCGCTTCAACTACAGCGCGGCTGCCTCCCTGTCCTACCAGGTCGACCTGTTCGGCCAGATACGCCGCAGCATCGAAGCCGCGGGCGCCAACGCCGAGGCCGCCGCGGCCGCGCTCGACCTCGTGCGCGTGAACGTGGCCGCGGGCACCGCGCGCGCCTACGCGCAGGCCTGCTCGACCGGACTGCGCCTGCAGATCGCGCAGAAATCCGTCGCGCTGCAGCAGGACGCCCTGAACGTCACCGAGCGCCTGCAGCGCGCGGGCCGCGCCGGTGCCATCGACGCCAACCGAGCGCGTGCGCAGCTGGAGCAGCTGAATGCCGCGCTGCCGCCGCTGCAGGCCGAGCGCCAGGGCGCGCTCTACCGCCTGGCCACGCTGACCGGCGCCCTGCCGCAGGACTTCCCGCGCGAGGTGGCCGGCTGCACCGTGCCCCCGCGCGTGGCCGGCACGCTGCCGGTGGGCGATGGCGCGGCCCTGCTGCGGCGCCGCCCGGACATCCGCCAGGCCGAGCGCAGCCTGGCGGCCTCCACCGCACGCATCGGCGTGGCCACGGCCGATCTCTATCCGAAGGTGACGCTGGGGCTCTCGGCCTCGTCGGCCGGGCCAGCCAGCGATTTCGGCCGCAAGGACACCATTGGCTGGAGCATGGGCCCGCTGATCTCCTGGACCCTCCCCAACACCGGCATCGCGCAGGCCCGCATCGCCCAGGCCGAGGCCGGCACGCGCGCCGCGCTCGCGAAGTTCGACGGCACCGTGCTGACCGCATTGCGCGAAACCGAGACCGCGCTCGGCACCTATGCGCGCGAGCTCGACCGCCGCGCCGCGCTGCAGGCTTCGCGCGACGAAAGCGCCAAGGTGGCCGCGCAGGCGCGCCAGCTCTACCAGGGCGGCCGCACCGCGTACCTCGAGGCGCTCGATGCCGAACGTTCGCTGGCCGCGAGCGACGCGGCGCTCGCGGCCAGCGAGGCGCAACTGGCCGACGACCAGGTGGTGCTGTTCATGGCGCTTGGCGGCGGCTGGGAGCCGGACGATGGCACCGGCCTTGCGGCCAACGAAGCCGCGCCCGCGTCCACCTCCGTCAAGGCCCGCTGACCATGGCCGCTGCCGCACTTTCCTCCACGCCGCGCCGGCATGCGCCGCTGTGGCTGCTGGCGCTCGTCACCTTCAGCGGCACGCTCGCCATGCACATCTTCGTGCCCGCGCTGCCCGTTGCTGCGCAGGGCCTGGGCGCCGGCATGGGCGCGATGCAGATGACCGTGAGCCTCTACATCCTCGGCCTGGCCGTGGGGCAGCTCGCCTACGGCCCGCTGGCCGACCGCTACGGCCGCCGCCCGGTGCTGCTGTGCGGGCTTGCGCTCTATTCGGCCGCGGGGCTTGCTGCGGCGCTCGCACCCGATGTCCATGCGCTCATCGCCGCGCGGCTGTTCCAGGCCATGGGCGGCTGCGCGGGGCTGGTGCTGGGGCGCAGCATGGTGCGCGACACCGCCGAGCCGCAGGAAGCCACGAAGCGCCTCGCGCTCATGAACCTCATGGTCACGGTCGGCCCGAGCATTGCACCGCTGCTCGGCGGCGCGCTGGCCAGCGCTTTCGGCTGGCGCTCGATCTTCCATGCGCTGTTCGCGCTCGGCCTCACGGGCCTCGTGTTCGCATGGAGGCTGCTGCCCGAGACCGGCATGCCGGGCATGCGCGTCGAAGGCCGGGTGTTGGCGCGCAACTACCGCCTGCTGCTCGCGTCGCCCGCGTTCCTCGGCTTTTCGATCGGCGGCGGCTGCGCCACCACGTCGATGTATGCCTTCATCGCGTCGGCACCCTTCATCTTCGTCGACCAGCTGCATCGCCCTGCGCACGAGGCCGGCATCTACCTTGCGATATTGGTGTCGGGCGTGTGGCTTGGCAGCTTTCTCACCAGCCGCCTGATCGTGCACGCGAACCTCGACCGGCTCATGACGCGCGCCAACCTGCTGAGCTGCGCTGCGGCCTTCGTTCTGCTGGGCGCAGCGCTCGCGCAGCGGCTGTCGGTGCCGCTCATCGTGGCGGCGATGTTCCTCTACACCGTGGGCGCGGGCATGGCTTCGCCGGCCGCGCTCACGCGCGCCATCGGCGTCAATCCGCTCGTGATCGGCTCGGCTTCAGGGCTCTATGGCGCCACGCAGATGGCGGTGGGCGCCGCATGCACCGCGCTGGCGGGGCTGGGGCACCGCAACCCCGCGATGGCGGCGGCGCTGGTGCTGGCCGGTGCCAGCATCGTGGCGCAGGCCTCATTCGCGGTGGCGCTGCGCGCGCAGAAGAGGGCGGAGGCGGCTGCGTAGCCTGCGCGCGTCAGCGCGTGAAGAGCCAGCCGCCCCTGGGCTGGCGCGTCAGCTCATGCCGCCGGACCGAGCGCTCCTCGCCGTCGTCGCCCACGTACACCACTTCGAAGCGCAGCCGCTTCGGCGACACCATCTTCCAGTTCTGGATGCGCTTGACCGTCACGCAGGCGGTCTTGTCGTGGTACTGCATATCGGCCATCGGCCCGCCCTGGAAGCCGGTGCCGTCGAACAGCCGGCCCGGCGCCGCGAACGGGCTGAGCACGGCGCCGTTGCGCGCGGTGATGCAGCCTTCGGTCCGCACGAAGGATTCGATGGTGGGCGCCGCGCTTTGCACCACCTTGGCCACGGCCGGCGTGGGCGGCTTGGTCACGATGGCTTCGCGGATGCGTTCCACCTGCTCCTCGGTGATCGGCGCGAGCCCGCTGGGCGACACGACCGGCGGCGGTGCCGGCGGTGGCGGCGGCGCGTACGAGGGCAGCAATGGCGCGAGATAGCTGCAGCCTGCCAGCGCCAAAGGGGCGGTGCAGGCGAGTGCGGCGGTCCGGGTTCCGAACTTCATGGATGGGTCTCCTGTCGTCGATTCCTCTTCGGGCCTCTTGCGTGCCTCTTCTTCGATGTCAAAAGCGTTCGTGCGGTGAAAGATAGCGCCACTGGCCGGGCTCCAGCCCCGCCAGCGGCACGCGGCCGATGCGGATGCGCCGCATGGCCAGGATGCGCAGGCCGGCTTCGTCGCACAGGTGCGCGATCTGCCCGGGCCGCGCGCCCTTGAGCGCAAAGCGCAGGCCGGTCTGCTCGTCGGCCTGGCGGCCGATGCTCACGCGCGCGGGCGACCGCTCGAAGCGCGCGAGCTGCTCGGGGCTGAGCTTGCCGGCCACGTCGACCATCACCTCGTGTTCGAGCACGCCCGCGTCCTCCTGCAGCTTGCGCTCGATGCGCCATTCCTGGGTGTAGACGACGAGGCCGCTGGCGCCGGTTTCGAGTGGCGTCATGCAGCGCTGCGCCTTGGCGTGCGCGGGCAGAAAGCGCATGCCCGCGCGCTCGGGCTCGTGGTGGTTGGCGGCCACCAGCAGCCGGTGCGCGGTGTCGGTGGCCATGCCGGCCGGCTTGTGCAGCAGCAGGGTGACGGGCACCACCGGCTCCGGCTTGGCGCCGGGCTCGATCTCGACCTTCTGACGATCGTGCACGCGCGACTGCGGCAGCAGCGCCGGCACGCCGTCGACACGCACCGCGCCGTTCTCGATCAGCAGCTCGGCCTCGCGCCGCGAGCAGCCCGCGATGGCGGCCACGCGCTTGGCCAGGCGGATGCCTTCTTCTTCGGCCGCGCGGCTCATGGCGCGGAGGCCCGTTGCCGGATGCGCGCCACGTGCGCGGCCAGCGATCGGGCGGCCACCGGCCACATGCGCTCGGGCACGTCGTCGTAGGCCAGCGGCAGCCAGTCGTCCGGCGTGCCCTGGGGCAGCCTTTGCATGGCCGCGGCGATCTTGGCTTCGCGCTTCAGGCGGTGCGCCTTCAACTGCGCGATGGCGCTGCGTGCGCTGCCGATGACATGGCCGTGCGCGGGCAGGATGAAATCGATGCCGCCGGCCTCGCAGGCCGCATCGAGCTTGTCGAGCGAATCGAGGTACGCGTTCATGTCGCCGTCGGGCGGATCGACCACCGTGGTGCTGCCGTTCAGGATGTGGTCGCCGGAGAACAGGAGTCCGTCTTCCTCGAGCACCAGGCACAGGTGGTTGGCGGCGTGGCCCGGCGTGTGGATGGCGCGCAGCGTGTGGCTGACAGGTTCGCCTTCGGCCGTGGTGCCGCTGAGCACCAGGCGCTCGCCGTCGCGCAGTTCGCGCTCCGCGGCAAAGCGCGCCGACGAACGCGCGGTGGGCGCCGAAGACAGCCCGAGGATCGGCGGCTTCTGCTTGCACAGCGCCTGCAGCGGCGCCGCGCCGGGCGAATGGTCGGCATGCGAATGGGTGCACACGATCATGCGGATGTTTCCTTCGGTGGCACGCCACAGCCGGTCGATGTGGGCCGCGTCGTTCGGGCCCGGGTCGATCACGAGGTAGCCCGTGGCCGCATCGCCCACGATGTAGCTGTTGGTGCCCGGGCCGGTCATGGCGCCGGGGTTGGGCGCGGTCAGGCGCTGCACGTTCCTGAGCAGCGGCACGGCGCGCTCGCTCTGCCAGTCGAGCGCATGCAGCAGCTGCCCGTCGGGACACACCAGCGCGAGCTCGCCGTACGGCGAATCGCTTTCCATGTAGCGCGCGTCCTGGCCGCGCAGCAGGCCCGCGCGCGGGCAGCTGGTCCACAGCGGCTGCTCGGCGCCGCCCCGGGGAGCGCAGGCCTGCAGCACCGCGTCCACGCTGGCATAGGCCGCGAGCCGCTGCAGCGTGCGCACGGTCGGAAAGATCATGAAGAAGCTGCCTGCCGCGTGGCGCGCCAGCGCATCGGCCGGCCGCACCCAGCAGGGCTCGAACTGCTCGCTCTCGTCGGCCGTGGGCACCTGGCCCTCGGGCATGCGCGCCACCAGGAAAGGCACGTCGAAGCGCTTGGGCAGGTCGCGGTCGGTGATCCAGTGCGCGAGGGTGAACACCTGGTCGCAGGCAAGCACCAGCCCGCGCGTGGCGCATTGCTCGGCAAAGGACACGGGCGACGCGGTGCTGCGGTCCATCGAGGCGATGTCCTGCGCGCTCACGGGCCGGCCGTCGGCATGGCGCGCGAGCAGCACGCCAAGCTCCTCGAAGCCTTCGCGGATCGCCGCAATGGCCTGCGTGAGCTGCAGGCTGCTCTGGGTGGGCCGCCGTGCGGCGATGCGCGCGGCGGCTTCATCGGCTGCATCGATCTGCCCGCCGGGGAACACATAGGCGCCTGGCGCGAAGCTTGCGGTGCCGGAGCGGCGCGTCATCAGCACTTCGATGCCGGCCTCTGAATCGCGCAGCAGCAGCACGGTGGCTGCCGCGCGCACGGGCGCGGGCTCGCGTGCGGGGTGGAGTTGTTGGGTGGGACGGACCATGCGGCGATTATGGAGAGATCGCTCGATGCGGTTGCGTGCCGCATAAGCTCATACCGGATCGGGCATGAACCGCGCGCCACAATCCCGGGCTGCACCGCCCGCATCGAGGAAAGACATTCATGATCCATTCTCCCTTCACTCGCCACCTCAGGTTCTCGTCGTCGTTCTTCGCGCGGCGCCTGCGCCCGGCCTTGCTGCTGGCAGGCGCCGCCCTGGGTGCGGCCGCATCGTCCGCTGCGTTTGCGCAGGGCGACTGGCCGCAGCAGCCGGTCACGCTGATCATGGGTTTTCCGGCCGGCTCGGGCGTCGACGTGGTGGCCCGCGCCATCCAGGAGCCGCTCGCGCGGCAGCTCGGAAAGCCCGTGATCATCGACTACAAGTCAGGCGCGGCCGGCAACATCGCGAGCGAGTACGTGGCCCATGCCAAGCCCGACGGCTACACGCTTTCGTTCGGCACCGCCGCCACGCATGGCAGCAACGCCGCGCTCTACAAGAAGCTGCCGTTCGACGTGGAGGCCGACTTCGTGCCGGTGGCGCCGGTGCTCGACGTCTCGAACGTGCTCACCGTCAACCCGGAGGTGATCAACGCCAGGACCTTGAAGGAGTTCGTTGATCTCGTCAAGGCCAACCCCGGAAAGTACAACTATGCGTCTACAGGCAACGGCGCCGGCACGCACATGGCCTTTGCCGAGTTCAATTCGCGCCTCGGATTGAACATGGTGCACGTGCCCTACAAGGGCGGGCCCGAGGCCATCACCTCCGTGGTGCGCGGCGAGACCTGCTGCATCATGAACCAGGTGCAGACGGTGCTGCCGCACTACAAGGCCGGCAAGGTGCGCCTCCTGGGCGTGACCACCGCCGCGCCGGTGGCCGCGGTCAAGGAGGTGCCGACCATCGCCTCCAGCGGCCTTCCGGGCACCAAGGGCTTCGACAGCTCGATCTGGTTCGGCATCTTCGCGCCCAAGGGCACCGACGCGCAGATCGTCGACAAGCTCAACGCCGCCGTGAAGGCGGTGCTCGAGCAGCCCGAGATCCGCGAGCGCTTCGAAAGCCAGGGCAACACCGTGCGCATCGAATCGCCCGCGCAGTTCAAGAAGACGGTGCACGACAACCGCGTGAAGTGGGCCGAGGTGGCCAGGGCTGCGAACATCAGCATCGATTGAGGGGGCGCCGCGGCTGCGGCGCCGGGGTGCCGCCGCGTGCTGGCACCGTCATCGCGACCACGCCCGCCACGATGCACGCGAGCCCGGCCCACGCGGTGGGCGAGAGCGCTTCGCCCAGGAACACCACGCCGATCATCACGCCGATGGGCACGCGCAGGTAGGCCTGCGCGGCGGTCGACATCGGCCCCAAGGTCTTGATGAGCCGGAAGTAGATCGTGAAGGCGAGGGCCGTGGAGAGCACCGCGAGCGCCAGCACGGCAATCATCGACGCGGCCGATGGCGCGAGCGTCCACGGCCGGTCGATCGCGAGGCTCGCGGGCAGCAGCATCGCCGCGCCGCAGAGCAGCGAGCCTGCGGCGGGCACCATCGGATCGAGTCCCTTGAACACGCGGCCGAACATGGCCGCGCAGCCGTAGCAGACGGCTGCCGCCACCAGTCCCAGTTGGGCGAGCAGCGAATGCCCGAGCCCGTGCAGCGCCTCGACGCCGACGATCATGCAGATGCCCGCGAGGCCCGCCGCCACGCCGAAGAGCCGGCGCAGCGTCGGCTTCTCCGCACCGCCCACGCCCAGGCCCAGCAGGAAGATGAAGATCGGCGAGGTCGAGTTGAGGATGGTGGCAAGCCCGGCATCCACGCTGCGCTCGGCCCACGCGATGAGCGTGAACGGCAGCACGCTGTTGAGGCAGGCCTGCAGCGCGAAGCGGCGCCACATTGCGGGCTCCCGCGGCAGCCGCACGCCGCGCAGGCGCAGCAGCGCGAGCAGCAGCAGGCCGGCGATCAGCGTGCGCGCCGCGATCAGCGTCACGGGCGGCAGCGTCTGCACGCCGATCTTGATGAAGGTGTAGGAGGCGCCCCAGCAGGTGGCGAGCACGGCGAGCAGCATCCATTCGAAGGCGATGCGGGGAGCGGGCTTGGCGGCGGCGGCGAGCGGGGTCGTTGGCATGGTGCGTCGATCATCGAGCGTTCGCAGCGCGGACACTTCGGCCTGCAACGAAACGTGCGCGTGGTGACCGCGGGCCCGAATCTGGGTACGCTGCGCACGGCCCTGATCCCCACGCATTCAACGACCGACCGACCTTCCATGCCTTCGCTCCTGATCCGCAACGTGCGCCCCATGGGCGCTTCCCCCGTCGATGTGCTGGTGCGCGATGGCCGCATCGCGAAAGCCGGCGCCGCGCTGTCCGCGCCCACCGATGCAACGGTCGAGGAGGGCGGCGGCGCCTTGCTGCTGCCCGGCCTGGTCGAAGGCCACACCCACCTCGACAAGACGCTGTGGGGCATGGACTGGTACCGCAACGAGGTCGGCACCAAGCTCATCGACAAGATCGAGAACGAGCGCGCCTTCCGGCATGCGAGCGGGCATGACGCGGCCGCCCAGTCGCTGGTGCTGGCCAAGGCCTTTCTCGCGCGCGGCACCACGCGGCTGCGCACGCATGTCGACGTCGACACGCAAGCAGGCCTGCGCCATCTCGAAGGCACGCTGCGCACGCGGCAGACGCTCTCGGAGGTGCTGCAGATCCAGGTCGTCGCGTTTCCGCAGTCGGGCCTGCTGGGCCGGCCGGGCACGGCCGAGCTGCTTGGCCAGGCGCTCGCGCAGGGCGCGGATGTGCTGGGCGGCCTTGACCCCTGCGCGATCGACGGCGACCCGGTGCGCTCGCTCGATGTGCTCTTCGGCATTGCCGACAGGCACCAGCGCCCGCTCGACATCCACCTGCACGAGCCCGGCGCCATGGGCGCGTTCTCGCTCGAGCTGATCCTGCAGCGCACCGAGGCGCTGGGCATGCAGGGCAAGGTCGCGGTGAGCCACGGTTTCTGCCTGGGCGACCTGGCCGAGCGCGAGCGCGACGCATTGCTCGCGCGCATGGCCAGGCTCGGCGTGGTGCTGGTCACCAGCGCGCCGCCATCGCGCAGCGTGCCGCCGCTCATGGCCTGCCGCAAGGCCGGCGTGACGGTGCTCGGCGGCAACGACGGCATCCGCGACACCTGGTCGCCCTACGGCAACCCCGACATGCTGGAGCGCGCGATGCTGATCGGCATGCGCTACAACCTGCGCCGCGACGACGAGATCGAGGTGGCGCTCGACACCGTCACCCACGCCGGCGCGCGCGGCTGCGGCTTCGAGGCCTATGGCCTGGACGCCGGTTGCCGCGCCGACCTGGTGCTGGTCGATGCGCAGACGGTGGCCGAGGCCGTGGTCGCGCGGCCGGTGCGCAGGCTGGTGGTGGCGGGCGGCCGTGTCGTGGCGCGCAACGGCGTGCTGCAGGCCGAGGTGGCGTCGTTGTAGCCGCGCCGCCATGTGCGCCCTCGGCCTACGCGAAAGTCCGCTGCCGGCTGTAGGGCGCCGGGCCGACGCCGGGAGAGTCTTCGCGGCCAACCCCATCCTCGAACGAAAGGCTTTCCATGCGCGCCAATGACAAATTGCTGTCCGGACCCGTTGCCGATCAACTGACGCCGCTGGAAATTTCCCAGGCCGTGCTCCAGGGCGAAGAAAACCCGAACACCGCGCGGCCGCTCACGCCGCTCGAGCAGGCCGCCACGGGCATAGCAACGGGCAGCGGACAACGCTCGCCGCTGGCCCGCATGCTGTGCAGCCCCGCGGTGGCCTGGGGTGCCGCAGCCATGGCGGGCCTGGGCCTGCTCGCCGCGCTGGCCCATGCGAAGCGGGAGCCCACGCTCCGGCCCTGACGCCGCCGGCGGCGACCGCGGGCAGGCGCAACCCGCCTCACTACACTGCTGCGGATGAGCCTTTCCCCTGCACCGCATCGCGTGCGAGAAGACCGCCTCGTTTCCTACTTCCTGAGCGGCGATGCCATGCGCAGCCGCAGCGTGAGCGATGTGGTGCTGTCGGGCAGGGTCGACGTGCCCGTGCCTCCCGCGCGCCTGGTCGCGGATTGGGAGCGCGAGGTGTCCTCGCGCCTGGCGCTCGAACCCGGCGACGTCGAGCCCTTGCCGCTGGCGCGCGCGCGTGCGCGCTGGCCGGACTACCGGCGCTGCGTGCAGGCGATGTCCGACTGGACGCGCACCATCGGTTGGCCCGAAGCGCTGCTTGCCTCCAGCGAAGTCGCCCTCATGGCCTGCCGCGGCGCCCGCTACCACCATGACGGCGCGCAGTACGGCGGCGCGGCCTTCTGCAATCTGTTCCTCAGCGAAGACAGGCAGCTGGATGTGCACTTTCCGTTGACGGGCCACCGGATTCCGCTCGCCCGCGGCACGGTCCTGGTGTTCGACACCGGCCAGCCGCACGCCGTTGTCGAGCGCGGCCGCAGCGGCTTCGACGCGGCACGCTTCGCGCCCGGGCGCGACTGCACCCAGGTGTTCCTGAGCTGGGAGCTTCCGATCGAGGATGCGCATGTCGGGCGCGCGCTTCGCATTGCCTTCGACGTCGATGCGCCGACCGCCTCGCAGCTTGATGAAGAGCAGGTCCGCGTCAACGGCGAGCCGGCGAGTCTCTGCCCCGAGTCCGGCCGCTGGCGCCGCGGCTGAGCATCGCGCGAGCGCGGGCCCGGCTGCAGTTTTTCGTAGTCCTTCGCACGGGCTGTAGAACGTTTGGATTCGGCGGGTTTTCCTTGTAGACGATGCAGGCGCCGAGCGCAGAGACTGCGCCCGCGCGTACGAAAAGAAGCTTGGCAGGCACGCCGTCATCGCCGCTACATCGCGATGTCACAGCTCTTTCTTACGCTGGAGGCCATCCCACCGCCTCGAGAAAAAAGGAGTGTCCTCATCCATGCATCCACGATTCATCCTGCGCGCGCCGCTCGCACTGTCGGTACTGGCCCTTGCATTGACCGCCTGCGGCGGCGGTGATGGCGGAGGCGGCAGCAGTGGCTTCAGCGGCGGCGCCGCCGCTTCGGGCAAGGCGCTCGCCTCCGACCAGCCCAATGCAGGCACCGCCGGCAAGACCGATGCCGCCTCGTCCGGCGCGGGCAGCGAGCCCAGCGTGAGCTACGCGCCCTGACGCCACCCGCGTCCCGGCATTCCCACGACCAAGAACAAACCCCATGACCACACGCCGCAAGTTCCTCCAGACTGCCACCGGCTCCGGCATTGCCGCTGCCACGCTGGCCACCTTTCCGCCCAGCATCCGCCGCGCGCTGGCCATTCCCGCGCACCACGAGACCGGCACCATCAAGGACGTCAAGCACGTCGTGCTGCTGATGCAGGAGAACCGTTCCTTCGACAGCTATTTCGGCACCTTCAAGGGCGTGCGCGGCTACGGCGACCGCTTTGCCGTGCCCGCGCCCAACGGCAAGACCATCTTCCACCAGACCTACACCAAGACCACGCCGCCCAGCACCTACACGCCCTACCGGCTCGACGAGAGCAAGGGCAACGCGCAGCGCGCGGGCAGCACGCCGCACGGCTGGTCCGACTCGCAGGCCGCGTGGGACCACGGCCGCATGTTCAAGTGGCCCTACATCAAGAACCTGCTGTCGATGGGCTACTACGACACCGCCGAGGTGCCGTTCCAGCGCGCGCTGGCCGAGGCCTTCACGCTGTGCGACCACTACCACTGCGGCATGCACACCGGCACCATCGCGAACCGGCTGTTCTACTGGAGCGGCACCAATGGCCCCAACGGCATCAGCCCCGCCGACGGCAGCCAGGTGCAGCTCGCGGTGCTCAACAACCAGTTCAATGCCGGCAACGACATCGGCGCTTCCACCGAAGGCTGGACCTGGACCACCTATGCCGACCGGCTCGAGAAGGCCGGCGTGAAGTGGAAGGTCTACCAGAGCCTGATCGACAACTTCGGCTGCAACGAGATGATGAGCTTTCGCCACTGGCGCACCGCCATCGAGCAGATGCCGGCGGCGCGCCGGCCCGTGTACGTTCCCGCGACCGACATCACGCAGCCGGTGACCGCCGCCGGCCCGTTCTACGACCCGGCCATCGACGATGCGCTCAGCCCGCTGGCCAAGGGCTTCGGCAACACCATGCCACAGGGCTTTCTCGAAACCTTCCGCGAGGACATCCGCAACGGCACCCTGCCCGCGGTGTCGTGGATCATCTCGCCGTCGGCCTACAGCGAGCACCCCGGTCCCTCGAGCCCGGCCAAGGGCGGCTGGTACGTGCAGGAAGTGCTGGACGCGCTGACCTCCAACCCCGAGGTCTGGAGCAAGACCGTGCTGCTCATCAACTTCGACGAGAACGACGGATTCTTCGACCACCTGCCGTCGCCCGCGGTGCCGTCGCGCAACCCCGACGGTTCGCTGGCCGGCGCCACCACGCTGGCCGAGGCCGACACGGCCGTCGAGTACCACAACTACACGCCGGCCACGCCCAAGCAGCCCGCCATGGACGGCCGCCCCTACGGCCCCGGCCCGCGCGTGCCGATGTGGGTGGTCTCGCCCTGGAGCCGCGGCGGCTGGGTCAACTCGCAGGTCTGCGACCACACCTCCACGCTCATGTTCCTGGAGAAGTGCTTCGGCGTGGCCGAGCCGCAGATCAGCAAGTACCGCCGTGCCGTCTGCAGCGACCTCACGAGTGCCTTCAACTTCGAGCGCCCCAACGACGAGCCGCTGCCCGTGCTGCCCGGCCGCAAGACCAAGGCCGAAGCCGATGCGCTGACCGCCGCGCAAGAGGCGCTGCCCAAGATCGTGCCGGCGGCCGACGCCGAGCTGCCGGTGCAGGCCACCGGCGTGCGCCCTTCGCGCGCGCTACCCTACGAGCTGCACACCAGCGCGCGCAGCGACGCCCTCAACGGCCGCGTCCAGCTGCTGTTCGCCAACAGCGGCCGCGCCGCCGCCGTGTTCCACGTCTACGACAAGCTGCACCTGTCCGACCGCCTGCCGCGCCGCTACGTGGTCGAGCCCGGCAAGCAGCTCGACGGCCACTGGAACGCCATGGCCGACGACGCGGGCCTGTACGACCTGTGGGTGCTCGGCCCCAACGGCTTTCACCGCCAGTTCAAGGGCGACCTGAACCGGCTGCGCGCCGGCAGCGCGCCCGCGCCCGAGATCCGCGTGGGCTACGACGCGCGCCGCGGCGACCTCTACCTGCAGTTGCGCAACGACGGCCGGCGCGATTGCCGCTTCACCGTGCAGCCCAACAAGGCCTACCCGCGCCCCGACGCCTACCAGGCCGGCGGCAGGGACCGCAACGGCAACAACGGCCATGGCAACGATGGGCACGGCAATGGCGACAACGGCACCTACGGCCACAACCCCGACGGCTCGTGGAGCATCCGCGTCAAGGGCGGCGGCGAGACCGGCATGCGCTGGAGCCTGGACGCGAGCGGCCAGTGGTACGACTTCGTCGTGACCTGCGATGCCGATCCTTCCTTCTACCGGCGCCTGGCCGGCCGCATCGAGACCGGCCGGCATTCGGTGAGCGATCCGGCCATGGGGCTGCAGGACCGCTTCTGAGCTGGCAAGGGGCTGCTTGCCGCTAGGGCAGCAGCCTGGCGATCGCGTCGGCGAACGACGGGATGTCGGTCTGGGTGTGCGTCGTCGAGTAGGTGGTCTCGGTGATCGACAGGCCCGGGTAGCCGCGCGCCACGAGCCGCGCATGCATTCGGCCCACCGGTTCGAAGTTGCACTCGTCCCGGTTGTCGCAGCGCGTGAGAACCAGCGTTGCGGGCAGCGGCCGGTCGCCCAGCGCATCGTGCATTCGCTGCTCGAGGTCTTCGTACTCGGCTGTCTGGAAGTCGAACGCGGCCTCGAACGCCAGGAAGTCCGAGAACACCAGGCTGCCCGCCGCGCCTTCGAGGAACAGCGCAATGCCGGCCATGCTCCCGCTCAGCGAAAGCCCGGTCAGCATGCGCTGCTTTGGATCGGCGCGGTACTTCGCTTCGATGAACGGCACCAGTTCGAGCGCGAGGAAGTCGTGGTAGGCCACGGCGCCCGGCATCGTGTAGTCCTGCTCGCGGCGGGCCGTGCCGCCGATGCCGACCAGGATCGCTTCGGTGCGGCGCTGCTCGAGGATGTTCCTGAGGTCCGAAAACCGCGTGTCGGGCGGATTGAAGACCCCGTCCGCGTCCATTGCGTAGATGACCGGATAAGCCGCCGAGCTGCCATCGTAGGAGGCCGGCAGGTAGATCTCGAGCGCGTAGCTTGCGCCTGTCTTGGCCGAGCTGATGGTGTCGGAAACGACGCGGCTGGCGGCGGGCGGCGATTCGGCAGGCGTCGCGTTGGGCTCGGGCACCGGTGCTGGCGCAGGCTCGGGTGGCGCGGCCGGCGCATCGGTGGCAGGCGGCGTGGCCGGCGGATCGGCCGGCGGCGTGGCAGTGGCCACCGGCGCGACCGGCACGAAGGCGCCGCCACCGCCGCCTCCACCTCCTCCGCCGCAACTCCACATTCCGAGCGCGAGCGCCCAGCTTCCGACCCATACGAACGCACGCGTCCTTTGCCCAAGCTGCATCGGAGTTTTCCTCGAAGCTGGTGGCTTGAAGAGACGCATCAGGGGCGTCGCGCCAAGAAAAAACGCGCCGGTCCGATGCGGGCTTTTCAGGATGCCACGGGAAGCCGTGGGTGCGGTGCTCTTCGGGGTAGATGGAAAACGAAAAAGTCGTATCTGTCCCAATCCTGAAGAGACAGAAGAAAGAAGCGTCCATTCCCAGTGGGCGAGACTTCGAGCTTGGACGCAGGAGCGCGGCACAAGATACTGGGCCTCCGCCCGGCATTCGATCGCAATGGCCCCGGGCTTCTGAGTCAACAGGGAGCCGATCGATGAGTGTCCAGCGCGAGCCGCGTGGAGAAGAAAGCGCGTGGCTGATCCGGGCGATGGAGTCCGCCCATCCGGTCCCTGCCTCATGGACATGATCGGCTTCCTGGCAGGCGACCATTCGCTTTCCATCCTGTGCATCCTTGCCGGGGTCGCTTTCATTGCGGGGGCCTTCGACGCCATCGCAGGTGGCGGCGGATTGGTGACCGTGCCCGCGCTGGTGATCGCGGGGCTCGACCCGGTCTCGGCCATCGCAACGAGCAAGCTGCAAGCGACCCTGGGGGCGGTCTCCGCGACCACGAGCTTCGGGCGCGCAGGCCTGATCGAGTGGCGGCGGATCTGGCCCGCGGCCCTCCTGGCTTGCGTGGGTTCGGTCCTTGGCGCGCTGGCGGTCAGTTCGGTTCCGCAGCAGGTGGTGAAGACCGGACTACCCTTTCTACTGATCGCCATGGCGCTGTACTTCGCCCTGTCGCCCACGATGACCGACGAGGACGCCGGGCAGAGAATTTCGATGGCTGCCTTCTGTGCCACCGCCGCGGTCGTGATCGGGTTCTACGACGGGGCCTTCGGTCCGGGCACCGGCTCCTTCTTCATGATCGCGTTCGTCCTGCTGCTGGGCTGGGGCGTGGTACGGGCCACCGCGCACACCAAGCTGCTCAACCTCGCGTCGATCCTGGGGTCGCTTTCCATCTACCTCTTTCACGGGCTTGTGCACTGGCGCATCGGCGTGGTGATGGGCCTGGGGGCGTTCATCGGTGCGCTGGTGGGGTCCAGGTTGGCGATCCGTGCCGGCGCCAGGCTCATCCGGCCGCTGCTCATGGTGGTTTGCTGCGCCATTGCCTTCAAGCTGATGCTGGCTCCGGCGCACCCCGTCCATCAGTGGCTTGCGGGCAGGATGTGAGAGCCCCCACTGCGCTCGCATGCACGTGGTTGCCGGCCTAGGGGGCACTTACACTCCGGCCATATGAGAAGCGCAAGGGACGTTCAATGCGGCCTGCAGCCCGTGGTGGAGCTGCGGAAAGAGGCTGCGTCGTACGCCTATTCCGTTCGCGCGCCGCGTTCGAAGGGCGTGATCCCGCCCAGCTCGTACAGCAACGGCGGTTTCGTCACACTCGCCGACTGCCTGCTCGACGTGGCGCGCGCACTCGGCGGCGACTTCAAGCGCATCTACGTGCGTCTCGACGGCTACTGCGTTGGAGAGCGCGACATCACCGAACTGCGCCGCGGGCCGCAAGAGGTTGCGGCCGCATTGAGGGCCGCCTGCGACGCGGTTGCGAGCGCCGCCGAAGCGGGTGCTGCCGCATCGGAAGCCAACGATCCCTGAGCTCGCGGCTATGGCTTGATGGTGAGCCTGTCAGCTGCCATTGCGACGAACTCTGATGCGGTAGGCTGGGGCGCGAGCGACGCGCGTCATCTTGGGGTGCCGCTCGGGCGAGCCGCTGCGTTCTCCCCGGATTCCTTCCACGCCGCCCAGCACTGCTGGCTGCAGCATGGCCACCAACCGAGCGGGCCGCATTCCGCGGCCTCTCCGCAGCCCGTTCGGCACCAGACGGTGAGCCGCCGCGACGCGGATGCGCCGGCTTGATCCGGCCTTCGTCCCAACTGCCTCACCGCCAACGCGAACGGTGTTCCATCGACTGGCTGGTCCATCACTTGTCGTCCTTGGGATCGCCCGTCTGCTGCCAGTACGTGCCGCCGAAGGAACTGCGCTTGATGATGGGCAGGATCACGCGCCTTCTCATGGACGCGGGCGACCTACGGGCGCGGGCGAGCGAGCTCGCACGATCGAACATTGACATGAAAGCTCCCTGGCCGCCCTCAGAAGCTGGGGGGCCGTTTTGTCGGGAGATTATGTAAGCCGCTGTTGCAGGCCAGGAAGCTGCCCAAAGTAGTCATCGCAAACGCATCCGCCCAAAGCGTGAACGAATGCACGGCGCCGTGTGGCGCGAGTCGCGTATCGGCACTCGGTGGACAGCCGCTCTGCTAGATTCCGCCCCGGTAGCCATCCATTCGAAGAGTCTTGACTCTGTTCTCCCTGAACCCTTCAATGAAGGTTTTTTTGGCTACCCCTCAACCCGCTTCGGCGGGTTCTTTTTTGGGCAGAACAGTCCCGCAGGAAGCCTCCTTAACCATCGGTTAAGACCGGCTAAACCAGACGCGAATTGCCGTCATGCCCTCGAATCGTGAGGATGCAGAGCGCCGGCGCCGTCGGATCCGCACAAAAAAGACAGGAGACAACATGCATCCCAGAAGCCCAATAGGGCGCCAGCCGCGCCTGCACTGGCTCGCGGCGGCGATGGCCACGGCGGCAATCGTCATTGTTGCCGCGCCGGCCGAGGCACGCGTCACCCGCATCGTGATCGACAGCGTCGCGCCGCTCGCGGGCCAGTCGATTCCATATGAGCAGATTCGCGGCCGCGCCTTCGGCGAGCTCGACCCGGATGATCCGCACAACAGCGTCATCACCGACATCAAGCTGGGCGCAGACGCCGACGGCAAGGTGCGCTACGAAACCACGTTCAACCTGGCGAAGCCGGTCGACATGAACCGCGCGAGCGGCTTCCTCTGGCATGACGTGCCCAACCGCGGCGGTGCCGGCACGCTCGCCGTCGAGGAACGCGAGCTGGGCGACGTCGGCCTGCGCAGCGGCTGGCAGGCGGACAACGCTGGCAACACGGGCGTTCCCGCCAACCAGGCCGAGGGCACGAATCACTGGGTGGCCGTGCCCATCGCCAAGGTCGATGGGCTGGCCGTCACGGGCCAGGTGTTCGCGCGGATCATCAACCAGGGCGGCGCGGGCTCCCAGCCGCTGATCGTGCAGACCAACCCCGTGCCCTACCTTCCGGCCACGCTGGACACGGCCAAGGCAACGCTGAAGACGCACACCAAGGAAACGGTCGATGGCGTTGTCACCGAAGGGCCCGCCATCGCGGCGGGCGACTGGGCCTTTGCCAAGTGCGATGCGGGCAATCCGTTTCCCGGCACGCCGATCGACAACGACCCCGCCCATGCGCCCGGCAACCTGCCGGTGCACATCTGCCTGCGCAACGGCTTCGACCCCAAGCTGCTCTACCAGGTGGTGTACCCGGCGCACAACGCCTATGTGTTGGGCGTGGGCATGGCGGCGTTCCGCGACGTCGGCAGCTTCTTCCGCCACGAGGCGGCCGACGACCTCGGCACGCGCAATCCGGTGGCCGGCTCCATCAAGGGCACGGCCGTGCGGGGCGTGTCGCAGTCCGGGAACATGGTGCGGCAGTTCATCTTCATGGGCCTGAACCAGGACGAGCGCAATCGCAAGGTCTACGACGGGGCCTGGCCGATCATCGCGGGCCGCCGCGTGGCCGCCAACTCGCGCTGGGCCCAGCCGGATGGCGTGCTGGAGCTCTACCAGCAGGGCAGCGAAGGTCCGCAGTGGTGGGTGGACTGGCCGGACCCGGTGCGCAATCAGCCGACCGGCAGCATCTTCTCGCGCTGCGATGCCAACGACACCTGCCCGAAGGTGATCGAGCATTTCGGATCGGCCGAGGTGTACGCGCTGAAACTCACGCCCGAGTGGATCGGCACGGCCGGCGACGCGGACATTCCGCTGCCGCGCAACGTGCGGCGCTACTACGTGCCGAGCAGCCATCACGGTGGCGGCACGGGCGGCTTCACGCACATGCCCGCGGCTGCCGCCGGCCCCGCCTGTCCCGGCAACAGCTTCGGCCGCGGCGCGCTGGCGGCCAACCCGGTGCCGCACACGGAGATCACCAACGTGCTGCGCCTGGCCATGCGCGACTGGGTGCTGAACGGCACGCCGCCGCCGCCCAGCCGGTGGCCCACGCTCGCGGGCAAGACGCTGGTCGACGCCAACATGAAGGCAATGGGCTTTCCGGTCGGCGTGCCCGGCATTCCGGATTCGATCTTCCTGCCGCAGAACTTTGCGTTTCCGGTGTTCGACTACGACTGGGGGCCGCAATTCAGTCATTCGGAAGCGTCCGGCGTGCCCACCAACGTGCCGCCGATCATCAGGAAAGTGATCCCGATGAAGGTGCCGAAGGTCGATGCCGACGGCAACGAGATCGACGGCGTTCCCACGGTGCTGGTGATGGCGCCGCTGGGTACCTACCTGGGGTTCAACATCACTGCCGAGGGCTTCCACCGCGGCCAGGTGTGCAACTACGTGGGCGGCTATGTGCCGTTCGCCCGCACGCGCGCCGAGCGGACCGCGAGCGGCGACCCGCGCCTGTCGCTCGAGGAGCGCTACGGCAGCCACGAGGGCTACGTGGCTGCAGTGCGGGCCGCCGCCGCAAAGGCCTCCGCCGAGGGCTTTCTTCTGCCCGCGGACCGCGACCGTCTCATTCGCCAGGCCTCGGAGAGTGCCGTGCTTCGCTGAAGGGCACCGCCATTTCGATCATGTCCACCAGGGCAGCCGCCGGCGTCGAGAGTTCCGCGCGGCTGCGCATGGCCAGCAGCAGCACGCGTTCCATCTCGATGCCTTCAAGGCCGACCTGCACCAGGCCGAGGGCCTGGGCATAGAGCGCCGCCGCCGCGCGCGGCAGGATCGCCAGGCCGAGCCCGAACGAGACCATGCGGCACATCGAATCGAAGCTGCGCACCTGCACCCGGATGCGTGGCGTGCGCTTGGCCGCGTCGGCCGCCGCCATCACCTTGCGTGTGAGCGATGCGCTGCGTGCCAGCGTGACCAGGTCGTGGTCGAGCACGTCTGCGAGGCAGGCGTTCTGCCGGCCGTCCAGCGCATGCCCCGCCGGCACCAGCAGCACCAGCTGGTCGACATTGCAGACGAGAGTCTCCAGGCCTTCGTGCGGCACGTTGTCGCCGATGACGGCCAGTTCCGCCGTGCCTTTCTGCACGGCGCGGATGCCGTCTTCGCTCAGGGCATCTTCCATGTCGATCACTACCTGCGGATAGCGGCGGGCGTACGCGGCCAGCACGCTGGGCAGGAAGCCGCCGAAAGCGGAGGGGTTGGCGCACAGCCGCAGGTGGCCGGTGGCACCTGATTGAAGATCGTCGACCGCCTGCACCGGCACGCGATCACCTCGATCGCGTGCCGGTGCAGGGTCTGTCCTTCCGGCGTGGCGGTCACGCCGCGTTGGCCGCGCTGGAGCAGCGCCATGCCGCAGTGCTGCTCGAGATCGGTGATGCGCTTGCTGGCCGCCGGAAGCGAGACGCCGAATCGATCTGCGCCCGCCGTCAGGCTTCCACCATCGACGACCGCGACAAAAAGCCGCAGGGAAGTGAGATCGAAACGGTTCAGATTGATCATGGCCGGTGGATTTGACCACTGGCGACGCTACGATCCATTGAAAGAAGGAAGACACCACACCATGCCCATCCTCCCTCCATCCGGTTTCATTTTTTTCCCTCGTACCCGCGGCATCCTGGCGGCCGCCGTTTGCGCCGCGTCGATGTTTATCGCGGGCTGCCAGACACAGCCCGAATTCCGCCCGCTCACCTCCGAGGCGCCGCCGCCGCCCACCTTCGTGACCGTGCCCAGCGAAGAAACCTGCCAGGCCGCGCAGGCGCGCTACGCGCTCGGCCAGGTGCTCGATCCGCTGTTGCTGGAGCAGATGCGCACGCGCACCGGTTCCAAATCGGCGCGCACCTCGGCCGTCGGCGCGCCGCTGCCGGTGCCGGCCGATCCGGCGCGGCTCAATGTCGACGTCGATCCGCAGGGCCGCATCACCGCCGCGCGCTGCGGCTGAACGTCAATAATTCCGGGATGACGATCAAGCCGACCACCCCCGCCATCGCGCTCGACTGCTACTACAGCCTTTCCTCGCCCTGGGCCTACCTGGGCGGGCCGCAGCTGCAGGACATCGTGCGGCGCCACCATGTGCGGCTCACGCTCAAGCCCTACGACTTCCAGGCCGTGGTGCCGCAGACCGGCGGCATTCCGCTGAAGACGCGGCCCGAGCCGCGCCGCAGCTACCACGCGCTCGAACTGGCGCGCTGGCGCGACTACCTCGGCATGCCGCTCAACCTGGAGCCCGCCTACTACCCCAAGGGTGCGCCGGTCGATCCGAACTGGAACAAGTACCCGGGCTGGATGGTGATTGCCGCGCAATTGCAGGGGCTCGATGCCCAGCCGCTCTCGCATGCGCTGCTGCGCGCGCTGTGGGCCGAGGAACGCGACACCTCCGAAGCCGCGGTGCGCATCTCGGTGGCCGAGGAAAACGGCTACGACGGCGCGGCGCTGCAGGCGCTGGAGCAGGCCGCCGAGACCTTGGCGATCTACCGCGCCAACAGCGCCGACGCCATCCAGGCCGGCGTGTTCGGTGCGCCGACCTTCGTGCTCGACGGCGAGCGCTTCTGGGGCCAGGACCGCCTGGCCTTTCTGGACCGGGCGCTCGACAGGCGCCGCCAAGCCACGGGCGGATAATCGCCCGATGCGAATCCGCTTTACCAAGATGCAGGGTGCCGGCAACGATTTCGTCGTGCTGGACGAGACGCGCGGCACGCTGGGCCTCACGGCCGCGCAGTACCGCTTCCTGGCCGACCGCCATTTCGGCGTCGGCGCCGACCAGATCCTCACGGTGCGCCCGCCCTCCAAGGGCGCGGCCGAGGGGGTCGATTTCCAGTACGTGATCCACAACGCCGACGGCGGCGAGGTGGAGCAGTGCGGCAACGGCGCGCGCTGCTTCATGCGCTTCGTGCGCGAGCACCACCTGACCGACAAGGACACGGTGCGCGTCGAAACGCTGGCCGGCATCATCGAGCCGCGCATGGGCGCAGACGGCCGCGTCACGGTCGACATGGGGCCGCCCATCTTCGAGCCCGCACGCGTGCCCTTCGACACCGCCGGCCTCGATCCGCAGCCCACGGGGTCGTGGCACACCTGGCACCTGGCCCTCGGCACGCATGCCGACTCGGCCATCGTGTCGGTCGCGGTGCTGTCGATGGGCAATCCGCACGCGGTGCAGGTGGTCGACAACGTCGACACCGCGCCCGTGGCCCGGCAGGGCCCGCTGATCGAGCACCACCCGCGCTTTGCGCAGCGCGTGAACGCCGGCTTCATGCAGGTGGTCGACCGCTCGCACATCAAGCTGCGCGTGTTCGAGCGCGGCGCCGGCGAAACGCTGGCCTGCGGCACCGGCGCCTGCGCGGCGGTGGTGGCGGGCATCCGGCTCGGCCTGCTGGAGCGCCGGGTCGACGTGCAGACGCATGGCGGCGTGCTCACGATCGGCTGGGAAGGCGAGGGCCATCCGGTGCTCATGACCGGCCCGGCCACCACGGTTTTCGAGGGAGACATCGAGGTGCCCGAGCTGCCATGACCCACTTCAGAAACAACAAAGACGACGCCATGAACCCGATCACCGAAGACGACATCGCCAACTACCTGGCGAACACGCCCGACTTCTTCGAGCGGCACGCACAGCTGCTGGCGCAGGTGCAGCTCACCAGCCCGCACGGCAACCGCGCCGTGAGCCTGCAGGAGCGCCAGGCCGAGATGCTGCGCGAGAAGATCAAGGCGCTGGAGCATCGCCTGATGGACATGGTGCGCCACGGCACCGAGAACGTGGTCATCGCCGACCGGCTGCAGCGCTGGACCAGCGGCTTGCTCACCACGCGCGACCCGCGCAGCCTGCCCTACCGCATCGCGGTCGACCTGCAGTCGCTGTTCCTGGTGCCGCAGACCGCCATCAAGGTGTGGGACTGCAGCGCCGACTACCTCAACGAGGCCTATGCGCAGTGGGTGAGCGACGACGTGAAGGCGCTGGCCACCTCGCTGACCTCGCCCTACTGCGGGCTCAACTCGGGCTTCGAGGCGGCCAACTGGCTGCCCGAGCCGGCCGGCGCGATGTCGATCGCGCTCATTCCGCTGCGGCCCGATGCCGAGTCGCCGGCCTTCGGCCTGCTGGTGCTGGCCTCGCCGGACGCGCAGCGCTTCAACGCCGAAATGGGCACCGACTTCCTCGAGCGCATCGCCGACCTGGCGTCGGGCGCGCTGTCGCGGCTGCGGCCTTGAGCGGGCGGCGCCGGTCCTGGCGGGCCGCCGTGCGGCCCGTGCTGTGGACGGTGCTGCTGGCCGGACTGCTGGCCTACCTCGTCATTGCCGCCGTCATCTGGCGGCGCGCGGCCGAGGCGCTGGCCAACCCGCCCCAGCGGCCGGCCGATGCCGCGCTGGTCCTGGGCAACCGCGCCTTCCTCGATGGCAAGCCCAATCCCTGCCTGACGGGCCGGGTCGATGCCGCCATCGCGCTGGCCGATGCGGGCCTCGCGAAGCAGCTCGTGCTGTCGGGCGGCGTCGACAAGGAAGACGGCCGCATCGAGGCCGAGGTGATGCAGCGGCATGCGCGCGCCCAGGGCTATGCCGGGCCGCTGCTGCTGGAGCCGGCATCGACCTCGACCCGCCTGAATCTTGCGATGTCGCGTCCGCTGCTGAAGGCGGCCGGCATCCATGGCGTGATCGTGGTGTCGGAGCCCTACCACCTGTGGCGCGTGGAGCGCCTCGCGCGGGCCAGCGGTTTCGACAAGGACTTCGACGTCCAGTACGCGGCGGCGAGCACGCGCTGCTGGCGCCGCTGGGGCATGGTCTTCAAGGGTGCGTTGCGCGAGCCTCTGGCTGTCGTGAACAATGCGTTCAATGGCTACCTCCACTGAGACGGCGGGGACCGGCTGGGTCGACAAGTACCTGGAGCATGTGCGCGTCGAGCGCCGGCTGGCGGCGCGCACGGTCGAGCTCTACGCCATCCACCTGCAGGCGCTCGCGGCCAACGCCGCCGAGGCCGGGCTCCCGCTCGACCGCGTGCAGACCGCGCACATCCGGCGCTGGATGGCGCAGCTGCACGGCGCGGGACGCGAGCCGCGCGGCATTGCGCTGGTGCTCTCGTGCTGGCGCAGCTTCTACCGCTGGCTCGGCAACGAGGGGCTGGTGGGCTTCAACCCCGTGAAGGACGTGCATGCACCCAAGGCCGCGCGGCCGCTGCCCAAGGCGCTGGCGGTCGACGACGCGGTGCGGCTCGCCGAACTCTACGACCCCGAGGCCGACCCCTGGACCGAGGCGCGCGACGGCGCGATCGTCGAGGTGCTCTACGGCTGCGGCCTGCGCGTGAGCGAGCTCACCGGCCTCGATGCGCGCGCCAGCAATACGGCCCGCGGCTGGGTCGATCTCGATGCGCTGGAAGCCAACGTGCTCGGCAAGGGCAGCAAGCGGCGCATCGTGCCGATCGGCAGCAAGGCGGCCGAGGCGCTGCGCGACTGGTTCGCGGTGCGCGGCGAATGCGCGGCGCTGTCGACGGCCGCGCTGCGCGACCCGGCGGGCGCGGCGGCGCTCTTCATCAGCGCCAAGGGCGTGCGCATGTCCTCGCAGGCCGTGTGGAAGCTGCTGCGCGAGCGCAGCCTCAAGGCCGGCCTTGCGGCGCCCGTGCATCCGCACATGCTGCGGCACTCGTTCGCAAGCCATGTGCTGCAGTCGAGCAGCGACCTGCGCGCGGTGCAGGAACTGCTGGGCCACGCGAACATCGCCACCACGCAGGTCTATACGCGGCTGGACTTCCAGCACCTGGCCAAGGTGTATGACGCGGCACATCCGCGCGCGCAGGCGCGCCCCGAGGGCACGCGCGCGCAGCCGCGCCCCGAGGGCACGCGCGCGCAGCCGCGCTCCGAAGGCGCACGCGCCAAGCCGAAGAACGACGACAACAAGCCAACCAAATAAATGAAAACCCTCCGCCTCAAGCCCGGCAAGGAGCGCTCGCTGCAGCGCCGCCATCCCTGGATCTTCGAATCCGCCATTGCACGCGGCGGTGCCGATTCGGGCGAGACGGTGCGCGTCGAATCCCATGACGGCGCCTTCCTGGCCTGGGCCGCCTTCAGCCCGGTGTCCAAGATCCGCGCGCGGGCCTGGAGCTTTGCCGAAACGCAGCGCATCGATGCCGCCTTCCTGGCCTCGGTGTGCGCCCGCGCGGTGGCGGCCAGGACGCTTTTCGACCTGCAGAGCGACGGTGTCCGGCTGGTCCACGGCGAGGCCGATGGGCTGCCGGGCCTGATCGTCGACCGCTACGGCGATACGCTGGTCGCGCAGTTCCTGTCGGCCGGCGTCGAGCGCTGGAAGGCCGCGATTGCCGATGCGCTGCTCGCGGCAACCGGCCTGCACAAGCTCTACGAACGCTCCGATGCCAGCGGCCGCGAGCGCGAAGGCCTCAAGCCGGTCACCGGCTGGCTGCGCGGGGAGGGCGCCACCGAGATCACGATCCGCGAGCACGGCTGGAAGCTTTCGCTCGATATCGCCACCGGCCACAAGACCGGCTTCTACCTCGACCAGCGCGACAGCCGCCAGCGCTTTGCCGAGTTCGCGCAGCATCGGCGCTTCCGGCGCGTGCTCAACTGCTTTTGCTACACCGGCGGCTTCACGGTGGCCGCGCTCGCAGGCCTGCGCGCGGCCGGCGCGGTGGAGGGCGCCGAGCTGGTGTCGGTCGATTCGTCGCAGCCGGCGCTCGAGCGGGCGCGCGCGCACCTGGCGCTGAACGGCTTCGGCGCCGAGGGTTCGGGCCTGAAGACGGAATTCCTGGACGCTAACGTCAACACCGTGCTGCGCGAATTCATCGAGCAGGGCCGAACATTCGACGCCATCGTGCTCGATCCGCCCAAGTTCGCGCCCACGGCGGCCCACGCCGAGCGCGCCGCCCGCGCCTACAAGGACATCAACCGCCTCGCGCTCAAGCTGCTGGAGCCCGGCGGCGTGCTGCTGACTTTTTCGTGCTCGGGCGGCATCAGCGCCGATCTTTTTCACAAGATCGTGGCTTCGGCGGGCATCGACGCGCAAGTGGACGGCTACATCAGCGAACGGCTGGGCGCCGCGCCCGACCATCCGATGACCATCGAGTTTCCAGAGGGCGAATACCTCAAGGGCCTGGTGGTGGTGAGAAAACCCGCTTGACCCCGCGCCAACGCAACTGAGTGGCATTGGCTAAACTGCCGGCCCATCCCCTTTTTCTTCCTGTTTTCCGCTTCCGGAGCACACCATGGCCCTCATTCCCGCCACCATCCTCACCGGCTTCCTGGGCTCGGGCAAGACCACGCTGCTCAAGCGCATCCTGACCGAGGCCCATGGCCAGAAGATCGCGGTGATCGAAAACGAGTTCGGCGAAGAGAACATCGACAGCGACATCCTCGTGACCGAATCGAAGGAGCAGATCGTGCAGATGAGCAACGGCTGCGTCTGCTGCACCATCCGCGAAGACCTGCGCGAGGCGCTGCAGCTTCTGGCCGCCAAGAAGCGCCAGGGCCTGCTCGACTTCGACCGCGTGGTGATCGAGACCACCGGCCTGGCCGACCCCGGCCCGGTGGCGCAGACCTTCTTCATGGACGACGAGATCGCCGAGAGCTACCTGCTCGACTCCATCCTGACGCTGGTCGACGCCAAGCATGCGCCGCAGCAGCTCAACGACCGCCAGGAGGCGCGCCGCCAGGTGGGCTTTGCCGACCAGATCTTCATCAGCAAGAGCGAGCTGGTGTCGGCCGAGGAAACCGATGCGCTCATCCACCGCCTCAAGCACATGAACCCGCGCGCGCCGCAGCAGAAGGCGCATTTCGGCGACGTGCCGCTCAAGGACATCTTCGACCTGCGCGGCTTCAACCTGAACGCCAAGCTCGACATCGACCCCGACTTCCTCAAGGAAGAAGAAGACCATCACGACCATGATCACGCGCATGGCGAACATTGCGACCACCCCTCGCACAAGCACGAGGGCCACGGCCACCACCACCACACCGACGACGACGTCAAGAGCTTCGTCTACAAGGCCGACCGGCCCTTCGACCCGGCCAAGCTGGAAGACTTCCTGGGCGCCATCGTCAACATCTACGGCCCGCGCATGCTGCGCTACAAGGGCGTGCTGAACATGAAGGGCACCGAGCGCAAGGTGATCTTCCAGGGCGTGCACCAGCTGATGGGCAGCGACCTGGGCCCGGAATGGGGCAAGGACGAAGCCCGCCAGAGCCGCATGGTGTTCATCGGCATCGAGCTGCCGCGCGAAATTCTCGAGCAGGGGCTCGAGCAGTGCCTGGTCTGAGGCCCTGACTTGCTCCTTCCCCCGCCGGGGGAAGGCGGGGATGGGGGCAGGCCACCGATCAGGCGCCGTGCTTTTTTGGGGCTCCCGTGCCCCCACCCCGGCCCTCCCCCGAAGGGGAGGGAGGAATTACCGGCCCGGCGCGCCCAGCGGCTTGCCGTTGAGCTTCAGGCTGCCTTCGGCATATTCGATCTGCGTGGTGACGTCATCGCCGTCGCGCTTGACGAAGCCCTTTTCCTCGCCTTGCTCGACCAGCCCCGCCATCATCTCGGGCGGCGGCGTCTGGCCGCTGCCGGCGCCGGCGGCGGCCATCTGCTCCAGCCACTGCATCGGCAGCCGCGCGCTGGCCTTGAGCACGCCGCGCTTCATGAGCAGCGCCATGCCGGGCGCCTGCAGGTCTTCGTCGGTGACGCCGGCCATGCCGGCCGTGTAGCTGAGCTCGCCGCGCTTGCCGCCGATTTCGACCAGCATCCTGTCGAGCCCGAATTCGGGGCTGTACTTGGCCATGGCCTTGAGGTCGGGCGCCAACTGGTCGAACAGCACCTTCATGGCCGCCTGCGAGGCCTTGTTGCCGCCCTTGCCGCAGCCGTTCGCGGCGCTCGACTGCATCCAGGCATCGGCCAGCTTCTTGTAGCCGGCGGCGTGGATGCGGCGTCCGCCGCTGCTCATCTCGAACTTGTCGATCTTGGTGTCGCCGATCTTGCCGGTGCCCTTGACCGTGCCGGTCGATGCGTAGAGCCCGTCCGCGATGCTGGCTTCGGCGAGCATGTCGATGTTCTGCAGCAGCACCGCCGGCAGGGCCTTGCCTTCGCCGCCCGCGGCGCTGCCCAGGCCCTTGGGAGCTGCGAATTCGAGGCTGTCGAGCCGGGCCTCGGTCTTGCCCGTGGCCAGGATCCAGCCGTCGCTCTTGTCCATGTCGGCCTTGCCGGCCAGCTTGCCCATCTTGAGCGTGGCGCCGGTGCGCGCATCGCTGACATCCAGCCCCGGCATCGCCAGTTCGTAGCGCACGTGGGTGCGGGCGCCGTTCATCTCGGCGCGGACCTGCGCGCCCTGCCAGGCGAAGCGGGCCTTGCCTTCCTCGGCCAGGCTGGCGGGCGCCACCGCCAGGTCGGTGGTGTAGCCGCCGTCGAACGCCACCTTGGTGTGCGCCGTCAGGGGCTTGGCCTTGCCGAAGATCTGCTCGGCCTTGGCCTGGCCCTTCACGTCGAACACCAGTTCGCTGTCGATGGTGGCCGCCGCCAGCGCGCCACCGGCCAGCGGGCCGTGGCGGATGGTGTCGCGGAAGGTGATGCGCACCGCCTTGAACGGCGTGGCGGCTTGCTCCACTTCTTCCTCATCCTCTTCCTCGCCGGGCTTGGCGGCAGGCACCTGCACCGCGGCGGCGGCATCGGCTGCGCAGCCGAGCTCGATCGTCACGGTGCTGACGGCGCCGAAGAAGCCGCGTTCGTAGCTGCGCTCGACCACGCGCACCAGCGCAGTCTGCTTCGGCACCTCGTCCAGCGCGGCTTCGTAGCTGGACTTTACTTTTGCGCCGGCCAACCACGTGCCGCCGCCATAGGCAAGTGCGATGGCCGCAGCCAGCACGCCCAGAACTGCTTTTTTGCTCAAGATTGATTTCTCTTTTGTATGAATGAGGTCGACCTGCATCGCTCCCCCGGCGATTCCGGCAGGTCTTGCTGCCCCCTCCGGCAGCGCTGGCGATGCTACCGGAGGCAAGGGGGTGCAGGCACATCACCCTTCGATTCGAGTTCTCTATACAATCGCGCGCCTGTTCCGGCAGCCACGCCTTCGTCCGATGGGGCGGGATGTGGTTGACGGTGCGGGGCGCCGCAGGTTCCTGGCGGGCTTTCGGGGGTATAACCCCGGGGTTCGTCACTGCGAGCACTCCGACGAGTGGAGCCCGCGCGGCCTGAAACCCGCGGTGGTTCCCTTGGGAGGAGACACCCAGTGAAAGCGCGTTCCAGTTCGTTCAAGGAGCCAGTCACCGTGAAGAAGCCCGCCGCCAAGGCTACGCCAGCAACCAAGCCCGCCGCCAAGAAAGCGGCGGCTGCAAAGCCGGCTGTACCCGCGGCAAAAAAGAGTTCTTCCGCTGCAAAGGCCCCGGCCACGAAACCAAAAAGCGCTCCAAAGAAGCCAGCAACGCCATCGGCCAAGGCCGCGACCGTTGCAAAGAAGCCCGTCAAGCCTGCAAAGTCTGCTGCGCCGTCGGTGGCATCCGCCCCGGACAAGAGCGCAACCAAAACTGCAGTTGCGGGTCAACTGCCATCCAAAACCGTCGGCCGCACTGCTGCCGTTCCTTCTGCCCCTCCGATCCCAATGAAAAAAACGGCTGCCGCCTCTTCTTCCGCCACGGCGACACCTTCGATGCCCGCTCAGACCGCCGCACCCGCCCCCGCGCGAGGTGGCCGCGTGTCCCGGCTGTCGCAGCTGACCGTGCCTTCCATGCCGCAATCGGTGGCTTCCACCGCGGCCAAGTCGTCGTTCTCGCAGGCGCCTTCCAATGCGCTGGTGCCGCCGCCCCCCGTCGCGGTCAAAAAAGACCCGAAGCTCGCCAACAACTGGAAAGCCAAGTCGGCTGCCGAGTTGACCGATGCCGAGGTGATCGCCATGCCCGACTCCGAGTACATGAATGAAAAGCAGATGGCGTTCTTCCGCCTGAAGCTGGTCGAACTCAAGCGCGGCATTCTCGAAAACGCCGGCGAAACCACCGAGCACCTGCGCGAAGACACCGTGGTGGTGCCCGATCCGGCCGACCGCGCCACCATCGAGGAAGAGCATGCGCTCGAGCTGCGCACGCGCGACCGCGAGCGCAAGCTGCTCAAGAAGATCGAGCAGTCGATCCAGCGCATCGATGCCGGCGACTACGGCTACTGCGACGAAACCGGCGAACCCATCGGCGTCGGCCGCCTGCTGGCGCGTCCCACCGCCACGCTGTCGCTCGAAGCGCAGCAGCGCCGCGAGCTCAAGCAGAAGATGTTCGGGGACTGAGCCAGCGGCCAAAGAAGAGAACCTGTTCGCCTCGAAACCTCGTCGATGCCAAAGGAAGAGTCGGGCCGCCTTTTTTCCAAGGTGGCGAAGTTCGTCCGCAATCCGCTCAAGGATTGGTCCGAGCTGAATGCGACTGCGGATTCCACGCTGCCCGAGCAGGCCTACAGCCGCGAAATGCTCAAGGAGATGATCGAGCGGCGCCAGCGCAACGATTTCGTTCGCCGGCGCGAGTTCGACATGCTGCGCAAGCTTCGCCAGCGCGAAGCCGCCGCCCACGCCTTCGAAGGAACGGTCACGCCGTCTTCCTTCAACCTGAACAGCACCACGGAAAAGTCCGAGGGGCGCGCGCTCACGCTCAAGAAGATCGACGAGATCGAGGAGCAGATGTCGCAGCAGTGGTGGAAGGGCCGCGGCCCCAACGGCGAGGTGCTGTCCAATGCGCCGCCCGATGCCGGCGCCGAGACCCTGCCGCCGCCCGTGGACGCGGCCGAGCTGGCCAGCCTGCTTGCCGCACCGGCCTACGGCTCCGCGCCGGCGCCTGCCGTCGTGCCGGCACCGGCGGTGGTTGCCGCGGCTGCGCCTGCCGCGCCCGCCGCAGGCGGCCCGGCGGCCAGCGGCACCTCGCTGCTGTCGGCGCGGCTCGCGCGCGACGGCGCGCTCGAAGAAGCCGTGATCCGCTTCGCGCACGGCGACGATGCCGGCGCCGAGGCCATTCTTCTCCAGGCCCTGGCCTCCGAAAGCGCGGCGGCCGAGGGCGACCACGCCACCGCCGAGCGCGACGACGCGCGCTGGCGCACGCTGTTCGACCTGTACCGCGCCACCGGCGATGCCGCCAGGTTTGCCGCGGCGCGCATGCGCTATGCCCAGCGCATGAAGCGCATGGGGCCCGACTGGGTCTCGTTCGACGAGCTGGCGCGCAGCGTGAAGGCAGTGGCCGCCAGCGAACTCGCAGAACTGGCGCCGGCCGGCGCCAACTGGGCCAGCCCGGCACGCCTGGCGCGCGACGGCTTGATCCAGCTCACGCGGGCGCTGTCGCAGGCCGGCTCGGTCTGGACGCTCGACTGGCGCGCGCTGGTCGCCATCGAGGCCGATGCCGCCGCGCCGCTGCGCGTGCTGTTTGCGCACTGGGCCGATTCGCCGGTCCAGCTGCGCTTCATCGGCGCCGCGAAACTGCTGGCCGTGCTGGCCGAGGCCACGCCCAACAGCGAGCGCGGCACGCCGGACATCTGGTGGCAGCTGCACCTGGCTGCGCTGCGCATGATGAACATGCCCGACGACTTCGAACTGGTGGCGCTCAACTACTGCATCACCTACGAGGTGTCGCCGCCGGCCTGGCAGGACCCCAAGGGCGCCTGCACCTCGGTGGCCGCACCGGCGGCAAGCCGTTCGAATTCCGTGTGGTCGCTGCTCTCGGTCAATGGCGAATCGGAGAGCTTTCCCACCACCGACACCGGCTTTGCCGCGCTGGCAGGCGATCTGCGCGGCGAGGCGCATTCGAGCCTGCAGCGGCTGGACACCGACCTGCGCAACACCACGGCGCCGGTCATCTCGTGCGCCGCGCTGCTGCGCATGGACCTGGCCGCGGCTGGCACGCTGCTCGGCTGGGTGCGGGCGCGCGACGCCGAGGGCGAGCGCGTGCAGTTCGTGGACGCCCACCGCCTGATCGCGGTGCTGTTCGACCTGGTCGGCATTGCCGACCATGCGACGGTGGCCCTGCGCAAGAACTAGGGCGCCTTGGCGCTTCGCACATTCGGTAGCAGCCCCGGGCTTGCATTGCCCTCTGGCATCCCCAGATGGCTTCGATGGAACAGTTTCACGGCACCACCATCGTGAGCGTGCGCCGCAAGACCCCCCAGGGCGACCAAGTCGCCATTGGCGGGGACGGGCAGGTCACTCTCGGCAACATCGTCATCAAGGGCACCGCGCGCAAGGTGCGGCGGCTCTATCACGGCAGGGTGCTCGCGGGCTTTGCCGGCGCCACGGCCGACGCCTTCACGCTCTTCGAGCGCTTCGAGGCCAAGCTCGAAAAGCACCAGGGGCACCTCACGCGCGCCGCCGTCGAACTCACCAAGGACTGGCGCACCGACCGCGTGCTGCGCAAGCTCGAGGCCATGCTGGCCGTGGCCGACGCCACCACCTCGCTCATCATCACCGGCAACGGCGACGTGCTGGAGCCCGAGGACGGCGTGATCGCCATCGGCTCCGGCGGCGCCTATGCGCAGTCCGCCGCCAAGGCGCTGATCGACAACACTGACCTCACTGCCGAACAAATTGTGCGCAAATCGCTGGCGATAGCCGGTGAAATCTGCATTTACACGAATATGAACCACACGGTGGAAGCGCTCTGACCATGTCCATGACCCCGCAGGAAATCGTCTCCGAGCTCGACAACCACATCGTCGGCCAGCCCGCCGCCAAGCGCGCCGTGGCCATTGCGCTGCGCAACCGCTGGCGCCGCCAGCAGGTCGAGGAAAAGCTGCGCACCGAGATCACGCCCAAGAACATCCTCATGATCGGCCCCACGGGCGTGGGCAAGACCGAGATCGCGCGCCGCCTTGCGCGCCTGGCGGATGCGCCGTTCATCAAGGTGGAGGCCACCAAGTTCACCGAGGTGGGTTATGTCGGCAAGGACGTCGATTCGATCGTTCGCGACTTGGCCGAGATCGCCGTCAAGCAGACGCGCGAGGCCGAAAGCGCCAAGGTGCGCGCGCGCGCCGAGGACGCCGCCGAAGACCGCATCCTCGACGTGCTGCTGCCGCCTGCGCGCGGTGCCGAGGGCGCCACGCCGGCGCTGGACGGCCCCAACCCCACGCGCCAGGCCTTCCGCAAGAAGCTGCGCGAGCACCAGCTCGACGACAAGGAGATCGAGCTCGACCTGGCCGAAGCCCGCGCGCCGCTCGAGATCATGGGTCCGGCCGGCATGGAGGAAATGACCGAGCAGCTGCGCGGCATGTTCGGCCAGCTCGGCGGCGGCAAGCGCAAGACGCGCAAGCTCAAGATCGCCGAGGCGATGCGCCTCCTGATCGACGAGGAAGCCGCCAAGCTGGTCAACGAGGACGAGATCCGCACGCAGGCCATCACCAACGCCGAGCAGAACGGCATCGTCTTCATCGACGAGATCGACAAGGTCGCCACGCGCAGCGAGGCCCAGGGCTCCGACGTGTCGCGCCAGGGCGTGCAGCGCGACCTGCTGCCGCTGGTCGAGGGCACGGCCGTGAGTACCAAGTACGGCGTGGTGCGCACCGACCACATGCTCTTCATCGCGAGCGGCGCCTTCCACCTGAGCAAGCCCAGCGACCTGATCCCCGAACTGCAGGGGCGCTTTCCGATCCGCGTCGAGCTGCAGTCGCTCTCGGTGTCCGATTTCGAGAGCATCCTCACGCAGACCCGCGCCTCGCTCGTGAAGCAGTACCAGGCGCTGCTCGCCACCGAAGGCGTCACGCTCGAATTCACGCCCGAAGGCGTGAACCGCCTGGCCACCATCGCGTACGAGGTCAACGAGCGCACCGAGAACATCGGCGCACGCCGTTTGTCGACCGTGATGGAGCGTCTGCTGGATGAGGTAAGCTTCGACGCGACCCGCATCGAGGGGCAGACCATCCGCATCGATGCCGCCTATGTCGACGAGCGCCTTGCGGCACTAAGTCACGACGAAGATCTTTCGCGCTTCATCCTCTGAAGCCCGCTTTGCGGCCCCTGTAACGGCGGCCGCGCTTCACGCATCACATTCATTGCGTGAGCTAAGTGCTTAATTCTCAACGAAATTCACCGATTTCCAGGTTTGGAAATCGGCGCTAAGTCGTTGATTCCATTACAAAAAATAGCACCAACGGCCAGTTGCGTCTGAAGTGTTTCCTGCTACAGTGCAAAAAAGTGCAGTTAAGTGGGAAAAAGTGCGGGTGGTGCCTCTTTCAGGTGCCGCGGCATTCCCAATACAGGGGTTCTGGTCGTGTTTCAAGGCGCTTCATCGCTCAGTCTGGATGCCAAGGGGCGGCTCTCCGTGCCGACCCGGCATCGCGACGTCCTGAGCGCCACGGCGGGCGGCCAGCTCACGATCACCAAGCATCCGCACGGCTGCCTCATGGTGTTCCCGCGTCCCGAGTGGGAGAAATTCAGGGAGCGCATCGCCGCGCTGCCGATGTCGGCACAGTGGTGGAAGCGCGTCTTCCTCGGCAACGCCATGGACGTGGAGATGGACGGCACCGGGCGCATCCTGGTGTCGCCCGAACTGCGTGCCGCCACGGGCATCGTGCGCGACACGCTGCTCCTGGGCATGGGCAACCACTTCGAGCTCTGGGACAAGGCGACCTACGAGGCCAAGGAGGCCGAGGCCACCCAGGGCGAGATGCCGGATGTGTTTCAGGACTTCGCGTTCTGAGGACCGACGTGAACACTCCATGGACCCATACGACCGTCTTGCTGAACGAAGCGGTGGAAGCCCTTCTTTCCGGCAGCACGGCAGCCACCGGCACCTACGTGGATGCGACCTTCGGGCGCGGAGGGCATGCGCGCGCGATCCTCGCGCGGCTGGCACCGGAAGGCAGGCTGATCGCATTCGACAAGGATGCGGAAGCGGTGGCCGAAGCAGCGCGCATCTCGGATGCGCGTTTTTCCATCCGGCACCAGGGATTCCGTTCGCTGGGCGAATTGCCCGATGCCAGCGTGGCGGGTGTGCTGATGGACCTGGGCGTGAGTTCGCCGCAAATCGACAACCCGGTGCGCGGTTTCAGTTTTCGTTTCGACGGTCCGCTCGACATGCGCATGGACACCACGCGCGGCGAGAGCGTGGCCGATTGGCTGGCAACGGCCGAACTCCAGCAGATTGCAGAGGTGATCCGTGACTATGGCGAAGAACGGTTTGCTGTTCAGATTGCAAAGGCGATTGTTGCTCGCAGACAAGAACGGGGCGCAATTTCAACCACCACCGAACTGGCCGAGCTCGTGGCTGGCACGGTCAAAACCCGCGAGCCGGGCCAGAACCCTGCAACGCGCACATTTCAGGCTTTTCGGATTTTCATCAACGCCGAGCTTGAAGAGCTGCAACAGGCGCTAGAGGCGAGCCTTTCCGTGCTGCAACCCGGAGGCCGGCTCGCGGTGATCAGCTTCCATTCGCTGGAAGACCGCATCGTGAAGCAGTTCATCGCCAGGCACTCGAAGGAGGTGTACGACCGCCGTGCGCCCTTCGCCGCCCCGAAGGCCATGAAGCTGCGCGCGCTCGAGCGCATCAAGCCGTCCGACGCCGAAGTGCACGGCAACCCGCGCTCGCGCAGCGCGATCCTGCGCGTGGCCGAGCGCACCCAGGAAGTCTGACGTGGCGCGCCTGAACCTGCTCCTGCTGCTCGCGGTGGTCGCCTCCGCGCTCTACCTCGTGCACACGCAGTACCTGTCGCGCCAGCTCTACACCGAGCTCGACCGCACCCAGCAGGAAGCCCGGCGGCTCGAGCTCGACCACGACCGGCTGCAGGTGGAAAAGCGCGCGCAGGCCACGCCGCTGCGCGTGGAAAAGCTGGCCAAGGAGCAGCTGCAGATGCGCACCACCACGCCGGCCATCACGCAGTACGTGCGGCCCGACGGCACCGTGATTCCGGCCGTGGTGGCACCGCCGCCCGCGCCGCCCGCAACGCCGGCGCCCAAACCCGTCGCGAGGACCCAGCGATGAGCCGCCGCAGCGTCCGCTACACCACCAGCCCCTTGCTCGCGAGCAAGACGCCGGTCTGGCGCAGCAAGTTCATCGTCGCCGGCATCGCCTTCGGCTTCGTGGTGCTGGCGGGCCGGGCCGCCTACGTGCAGGTGTTCAACAACAGCTTCTTCCAGCGGCAGGGCGAAGTGCGCTTTGCGCGCACGCTCGAGCTGCCGGCCAACCGCGGGCGCATCCTCGACCGCAACGGCCTCATCCTGGCGTCCAGCGTGGTGGCGCCGAGCATCTGGGCCATTCCGGAAGACATCGAGCGCGACGACCCCGAGGTGCGCGCCAAGCTCAAGCAGGTGGCCAAGCTGCTCGAGATGCCGCAGAAGGACTTCGACAAGAAGCTCGAGGACGAGGACAAGACCTTCGTCTGGATCAAGCGCCAGGTCGACGAGCCGATTGCCAAGCAGATTGCCGCGCTCAACCTCAAGGGCATCTACCAGCGCAAGGAATACAAGCGCCAGTACCCCGAGGGCGAGGCCGCGGCGCACGTGGTGGGCTTCACCAACGTCGAGGACAACGGGCAGGAAGGCATCGAGCTTTCCTTCAACAAGGAACTGGCCGGCAAGGCCGGCTCGCGCCGCGTCATCAAGGACCGCCTGGGCCGCGTGGTCGAGGGCGTGGGCGAGCAGGTGCCGCCGGTCGACGGCAAGGACATCCAGCTCAGCGTCGACAGCAAGGTGCAGTTCTTCGCCTACCAGAAGCTGCGCGACGCCGTGACCGCGCGTCGTGCTAAGGCCGGCAGCGTGGTGGTGCTGGACGCGGTCACCGGCGAGGTGCTGGCACTGGCCAACTACCCGAGCTACGTGCCCGACAAGCGGCAGAACCTCACGGGCGAGCAGCTGCGCAACCGCGCGCTCACCGACACCTTCGAGCCCGGCTCGACCATGAAGCCGATCACCGTGGCCATGGCGCTGGAGGCCGGCCGCGTGAAGCCCTCGACGCTGATCGAGACCTCGCCCGGCCGCTTCCAGCTGGGCGGCTTCACCATCAGCGACACGCACAACTACGGCACGCTCACGGTCGAGGGCGTGATCCAGAAGTCCAGCAACGTGGGGGCGCTCAAGATCGCGCAGAAGATGACCCCGCACGAGATGTGGGACACCTACACCGCGCTCGGCTACGGCCAGAAGCCGCAGATCCAGTTCCCCGGCGCGGTCACGGGGCGCCTGCGCCCCTGGAAGACCTGGAAGCCCGTGGAGCAGGCCACCATGGCCTATGGCTACGGCCTGTCGGCGTCGCTCTTCCAGATGGCGCATTCGTACACCGCCTTCGCGCACGACGGCGCGATCATTCCGGTCACCATCCTCAAGAGCACCGAGTCGCCCGCGGGTGTGCGGGTGTTCTCGCCGTCGAACGCGCTGGCGGTGCGCAAGATGCTGCAGATGGCGGCAGGTCCGGGCGGCACCGGCACGCGCGCGCAGACCGTCGGCTATTCGGTCGGCGGCAAGTCGGGCACCGCGCACAAGCAGGTTGGCAAAGGTTACGCGAGCAACAAATATCGCGCGTGGTTCACCGGCATGGCACCGATCGAAAAGCCGCGCATCATCGTCGGCGTGATGATCGACGAGCCGAGCGACGGCCAGTACTTCGGCGGCGTGGCCGCCGCGCCCGTTTTCAGCGAGGTCGTGCAGCAGACCCTGCGCATGATGAACGTTCCGCCCGACCTCGCGGTCAAACCGCTGGTGGTGACGCAAGGCGTCGACGAGAGCTTCTGAGCATGCTGACACTCACTTCCCCTCAACTCGCCGCGCTCTGGCTCAAGGAGCGCGTGCAGGGTGCGCTGCATGCGGACAGCCGGCCGGTGGGCGCGGGCGACGGCTTCATTGCCTGGCCCGGCGCGGCCACCGACGGGCGCAGGCACGTGGCTTCGGCACTGGCGCAGGGCGCCGCGGCCTGCCTGGTCGAGCAGCAGGGCGCCGAGGCCTTCGGTTTCGATGGCGACGAGCGCATTGCAAGCTATCCGGGGCTCAAGGCCGCCACCGGCCCGATCGCATCGGCTTTCTACGACAACCCCTCGGCCGCGCTCGAAGTGCTGGCCGTGACCGGCACCAACGGCAAGACCTCCACCGCATGGTGGCTCGCCGAATCGCTTTCCACGCTGGCCGTGCCCGGCGGCGTTCGCGCGCCGCGGCTGGACGGCAGCGCCGAGCGCGGCGTGCCTTCGCCCTGTGCGGTGATGGGCACGCTGGGCATCGGCGTGCCGCCGGAGCTCGTCTACACCGGCCTCACCACGCCCGACCCGGTGATGATGCAGCGCGAGCTGCGCGCGCTGGTCGAGCGCGGCTTCGGCGCCTGCGCCATCGAGGCCTCGTCGATCGGCATCGCCGAACGCCGGCTCGACGGTGCGCGCATCGCGGTGGCGGTGTTCACCAATTTCACGCAGGACCATCTCGATTACCACGGCAGCATGGATGCCTACTGGCAGGCCAAGGCCGAGCTGTTCCGCTGGCCCGGGCTGCGCGCCGCGGTGATCAACATCGACGACGTGCATGGCGCGAGCCTGTGCGCGAACCTGCTCGAGGCCGGCATCGGTGCGCTCGACGTCTGGACCGTGTCGGCCGCCGGCGCGCCGGCGCGGCTCATGGCGCGCGACGTCGGCTACGACGCGCAGGGCCTGCGCTTCTCGGTGGCCGAGCACGACAACGATGCGGTGGAGCGCATGTCGACCGGCCTGATCGGCCAGTACAACGTGGCCAACCTGCTGGGCGTGCTCGGCACGCTGCGGGCCCTGGGGCTGTCGCTCGCGCAGGCCGTGGCGGCCTGCAGCAGGCTCACCAGCGTGCCGGGCCGCATGGAGCGCGTGGGCGCCGCCGATTCCAACGCGGCTGCGCCGCTGGCGGTGGTCGACTATGCCCACACGCCCGACGCCCTCGACAAGGCGCTGGCCGGCCTGCGCCCGCTTGCGCAGCAGCGCGGCGGCGCGCTCTGGTGCGTGTTCGGCTGCGGCGGCGACCGCGATCCGATCAAGCGCCCGATGATGGCCGCGGTGGCCGAGCGCCAGGCCGACCGCGTGGTCGTGACCAGCGACAACCCGCGCAGCGAGAACCCCGACGCGATCATCAGCCAGGTGCTGCTCGGCCTCGCGCGCCCCGAAGCGGCCCAGGTGCAGCCCGACCGCGCGGCCGCCATTGCCGACGCCATCGCGCAGGCCGCGCCGCAGGACGTGGTGCTGCTCGCCGGCAAGGGCCATGAAGCCTGGCAGGAAATCGCCGGCCAGCGCATACCGTTCTCGGACCGCATCCACGCGCTCGATGCGCTTTCGAAGCGGGGTGCCGCATGAGCCACTCGCCGATGATGTTCACGCTGGCCCAGGCGCAGCAATGGATTCCAGGCGCGCGCCTGGTGGGCGACGGCGCTACGGCCATTGCCCGCGTCCATACCGACACCCGCACGCTCGCGGATGGCGACCTGTTCGTGGCGCTCAAGGGCGAACGCTTCGACGCCAACGAATTCCTGGCCGATGCCAAGGCGCGCGGCGCCGTCGCCGCCATTGCACACGGCGGTCTCGAGGCGGCCGGCCTGGCGGGCCTCGAAGTGCCCGATTCGCTGGCCGCGCTCGGCGCGCTCGGCGCCGGCTGGCGCGCGCAGTTCGATCTGCCGCTGATCGCCGTGACCGGCAGCAACGGCAAGACCACCGTCACGCAGATGATCGCGGCCGTGCTGGTCGCCTTCAGGGGCGATCGCGCGCTCGCGACGGCCGGCAACTTCAACAACGAGATCGGCGTTCCACTGACTTTGCTGCGCCTGCGCGCGAAGCACCAGCATGCGGTGGTCGAGCTGGGCATGAACCATCCGGGCGAGATCGCGCGGCTCGCGGCCATTGCGCGTCCGACCGTCGCGCTGGTCAACAACGCGCAGCGCGAGCACCTGGAGTTCATGGCCACCGTGGAAGCGGTGGCGCTCGAGAACGGCGCGGTGTTTTCCTTCGTGCCGGAGGACGGCACCGCGGTGTTCCCGCACGGCGACGAATTCGCTCCTCTGTGGAACGACATGGCGCACGACGGCGCCACGCGCCGCTGCATGACCTTCGGCGAGCATGAAGACGCCGATATTTCTCTGGTGGGCGCCGAATGGCAGCAGGGCGCATGGCAGGTCCGCATCCGCACGCCGCTGGGCGACTTCGATGCGCAGTTGCACATCGCGGGCCGGCACAACGTCGTCAATGCGCTGGCGGCGACCGCGTGCGCGCTCGCTACCGGCATTCCGCCCGAGACCATTGCGCGCGGCCTCTCGGCCTTCGAACCGGTGAAGGGCCGCTCCAAGGCGAGCGCGGTGCTGCTGCCCGGCGGCCATTCGCTCACGCTGGTGGACGACAGCTACAACGCCAATCCCGATTCCGTGCGCGCGGCCATCGACGTGCTCGCGGCCTTGCCCGGTCCGCGCCTCCTGGTGCTCGGCGACATGGGCGAGGTCGGCAACCGCGCGCCCGAGTTCCATGCCGAGGTCGGCGACTGGGCGCGCCAGCGCGGCATCGAGGCCGTGTATGCGCTCGGCGCCGAAACCGCGCACAGCATCGCGGCCTTCGACGGCGGCGACAACGGCCGCCATTTCCCGGACATCGAGACGCTCGGCGCCGCGGTGCTGGCGCGGCTGCCCCAGGTGGGGAGCGTGCTCGTCAAGGGCTCGCGCTTCATGAAGATGGAGCGCGTGGTGCAGGCGATCGAGCAATCACGACAACAACAAAAGGAGGCCGGTCATGACGCATGAGCCGCGCGACACCACATGCTGATGAGCCTGGCCCAATGGCTGCAGACACTTTCGCCCGAGTTCGGGTTCTTGCGCGTTTTCCAGTACCTCACCTTCCGTGCGCTGATGGCTGCGCTGACGGCGCTGGTGGTCGGCCTGGTGGCCGGGCCCTATGTGATCCGCCGCCTGGCCGCGCTCAAGATCGGCCAGCCGGTGCGCGGCTATGGCATGGAAACGCACCTCACCAAGAGCGGCACGCCCACCATGGGCGGCGTGCTGGTGCTGTTCGCCATTGCCTTCGCCACGCTGATGTGGTTCGACCCCTCCAACCGCTTCGTGTGGATCGTGCTGTGGGTCACGCTGGGCTTCGGCGCCATCGGCTGGGTCGACGACTGGCGCAAGGTGGTGCGCAAGGACCCGGAGGGCATGCGCTCGCGCGAGAAGTATTTCTGGCAGTCGGTGGTGGGCCTGATCGCGGGCTTCTACCTGCTCTTCAGCATCTCGGAAAGTTCGAACTGGCGCGTGCTGCAGCTGTTCTTCGCCTGGGTGCAGTCGGGCTTCGACCTGGACTTTCCGCCCAAGATCAACCTGCTGGTGCCCTTCTTCAAGGAAGTGAGCTACCCGCTCGGCGGCATCGGCTTCGTGATCCTCACGTACCTGGTGATCGTGGGCGCGAGCAACGCGGTCAACCTGACCGACGGCCTGGACGGCCTGGCGATCATGCCGGTGGTGATGGTGGGTTCGGCACTGGGCGTGTTCGCCTACGTGACGGGCAGCGCGGTGTATTCCAAGTACCTGCTGTTTCCCAACATCCCGGGCTCGGGCGAGCTGCTGGTGTTCTGCTCGGCCATGGCCGGCGCAGGGCTCGCGTTCCTCTGGTTCAACACCCATCCGGCGCAGGTCTTCATGGGCGACGTGGGCGCGCTCGCGCTGGGCGGCGCGCTAGGCACCATCGCGGTCATCGTGCGCCAGGAGATCGTGTTCTTCATCATGGGCGGCATCTTCGTGGTCGAGGCGATCTCGGTGATGGCGCAGGTCATGTACTTCAAGTACACCAAGAAGCGCTACGGCGAGGGCCGCCGCGTGCTCAAGATGGCGCCGCTGCACCACCACTTCGAGAAGAGCGGCTGGCGCGAGACGCAGGTCGTGGTGCGCTTCTGGATCATCACGATGCTGCTGTGCCTCATCGGCCTGTCGACGCTGAAGCTGCGGTGAGAAGAAAAAACACATGCGGCACCTGAAAGACCTCCCCGTATTGATCCTCGGCCTCGGTGCGTCCGGGCTGGCGATGGCGCGCTGGTGCGCGCGCCACGGCGCGGTCGTCACGGTGGCCGACACGCGCGAGGCGCCGGCGCTGCTTGCGACGCTGCGGGCGGAATGGCCCGAGGTGGCGTTCATCGGCGGGCCGTTCTCGGCCGCGCTGGTCGAAGGCACGCCGATCCGCGCGGTGTACCGCTCGCCGGGCCTGTCGCCCGCCACCATCGCACCGGTCGTCGATGCGGCGCGGGCCGTGGGGCTCGCGGTCGGCGGCGAACTGGATCTGTTTGCGCGCGCGCTGCTGGACCTGCGGACCGTCGAGGTGCCGGTGGCCGAGGCGGCGCCTGAAGTGCCGGAAGACGAGCCTGCGGTGGAGGTGCCGGCGGAGCCCGTCGCGGAACCCGATGCGCAAGGCGAATTGCCGCTCGCTGGTGAGCCGGCGGAAGCTGCGGACGCCGCGGCACCGGAAGAGCCGGCAACGCCCGAGATGCCGCAAGCGGCCGAGCCCGTGGCCGATGCCGCTGCCGATGCGGCAGAAGCCGAGCCCGCACCGCCCGCCGCGCAGGCCGAAGCCATGCCGCGCGACCCGTCGCTGAGCGTTCCCGCCGCGCCGCCGCCAGGCGACGAGCAACAGCCAGCGCAGGAGCAGGCGCCGGCAGCCGAGACGCAGGACGCCGCCGAACCGGCACCCGCGCCCGCGTCCGCGCCTGCCACCGTGTCTCGCTTGCCGACCCCCGGCCAGCCCTACGTCCCCACGGCCGCCAGGGAGGCCGCCGAGTTCGTCGCCAAGATCGCCGAACTCTCCGCCACCAACCCGGCCTCCGCCGCAGTCGAGGAAGAAGACACGCCGCAGCTCAAGCTCGTGCCGATCGAGGAGCCGCCGGCGCCCAGGGGCTACACGCCCGCGGTGCTCGCCGTCACCGGCACCAACGGCAAGACTACCGTCACCGCGCTCACCGGCCAGCTGGTCGAGCGCGCGGGCAAGAGCGTGGCCGTGGCCGGCAACATCGGCCCGACGCTGCTCGACACCCTGGCCGCACACATCGATGCCGAGACGCTGCCCGATGTCTGGGTGCTCGAGCTCTCGAGCTTCCAGCTCGACGGCGTGCAGGGCTTCGAGCCGACTGCCGCCACCGTGCTCAACCTCACGCAGGACCATCTCGACTGGCATGGGGACATGCAGGCGTATGCATCGGCCAAGGCGCGCATCTTCGGCACGCAGGGCCTCATGGTGCTCAACCGCGACGACCCTGGCGTGATGGCCATGCTGCCCGCGCCCGTCAAGGTGAAGCTGCAGCGCCCGCAGGTCCGCGCCCATGTCACCTTCGGCGCGTCGATGCCGCTGCGTCCGGGCGACTACGGCATCGAGCGCGTCAACGGCATGGCCTGGCTGGTGCGCGCACTCGAGGCCGACGAAACGCAGAAGCGCAAGCGCGGCGCAGTGGTCGAGGAAGAAATCTTCCTGCAGCGCCTGCTGCCCGCCGACGTGCTGCGCATCCGCGGCCGCCACAACGCGATGAACGCGCTGGCGGCGCTCGCGCTGGCCAGCGCCGCCGGCTGCCCGCTCGGGCCGATGCTCTACGGCCTGCGCGAATACCGCGGCGAGCCGCACCGCGTGGAGCCAATCGCCATCGTCGATGAGGTCGAGTACTTCGACGACAGCAAGGGCACCAACGTCGGCGCAACGGTCGCCGCGCTCAACGGCCTGGGCGAAGACCGCCGCGTGGTTGTGATCCTCGGCGGCGAGGGCAAGGGCCAGGACTTCGAACCGCTGGCCGCGCCCGTCGCGCAGTACGCGCGCGCCGTGGTGCTGATCGGCCGCGATGCGCCGCTGATCGAGCAGGCGCTGGCCGCCACCGGCGCCTCGCTGATGCATGCGGGCTCGATGCAGGAGGCCGTCAAGCTGGCCGCCGCGCGCGCCAACCCCGGCGATGCCGTGCTGCTGTCGCCGGCCTGTGCGAGCTTCGACATGTTCAAGGACTACGAGCACCGCGCGGCCGTGTTCCGCGAGGCCGTGCAGGCGCTCGAGGACGAGCCTCGCATGGCCGGCCCGTCGTCGAACGATGCCGATTTTTCTTCGGGAGGTCCGGCTTGAACACCACGGCCGCAGGCGCCACGCCCAACGCGAAGACCAGCCGTTTCGGCGGCTGGTTCAGCCGCGCGCGCAGCGGCATCGACTCGCTGCCCGTGCACCTGCCGGTGCGGCTGGGCGGCGCCGGTGTCACGCAGACCAAGGCCGCGCCGATGCGCGTGCTCGGCTTCGACCAGGCGCTGGTCTGGGTCACGGTCGCGCTGCTCACCTGGGGCCTGGTGATGGTGTATTCGGCCTCCATCGCGCTGCCGGACAACCCGCGCTTCGCGCGTGCGGGCTACAGCGCATCTTTCTTCCTCACGCGGCATGCGGCCTCGGTGGTGTTCGCGTTCATTGCGGCGCTGCTGGCCTTCCAGATTCCCATGAAGACCTGGGAGCGCGCCGCGCCCTGGCTCTTCGTGGCCTCGCTGCTGCTGCTGGTGGCGGTGCTCATTCCGCACATCGGCATCAACGTCAACGGCGCGCGGCGCTGGCTGCCGCTGGGCTTCATGCGCTTCCAGCCGTCCGAGCTTGCCAAGCTCGCGATGGTGCTCTATGCCGCCAGCTACATGGTGCGCAAGATGGAGATCAAGGAGCGCTTCTTCCGCGCCGTGCTGCCGATGGGCGTGGCGGTGGTGGTGGTGGGCATGCTGGTGATGGCCGAGCCCGACATGGGCGCGTTCATGGTGATTGCCGTGATCGCCATGGGCATCCTGTTCCTGGGCGGCGTGAACGCACGCATGTTCTTCGTGATCGCGGCGCTGGTGGTGGTGGCCTTCGGCACCATCGTCGCCTCCAGCTCGTGGCGACGCGAGCGCATCTTCGCGTACCTCGATCCGTGGAGCGAGGAGCATGCGCTGGGCAAGGGCTACCAGCTGTCGCACTCGCTGATCGCCATCGGGCGCGGCGAGATCTTCGGCGTCGGGCTGGGCGGCAGCGTCGAGAAGCTGCACTGGCTGCCCGAGGCGCACACCGACTTCCTGCTCGCGGTGATCGGCGAGGAGTTCGGCCTGGTCGGCGTGTTGCTGATCATCGGCCTGTTCCTCTGGCTCACGCGCCGCATCATGCACATCGGCCGCCAGGCGATTGCGCTGGACCGCGTGTTCTCGGGCCTCGTGGCGCAGGGCGTGGGCGTGTGGATCGGCTTCCAGGCCTTCATCAACATGGGCGTGAACCTCGGCGCGCTGCCGACCAAGGGGCTCACCTTGCCGCTGATGAGCTTCGGCGGCTCGGCCATCCTGATGAACCTGGTGGCGCTGGCGGTGGTGCTGCGTATCGACTACGAGAATCGTGTGTTGATGCGGGGAGGCCGCATATGACCGGGCGCACCGCACTCGTCATGGCCGGCGGCACCGGCGGCCACATCTTTCCGGGGCTCGCGGTGGCCGAGGCGCTGCGCGAGCGCGGCTGGCGCGTGCACTGGCTGGGCGCGCCCGGCAGCATGGAAGAAAAGCTCGTGCCGCCGCGCGGCTTCGCCTTCGAGCCGGTGCAGTTCGGCGGCGTGCGCGGCAAGGGGCCGCTCACGCTGTTCCTGCTGCCGCTGCGGCTCCTGCGCGCGTTCTGGCAGAGCATCGGCGTGGTGCGCCGCGTGCAGCCCAACGTCGTCGTGGGCCTGGGCGGCTACATCACCTTTCCGGGCGGAATGATGAGCGTGCTGCTCAACAAGCCGCTGGTGCTGCATGAGCAGAACTCGGTGGCCGGCCTTGCCAACAAGGTGCTGGCGGGTGTGGCCGACCGCGTGTTCACGGCTTTCCCCAATGTGCTGAAGAAGGCGCAGTGGGTAGGTAATCCGCTGCGCGCGGCGTTCACCTCGCAGCCCGAACCGGCCGTGCGCTTCGCCGGCCGCAGCGGGCCGCTGCGTCTGCTGGTGGTTGGCGGCAGCCTGGGCGCCAAGGCACTCAACGCCGTGGTGCCGCAGGCGCTGGCGCGTATTGCGCCGGCCGTGCGCCCGCAGGTGCTGCACCAGAGCGGCGCCAAACAGATCGACGAACTGCGCGCCAACTACGCGGCAGCCGGCGTCGAGGGCGAACTCACGCCCTTCATCGAAGACACCGCGCAGGCCTACGCCGACGCCGACATCATCGTCGCGCGCGCCGGGGCCAGCACCGTAACAGAAATCGCGGCCGTCGGCGCAGCAGCGCTGTTCGTGCCTTTTCCCTCGGCGGTCGACGACCACCAGACCACCAACGCGCGCTTCCTCGTCGACGCGGGCGGCGGCTGGCTGGTGCAGCAGGCCGACCTCACTCCTGAATTGCTGGCTGATTTGCTACAGAAAACCGAGCGCACCGCGCTGATCGACAAGGCCGCCAAGGCCAAAACCATGCAGAAGACCGAAGCAGTGGAAGCGGTCGTCCGCGCCTGCGAGGAGCTTGCCAGATGAAGCACGCGATTCGTCACATCCATTTCGTGGGCATCGGCGGCTCGGGCATGAGCGGCATCGCCGAAGTGCTGTTCAACCTGGGCTACCGCATCACCGGCTCCGACCTGGCCGACAGCGCCACCTTGCGCCGGCTTGCCGGCCTGGGCATCGGTACCTTCGTGGGCCACGCCGCCGCGCACATCGACGGCGCGGATGCGGTGGTCACTTCCACCGCGGTGCAGTCGGACAACCCCGAGGTGCTGGCCGCGCGCGAGAAGCGCATTCCGGTGGTGCCGCGCGCGCTGATGCTGGCCGAGCTGATGCGCCTCAAGCAGGGCATCGCGATTGCGGGCACGCACGGCAAGACCACCACCACCAGCCTGATGGCGAGCGTGCTCGATGCGGCCGGGCTCGACCCGACCTTCGTGATCGGCGGGCGCCTGAACAGTGCCGGCGCCAATGCGCAGCTCGGCAGCGGCGACTACATCGTGGTGGAGGCCGACGAGTCGGACGCCTCGTTCCTGAACCTGCTGCCCGTCATGGCGGTGGTCACGAACATCGACGCCGACCACATGGAAACCTACGGGCACGACTTCGCGAAGCTCAAGAAGGCTTTCGTCGACTTCCTGCACCGCATGCCGTTCTATGGCGTGGCCATCCTGTGCACCGACGATCCGGCGGTGCGCGACATCGTGGCCGAAGTCACCTGCCCGGTGACGAGCTACGGCTTTGGCGAAGAGGCCCAGGTGCGCGCGATCGACGTGCGCGCAGTGGGCGGCCAGATGCACTTCACCGCGCAGCGGCGCAACGGCGTCACGCTGCCCGACCTGCCGATCGTGCTGAACCTGCCGGGCGAGCACAACGTGCGCAATGCGCTCTCGGTGATCGCGGTGGCGGTGGAACTCGGCATTCCCGACGAAGCGGTGCAGCGCGGCCTGGCCGGCTTCAAGGGCGTGGGCCGCCGCTTCCAGAGCTATGGCGAGGTGGCCGCGCAGGGCGAGCCGGCCGGCAGCTTCACCGTGATCGACGACTACGGCCACCACCCGGTCGAGATGGCCGCAACCATTGCCGCCGCACGCGGCGCGTTTCCGGGGCGACGGCTGGTGCTGGCCTTCCAGCCGCACCGCTACACCCGCACGCGCGACTGCTTCGAGGACTTCGTCAAGGTCATCGGCAATGCCGACGCGGTGCTGCTGGGCGAGGTCTATGCCGCGGGCGAGCCGCCCATCGTGGCGGCGGACGGCCGCACGCTGGCGCGCGCCCTGCGCGTGGCCGGCAAGGTGGAGCCGGTGTTCGTCGACGACATCGGCGCCATGCCGCAGGCCATCCTGGACAACGCGCGCGCCGGCGACGTGGTGCTTTGCATGGGCGCCGGCTCCATCGGCGCCGTGCCGGGCAAGGTGGTTGAAATTGCAGCCGCGGCATCGCTGCCGCAACAAACAACGCGCACCAGGCGCAAGGGGGAGGCATCATGAGCCTTCAGGATCCAAAGCAGTTCGGCAAGGTGGCCGTGCTGTTCGGCGGAAGCTCCGCCGAGCGCGAAATCTCGCTCCTGTCCGGCAACGGCGTGCTCGAGGCGCTGCGCTCGCGCGGCGTCGATGCGCATGCCTTCGATCCCGCCGAGCGCGACCTCGTCGAGCTGCGGCGCGAGGGCTTCGCGCGCTGCTTCATCGCGCTGCATGGCCGGCATGGCGAGGACGGCACGGTGCAGGGCGCGCTCGAGCTGCTCGGCATTCCCTATACCGGCTCGGGCGTGATGGCTTCGAGCGTGGCCATGGACAAGGTCATGACCAAGCGCATCTGGCAGGCCGACGGCCTGCCGACGCCCCGGTACGTGCGCCTGGCGTTCGACCAGCAAAGCCGCGAGCAGGTCCGCGCCGTGCCCGACGTTCTGGGCCTGCCGCTGATCGTGAAGCCGCCGCGCGAGGGCTCGTCGATCGGCGTGACCAAGGTCGAGGGCTATTCGCAGATGCAGGACGCGGTGACGCTGTCGGCCAGGTACGACGCCGACGTGCTGTGCGAGGAATTCATCGAAGGCGAGGAAGTGACTTGCGCCGTGCTCGGCCAGGGGCTCGACGCGCGCGCGCTGCCGGTGGTGCGCATTGCCGCACCCGAAGGCGCCTACGACTACCAGAACAAGTATTTCACCGACGACGTGAAGTACCACTGCCCGAGCGGGCTGCCCGAAGCCGAGGAGCACGAGATCCAGCGCATCACGCTGGCCGCGTACCACACGCTCGGCTGCCGCGGCTGGGGCCGCGCCGACGTGATGATCCGCGCGAGCGACCGCAAGCCCTTCCTGCTCGAGATGAACACCTCGCCCGGCATGACCAGCCATTCGCTGGTGCCCATGTCGGCGCGCGCATCGGGCATTGCCTACGAAGACCTGTGCCTGCGCGTGCTGGCCTCGGCTTCGCTGGATGCCGCGGGGGGAGCGCAATAGCCATGGCCGACAGCATTCCCGTGCCCTTCGACGTCAAGCTCATGAACATCGTCTCGAACCTGGCGTTCGTGGTGGTGGCGCTCATGCTGCTGGCGGCAGGCGCATGGTGGGTGCTGCGCCAGCCGTTCTTTCCCATCGGCGGCATCAAGGTCGACGGCGACGTGACGCACAACAACGCCGTGACGCTGCGCGCCAACGTCGCGCCGCAGCTCGCGGGCAACTTCTTCACCGTCGACCTGGCGCGTGCGCGGACGGCCTTCGAGTCGGTGCCGTGGGTGCGCAAGGCGGTGGTGCGGCGCGAGTTCCCGAACAAGCTGCGCGTGACGCTGACCGAGCAGGTGCCGGTGGCCAACTGGGGCGACGAGGCCGGCTCGAAGCTGATCAACGGCTTCGGCGAGGTGTTCGAAGCCAACGTGGCCGAGGTCGACGACCGGCTGCCGCGGCTCGACGGTCCGATCGAGCAGGCCGGGCAGGTGCTTGGCATGTACCGCGTGATTGCGCCGCTGTTCCCGCCCTACGACTTCAGCGTGGAAGAACTCACGCTGTCGAGCCGGGGCAGCTGGAAGGCGGTGCTGGACACCGGCGCCGAGATCGAGCTGGGCCGCGGCCAGGCCGAGGAAGTGACGGCCCGCACCCAGCGTTTCCTGAAGACCGTGACCCAGGTCGCGGGCCAATACCGTCGCACCGCGGCGGACGTCGAGGGGGCCGACCTGCGGCACAACGACGCCTATGCGCTGCGTCTTCGCGGCGTCACCACGGTCGTTGCCGACCCCAAGACCAAGAAGAAATAGATAGCGAATACCGAGGACATTCAATGCCCAAAGAATACAAAGACCTGGTTGTCGGACTCGACATCGGAACCGCCAAGGTGATGGTGGTCGTCGCCGAGGTGCTGCCCGGCGGCGAACTCAAGCTCGCGGGGCTCGGCATCGCGCCGAGCAACGGCCTCAAGCGCGGCGTGGTGGTGAACATCGACGCCACGGTGCAGAGCATCCAGCAGGCCTTGAAGGAGGCCGAGCTGATGGCCGACTGCAAGATCAGCCGCGTCTACACCGGCATCACCGGCAGCCACATCCGCGGCATCAATTCGAGCGGCATGGTGGCGGTGAAGGACAAGGAAGTCACGCCCGCCGACGTGGCCCGCGTGGTGGAGACCGCGCGCGCCATCAACATCTCGAGCGACCAGCGCCTGTTGCTGGTGGAGCCGCAGGAGTTCGTGATCGACGGCCAGGACGTGAAGGAGCCGATCGGCATGAGCGGCATGCGGCTGGAGGCCAAGGTGCACATCGTGACCGGCGCCCAGAGCGCGGCCGAGAACATCATCAAGTGCGTGCGCCGCTGCGGCCTCGAAGTTGACCAGCTGATGCTCAACCCGCTGGCCTCGAGCCAGGCGGTGCTGACCGAGGACGAGCGCGAGCTCGGCGTGGTGCTGGTGGACATCGGCGCGGGCACCACCGACGTGGCCATCTTCACCAACGGCGCGATCCGCCACACGGCGGTGATCCCGATCGCGGGCGACCTCATCACCAGCGACATCGCGATGGCGCTGCGCACGCCCACCAAGGACGCCGAAGACATCAAGGTCGAGAACGGCTACGCCAAGCAGCTCCTGGCCGATCCCGACACGCAGGTGGAAGTGCCCGGCCTGGGCGACCGCGGCCCGCGCATGCTGAGCAAGCAGGCGCTGGCCGGCGTGATCGAGCCGCGCATCGAGGAGATCTTCTCGCTGGTGCAGCAGGTGGTGCGCGAGTCGGGCTACGAAGAAGTGCTCTCTTCGGGCGTGGTGCTCACGGGCGGCAGCGCCGTGATGCCCGGCATGGTCGAGCTCGGCGAGGACATCTTCCTGAAGCCGGTGCGCCGCGGCATTCCGAAGTATTCGAGCGCGCTCTCCGACATGGTGGCGCAGCCGCGCGCGGCCACCGTGATGGGCCTGCTCGAGGAAGCGCGCTTCGCACGCATGCGCGGCTTCAAGGTGGCGCAGAAGAACGGGTCCGTAAAGACTGCGTTCGGACGTTTCAAGGACTTCATCGTGGGGAACTTCTGACCATGAACCACTCCCCACTCTGGCTCGCACGCGGCGGTCCGCCCTTGCATTTCAACGAGCGATGGCGGCGCACGGGTCCACCGCCGCGACGACAGCTTCGTTGAACTCGTCGAGAACCAGAAAAATTCATAGATACACAACGGCAACTGCAAATTCAAGGAGTTAGAAATGACCATCGAAATGATCGAAGTCGAAGAATTCAACCAGGGCACCCAGATCAAGGTGATCGGAGTCGGCGGCGGCGGCGGCAATGCCGTCGCGCACATGATGGAGCGTGGCGTGCAGGGCGTGCAGTTCGTCTGCGCCAACACCGACGCGCAGGCACTGCAGCGCAGCAACGCGCACAAGATCATCCAGCTGGGCACCAGCGGCCTCGGCGCGGGCAGCAAGCCCGACAAGGGCCGTGACGCGGCCGAAGCCGCGGTGGACGACATCCGCGCCGCCATCGACGGCGCGCACATGCTCTTCATCACGGCCGGCATGGGCGGCGGCACCGGCACCGGCGCGGCACCCGTGATTGCGCGCGTGGCCAAGGAAATGGGCATCCTCACCGTGGGCGTGGTGACCAAGCCCTTCGACTGGGAAGGCGGTCGCCGCATGACCAACGCCGACGCCGGCCTGGCCGAGCTCGAGGCCAACGTCGACTCGCTGATCGTGGTGCTCAATGAGAAGCTGCTCGACGTGCTGGGCGAGGACATCACACAGGACGAAGCTTTCGCGCACGCCAACGACGTGCTCAAGAACGCCGTCGGCGGCATCTCGGAAATCATCAACGAGTACGGCGGCGTGAACGTCGACTTCGAAGACGTGCGCACCGTGATGGGCGAGCCCGGCAAGGCCATGATGGGCACGGCGGCCGCTGCAGGCCCGGACCGCGCGCGCATCGCCGCCGAGCAGGCCGTGGCCTGCCCGCTGCTCGAAGGCATCGACCTCTCGGGCGCCAAGGGCGTGCTGGTGCTGGTGACCGCATCGAAGGGCTCGCTGAAGCTGAACGAGTCGAAGCTCGCGATGAACACCATCCGCGCTTATGCCTCGCCCGATGCGCACGTGATCTACGGCGCGGCCTACGACGAGAGCCTGGGCGACCAGATGCGCGTGACGGTGGTCGCCACCGGTCTCTCGCGCGCCGATGCGCGCCGCCAGGCCCCCACGCTCGAAGTGATCCGCACCGGCACCGACAACATCCCGTTCAACGTGCCCACGCTCGGCGCCGGCCATGCGGGCCACGCCGGCCACGGCGGCGGCAACCAGCCGAACTACGACGGCATGGCCGTTCCCAGCGTGTGGCGCACCAACCGCACCATGGCCGCGGCCAAGGTGGACGCGCTGTCGTCGGGCGGCATGGACGACTTCGAGATCCCGGCATTCCTGCGCCGTCAAGCCGATTGACGGCAGGGCAACCGAACGCAGAGGGCACGAAGGTTCGCAAGGGGTGCGGGGAAGACCTGAAAGGGACTTCTGCCGGCTCTAGGCGCTGCGTTCGCTTCGTGCCCCTTGCGTCCATCGCCGGCCGGTGGGCATAGAACCCATGTCTATCGCTGCCATAGCGAGGGGAATAGGGCGGCATGGCCGCCGCGCGCCTAAAATCTTCGGCGTGCTGCAACAACGAACCCTCAAGTCGATCAGCCGCGCCGTGGGCGTGGGGCTTCACAGCGGACAGCGCGTGGAGCTGACGCTGCGCCCCGCACCGGTGGACACCGGCATCGTGTTCCGGCGCGTCGACCTGCCCGAGCCGGTCGACATCCGCATGACCGCCGAAGCGGTGACCGACACGCGCCTGGCCTCCACCGTCTCGACCGGCGGCGCCAAGGTGCAGACGGTCGAGCACCTGATGTCGGCCTGCGCGGGCCTGGGCATCGACAACCTCTACATCGACATCACGGCCGACGAAGTGCCGATCCTCGACGGGTCGGCCTCGTCCTTCGTGTTCCTGCTGCAAAGCGCGGGCATCGAGCTGCAGAAGGCGCCGCGCCGCTTCATCCGCGTGACGCGCAAGGTCGAGGTGCGCGAGGGCGAGGGCGCCAACGAGAAGTGGGCGAGCCTGGAGCCCTACCACGGCTACAAGCTGAGCTTCGAGATCGACTTCGACCACCGCGTGGTCAATTCCACCGGCCAGCGCGTGGAGTTCGACCTCGGCACCGATTCCTACAGCCGCGACATCGCACGCGCGCGCACCTTCGGCTTCACCAAGGAAGTCGAATACATGCGCAGCAAGGGCCTCGCGCTCGGCGGCGGCCTGGACAACGCCATCGTGATGGACGACACCAAGGTGCTCAATGCCGGGGGCCTGCGCTACGACGACGAGTTCGTGAAGCACAAGATCCTCGACGCCATGGGCGACCTGTACATCATCGGCAAGCCGCTGCTCGCGGCCTACACCGCATTCCGCTCAGGCCACGCGCTCAACAACAAGCTGCTGCGCGAACTGCTGGCCCACAGCGATGCCTACGAGGTCGTCACCTTCGAAGACGAAAAGCGCGCACCGCGCGGCTTCGGCGAAGTGGCGCGGGCCTGGTAGGCCGCGTTCGGCAATGCTTCTCTTCCGCTGGGCCATCCTGCTGCTCCTGCTGGTGGCGGGCGTGTCGTTCGCGTTCTATGCGGGAACGGGCCAGGCCAAGTACCGGAGCTTCGGCTGGATCGTGCTCAAGTGGACGCTGCTCGCGGCCTTCGGCTTTTTTGCGGTGCTGATCGCCGAACGCGTGGTGTAGCTTTATTCCTCCCGCATTCGCATGTCCGGAAACGGCATGCCGGACGGAGGCGGCGGGCGCACGATGGCGCCATGAACACACACCCTGAACATTCCACGAGGAATCCGTTCGGCGTGCAGGACGCGCCGGACCCGGACGGTCCCGACGTGGACGCATTCGCCGACAGCATCGAACTGGGCGGCGGCGCCGACGACCCGAACGCGCAACGCTGGGGTACGGTCACCGAAGAGCTTCCCGACTCGATCGCGGGCGCGTGGTCGAGCCGATGGAACGGCGGCGCGGACCCGGCCATGCCAGGCGACACCGCACAGGACTGGAAGGAAGGCAAGGCGATGGCCAAGGTGGCCGGCGGCCGCTTCTACCTGCTGTTCGACTGGAACGGCGGCAAGCGCCAGGCCCTGCTCGACGTCCGGTACATCGGGCCCGACACACTGGTCGGCCGCTACATCAACCTGGGCAGCCCGGAGATCACGCGGCCCTGGGTCGGCCGGATCGTCGACAACCGGCGGATCGACGGACGCTGGACGAACGGGCGGCTGGATTTTCGAAGATAGTCCGCGGCCTCGTCAGTCGGCCGCCAGCCCCTGCAACGCCTGCACCTGCTGCGCCAGCAGCGGCCCCTTGCGGTGCGCGGGCACCAGCAGCATGAGCGTGTCGCCCAGTGCCTTCGGCCTTCCCCAGGGCGCATGCAGCCTGCCTTGCGCGAGCAGCGGCGCCACCAGCCGTTCGCGGCCCATGAGCACGCCTTCGCCGTCGAGCGCCGCCTGCAGCGCGAGGCTGTAGAGCGAGAAGTCGGGGCCGGCGGCCAGTGCATCGGCCTCGGCCGCGCTGGTGCCGGGGCGCGCGGCCTGCAGCCAGCGCGTCCAGTCGTCGTGCCACACGGTGTCGTGCAATCCGCCGCAGCGCGCCAGCACATCGACGAGGTCGTCGAGCGCGCGCGGGCGGCCGCTCGGCAGCGCCTGCTGCAGGCGCGGGCTGCACACCGGCACGAGCCGGTCGCGTGCGAGCACCATGCCCTGCGCGCCAACGGCGGTTTCGATGCGATCGCCGGCGCGTGCATAGAACAGGCCGAGGTCGAAGGGTTCGCGGCGGAAATTCGGCGGCTGCTCGAGCGCCGTCACGGACACCTGCACGTCGGGCAGCGCCGCCTTCAGCCGCGAAAGCCGCGGCGACAGCCACAGCTGCGCCATCGCCGGCAGGGCCGCCACCTGCAGCGTGCTGCGGCGCGCGGCGGTCTGCGTCTCGTGACGCAGCGCCTGCACTGCGAGGCCGAGCTGGTCGACCGCGGCGCTGAGCGCGGGCAGCGCGCGCCGTCCATGCGCGCTGAGGCGGATGCCCTGGCTATGGCGCTCGAACAGCGCACCGCCGGCCCAGGTCTCCAGCGCCTTGATCTGCTGCGCGACGGCGGCCGGCGTGACGAACAGCTCTTCGGCCGCGCGCGCGAAGCTGCCGTGGCGTGCCGCGGCCTCGAAGGCGCGGACGGCCGTGTGCGGGGGCAGGCGAGGGCGGGGTGGTGCGAGCGGCACGCGATGTGTGGAGCCCCAGTTTTTCTAGGGCTCGGGCCCAGATTATCCGTGTTGCCCGCACGGATGGCGCAGGCGACCATGCGGCCACCTGCCACTTCCAGCGAGATCCGCCGCATGCCTGCCGCCCTCCAACGCCGCTCCTGGGTTCCCGCCGCCAGCGAAGACCATGTGCTCGCGATCGCCGCCGATGCCGCTGCGCGCGATGCGCTGGGCATCGCCGCCGAGATCGAAAGGCTCGCCGACGACAACCACCGCATCCACGACCGCGAGGGCCTGAACCTCAACCCCGCCACCAACGTGATGAACCCGGCCGCCGAGGCGCTGCTGTCGCGCGGCCTGGGATCGCGGGCATCGCTCGGCTACCCGGGGGACAAGTACGAGGTGGGGCTGGAGGCCATCGAGCGCATCGAGGTCATCGCGGCCGAGCTGGCCGCCGAGGTGTTCGGCTCGAAGTTCGCCGAAGTGCGCGTGAGCTCCGGTGCGCTGTCGAACCTCTATGTGTTCATGGCGACCTGCCGGCCCGGCGACACGATCATTGCGCCGCCGCCGGCCATCGGCGGCCACGTCACGCACCATGCGGCCGGCGCGGCCGGGCTCTATGGATTGAAGACGGTACCCGCCCCGGTCGATGCCGACGGCTACACGGTCGACGTGGCCGCGCTCGCCAGGCTCGCACGCGAGGTGAAGCCGAAGCTCATCACCATCGGCGGCAGCCTGAATCTTTTTCCGCACCCGGTGCCTGCGATCCGCGAGGTCGCGGACAGCGTGGGCGCCAAACTGCTGTTCGACGCTGCGCACCTCTCGGGCATGGTGGCCGGCAAAGCCTGGCCGCAGCCGCTCGAGGAGGGCGCGCATGCGATCACCATGAGCACCTACAAGAGCCTCGGCGGACCGGCCGGCGGGCTGATCGTGTCGAACGATGCGGCGCTGATGGAGCGCATCGACGCCATTGCCTATCCCGGCCTCACGGCCAACTCCGATGCGGGCCGCACCGCGGCGCTGGCGCGCGGACTGCTCGACTGGAAGGTGCACGGCAGGGCCTACGCCGCGGCAATGCGCGAGACCGCGCAGGCGCTGGCACGCGCGCTCGATGCCGAGGGCTTGCCGGTGTTCGCGAAGGCGCGCGGCTTCACGCAGTCGCACCAGTTCGCGCTCGAGGCCGCGCACTGGGGCGGTGGGCAGCGCGCCGGGAAGAAACTGGCCGAGGGCGGCTTGCTGGCCTGCGGCATCGGCCTGCCGATCGCGCCGGTCGAAGGAGACATCAACGGCCTGCGCCTGGGCGTGCCGGAGATCGTGCGGCTGGGCTTCACGCCCGACGACATGCCGCAGCTTGCCTCGTGGATCGCGCGTGCGCTGGAGGGCGGCGGCGCATCGGTGGTGGCGGCCGAGGTGCGCGAGCACCGCACGCGGCTCGGCGGCCTGCGCTACATCGTGCGCTGAGTCAGCGCGAGCGTCCCTGCCGGTAGGTGCCGGCGTGCGTCTTCGACAGCTCGGCCGCCTCGGCCAGCCGCGCCATCGACCGGCCGACCTGCGCATGCGTGATGGCAATGCCCAGCGCGTCGGCGGCATCGGCGCCCGGCAGGCCCGGCAGGTCGAGCAGGCGCTTCACCATTTCCTGCACCTGCGCCTTGGCGGCCTGGCCGTGGCCCGCCACTGCCTTCTTCATCTGCAGCGCGGTGTATTCGGCCACGCTGAGATTGCTGTTGACCAGCGAGGTCACGCAGGCGCCGCGCGCCTGGCCCAGCAGCAGCGTCGACTGCGGATTGACGTTGACGAAGATGATCTCGACCGCCGAGGCATCGGGCTGGTAGCGCGCAGCGATTTCCGCGATGCCGTCGAACAGCACCTTGAGCCGCGCCGGCAGGTTGCCGCTGCCAAGGTGGCGCGTGCTGATGGTGCCGCTGGCCACGTAGCGCAGTGCATGGCCGTCCGAATCGACCACGCCGAAGCCGGTGGTCAGGAGGCCGGGATCGATGCCGAGAATGCGCATGTCAGAGGTTGAAGTACCAGCGGATCGAGTGAAAGAAGATCGGCGCCGCGAAGCACAGCGCATCGACGCGGTCGAGCAGGCCGTTGGCGCCGGTGACGCCCACGCCTTTCTTGCCCCAGTTGGGAATGCCGCGGTCGCGCTTGAGCGCCTTCATCACCAGGTGGCCCATGGAGCCCGCGATGCAGGCGATGACGGACACCGCCAGGGCCTGGCCGAACCTGAAGGGCGTGATGAACGAGAACAGCGCGCCCACGAGGCTGGCCACCCCGATGCCGATGCCCCAGCTGGTCCAGTTGAAGCTGCGGCTCACGTTGGGCGCGAAGGGCTTGCGCTGGGTGCGGCGCGAGATCACGTGCTGCACCAGCACCGAGGTCTGCACCACGAACACCAGGAAGAACACGAGAAAGGCGCTCTTGCCTTCGTAGCCCGGAAAGCTCAGCAGCAGCAGCGCGGGCACATGGCTCATGCCGTAGACGCAGACCATGATGCCCCACTGGAGCTTGGCGTTGCGCTCGAGAAAGTGGCTCGGGTCGTCGGCCAGCGCGCTCGCGACCGGGATCGCGAGGAAGACGTAGACCGGAATGAACACGGTGAACAGGTCGAAGCGCGCGGTGGCGACGAGCCAGAACTGGATCGGCAGCACGACGAAGAAGGCCAGGATCAGGCTGCGGTGGTCGCCGCGCCGCGTGGGCGAGAGCGTGATGAACTCGCGCAGCGCGAAGAAGGCGATGAGCGCGAACAGCACGGTGGCGACGGTCTCGCCCAGTGCCCAGCCGATCCAGAACACGATCACCATGAACCAGGTGGTGCCCAGCAGCTTGCGGTAGTGCGCAAGCTCGGCCTGCCAGGCGGCGTCGTGCACGGGGTTGCGCCGTTCCCTGAAGCTCAGCAGGAAGGCGGTGGTGCTCACGATCACGAGCAGGCCGAAGACGATGAGGAACAGGGCCGCGACCTGCTGGGTCGGGGTGAGGCTGCGCAGGAACTGGTTCATGTCAGTTTTCCTCCGCGCTGTTGTTGTTGGTGCTTGCGTTGCAGGCGCTCTTGTTCGGGGCGCGTGCACAGGCCACCGGGTACTCCCCTCCGCGAATGTCCCCCGGCCTGCGGCCTCCTCCTTTTATTTCGCTGCGGGGAGCACCCGATGCCCTGTGCACCTGGGCACGCTGTCGGTTCGCGGCTGATCAACCACCGCCCTGAACGGCAGGCCCTAAACACAACGCGGCACAAAGAAAGGCGAGGTTTCATTTCAGACATCGCGCAATGCAATCACCGCGGCACGGGCGCGATCGAGGAACGGCCGGCGCTCTTCGCCTTCCTCGACGCGGATCGGCGCGCCGAAGGTGACGGAGCACAGGATCGGCACCGGCACGATCTCGCCCTTGGGCATCACGCGCTGCACGTTGTCGATCCATGCCGGCACCAGCACCACCTCGGGAAACATCGTCGCGAGCGTGTAGAGGCCCGACTTGAACTTCTGCGGCTCTCCCGTGTGGCCGCGCGTGCCTTCGGGAAAGATGATGATCGAGTCGCCGCTGCGCAGTGCCTCGACCAGCGGCGCCAGCGGGTCGGAGGCGGGCGTGGGCGGCTCCGGCTCGACGGCTGGCGGTGCGACGGGCGGCGCGGCCGGTGGTGGCGGTGGCGGCGGAGCGGGAAGGTCGAGCCGGCCTTGCACTTCGTCGAAGGCTTCGGGGGTGATGTCGACGACAGGCGGTGCCATGGGCGCCAGCGGCAGCAGGGGCTCCATCGAGGGTTCGATGCGCTCGGGCTGCGGCGCGGTGGCGGCAGCTCGCACGGGCGGCGGGGGCGCTTCGGGTTCCGCCGGCGCTGCGGCAGGCGCGGCCGTCGCCGTCGCCGCGCGCTCCACATACACCGCGTTGAACACCTCGGTCGTGATCCAGCGCTTGACGGGCGTATTGGCCCAGTAGTCGCGCGCCGCAATCGGCCGCGTGATGCTGCGCAGTTCCTCGGGCAGGGCCGCCCAGATCATCACGAGGTCGGCGTGGCTCTGGTGGTTGGCGAAATAGATGCGCTGCTCGGCCTTTGGCGGGCAGCCGTACCAGCGCGCCTGGGCGCCGGTGAGCAACCGGACGATTCCCAACAACAACCAACCTGTGAGCTTTGCCAGCATGGGCGCGATGATACGGGGCATGCGATGGCGTTTCGATCCTCTTTCCCTGGTGTGGGCGGTGGCCCTGTTCCTTGTTCTCGTGCTGCTGGCCACTGTCGGCGCGCGCTGGGGCTGGCTGCGGAGCTTTTTCGGCGACGTGCTGGCCGTGGCGTGGGTCTACCTCGTCTTCAAGGCCTTCATCGCCGCGCGCCTGCTGCCACTGGCGCTGGCCGCGCTCGGCGTGGGCCTGGCGGTCGAATTGGGGCAGTTCCTGGCCTCGGCCTGGCACCTGCACATTCCGAACCGCGCGCTGCGCATCGTGCTCGGCAGCACGGCCGACGGGTGGGACGTGCTGGCCTATGCGATCGGCTTCGCAGCCGTGCTGGCCATGGAAGCGCTGCGCGAAGCCCTCAGGGCAGTTCGGCCGACGGCATCCGCGCCACGATCGTCGAGGCCCGTCCGCTGAGGTAGGACGAGCCGGTGCGGCGCTCGAAGAACTTGGGGCTCGGCAGCATCACGGCAAGGCGCGCGGCTTCGGCGGCGCTCAGGCGCGAGGCGGGCTTCCTGAAGTAGTACTGGGCCGCCGCCTCGGCGCCGAACACGCCTTCGCCCCATTCGACGTTGTTGAGGTAGATCTCGAGGATGCGCCGCTTGTCGAGCAGCACCTCGAGCGCCATCGCGAGCGCCAGTTCCTGGCCCTTGCGCAGCAGCGTGCGCTCGCCGGAGAGCAGCAGGTTCTTCGCAAGCTGCTGCGTGATGGTGGAGCCGCCGCGCAGCTGGACCGGCCGCACCGGTTTGCCGCGTGCGATGGCGCGAGCCGCACGCCGGGCCGCGAGTTCCTCGGCCTTGGCATTGCGCTGGCGCGCCCGCTCGATGGCTTCCCATTCCACGCCGTTGTGGTCGATGAAGTCGGCGTCTTCGCTCGCGATGACGGCGCGCTTGAGGTTGTCGCTGATCTGCGCGTAGGGCACCCATTCCTGGCGCCAGGCACCCTTGCGGCCCTGGTGGATGGCGATCTGCCAGGCTTCGCTGCGCTGGAACGCGGTGCTCTGCGGATCGATCACCGCCATGGCCGCGATGCGCCCCACGAAGAAAAGCTCCAGTGCCACGCCCGCCACCAGCAGGCAGGCCACCAGCCGCAGCAGCCGCTTCATCGGCCGGCGGCGAGCGAGGCGCGCAATTCGGCCAGCACCTGCGCGCCGGGCGGGCGCACGCCGCGCCAGATCTCGAAGGCCTCGGCCGCCTGTTCGACCAGCATGCCGAGCCCGTCGCGCGGCACCGCGCCGTGCGCTTCGGCCCAGGCCATGAAGCCGGCGGCCGCGGGGCCGTACATCAGGTCGACCGCGAGCGAGCCGGGGCGCAGCACCTGCGCGCGCACCGGCACCGCATCGCCCGCGAGGCTGGAGGCCGTGGCATTGACCACCACGTCGAAATTGCCGGACACTTCGTCGAGCGCCCAGGCTTCGAGTACCGCGCCGTGGCGCAGCGCCAATGCCGCATGGCGCTGCACCAGCGCCATGGCCTTGCCGACCGTGCGGTTGGCCACCACGATGCGCGCGGCGCCGGCGTCCAGCAGCGGCCCGAGCACGCCCGCCGCGGCGCCGCCCGCGCCGATCAGCAGCAGCTCGCGGCCCGCCAGCGGCACGGCGGCGTTGCGCACGATGTCGTTGACCAGCCCGATGCCGTCGGTGTTGTCGGCGTGGATGCTGCCGTCGGCTTCGAAGCGCAGCGTGTTCACCGCCTGCGCAAGCACGGCGCGCTCGCTGGTGTGCTGCGCGAGCGCAGCGGCGTCGAACTTGAAGGGCACGGTCACGTTGCAGCCGCGCGCCGTGTCGCCGCGCTCGGCGGCTTCGCGGCGGAAGGCGGCCACGCCTTCGGCAAAGGCGCCGACCGGAACGAGCCGGCGGCTGTAGTCCATCTGCTGGCCGCAGAGTTCGGCAAACCGGGCATGGATGCGCGGCGAGCGGCTGTGCTCGACCGGGTTGCCCATTACGCAGTACAGGTCCATGGCGCGTGGATTCGCTGTTGTCTATTGGGAGGAGAGCTCGATGGTCTCGTCGCGCGTGAACTTGAAGCGCGACTGCAGCACGATCTGGTCGGTCTCTTTTCGCATCGCATCGGTGAATTTGCCGAAGCTGCCGATGCTGTGCACGATGGCCTTGGCGCGGCGGTCGAGCACGACGTCGCCCGAGCTTTCGTCGACCACGGTGTCGAGGATCTTGCCGTCGTGGTTGATGGTGATCGTCATCTTGAGCTCGCCGTAGAGCTTCTTGCCGGCCGCCGTGGGGAAGTTCTCGGTGCCCCGCACTTCGATGCGCCGGCGCAGCGTGTCCACGTAGATGGCGTAGGCCGCCTCGCGCGTGGAAGGGCTCAGGTAGCGCTTCTTGGGGCGCGCGTTCTCTTCGTTCACGCGGCGCTCGATCTCGGCCAGCAGCTCCACCATCTGGCGGCGCTTTTCCTCGCGGGCCACGGCCTCCTTCGGGTCGCCCGAGGCGCGCGGGTCCGGCGCGGGCATGGCGGCCAGCTCGCGCTTGAGCTGCGCGAGCAGCTGCATCTGCTGGGCCTGCATGGCCTCGACCTGGCGCCGGGCCTCCTCGATCGAGTCGCCGACGGCGGTGAAGCTCGACGGCGGCAGCGGGCTGGTGGCGCGGCCGCGTTCGAGGTCGCCGCCGCCCGCGAGCGAGGTCTGGGCCATCACGCGGGCCCTGGCGTCGGGCTTGTCGTTGGTCTTGCTGTTGACCAGGATCACCTCGAGCGGTGTTTCGCTGAAGACCCGGTTGAATGATTCGGGATCGACGAAGCGCACCGCAAGAAGTGCGGCATGCGCGATGACCGACACGCCGAGTGCGATCTGCAGCGTGCTCAGATCCCTGAAGTTCATGGACGACGCTCCTTGGCGCGCATGGAGTGGCCGGTGCTCATGCCGGCGTGTTTTCCGGGGCCGCCTCGCTGTCGCTGAGGTCGACTGCAATGGCGATGGGGCCGGCGACTTCTTCCACTTCCTCGTCGCCGCCTTCCTCCTCGGCCGCGGCATCGGCCTTGGGCGCATCGAGGCGCTCGAGCACGGTGCCGTGCACGTCGAGCGCGATCTCGTCGATCTCGCCGAGCTTCACGCGCAGGCGCGCGCCGCGCTCCTGCTGGCCCGCCACCGGGAACACCAGCGGCAGGGTGTCCGCGCGCACCAGGGCACCGTTCGGAATGTCCTTGATGACGGTCGCCTCGAGCTCGGTGATGCCTTGCTGCTCCAGGTACTTGAGCGTCCAGAAGCGTTCCATGCCGCCCTGGTAGGCGTTGTAGGTTGCGTAGGCAGCATCGAAGCCCGAGAGAATGGAGAACAGGTCCGCATCCTTGGGCTTGAACGGCGCGGCCAGCGCGGCGGTCTTGCCGTGGCGCGCGGCGGCAATGATCTGCCACTGGTTCACGAGGTCGGTGTAGCGGCGCAGCGGCGAGGTGCTCCAGGCATAGCTCTTCACGCCCAGGCCCGCATGCGGCAAGGCCCGCGTGCCCATGCGCACCTTGATGCCGGGCGCCAGGCTGGCCTGGCTGCGGTAGAGCCCGGGCACGCCGAGTTCGCCGAGCCAGCCGCCCCAGCTGCTGTTGGCCAGGATCATGGCCTCGGACACGATCAGGTCGAGCGGTGCGCCGCGCTGGCGCGTGGTGATCTGCACCTGTTCGCTGCCGTTCGGTTCGCCGTCGTTGCCCACGAGGCGAAAGTTGTAGTCGGGCCGGTTGAAGTTCTCGGGCTTGCCGCGCACCACTTCGCGCTGGGCCTTCAGCTGCTTGGCGAGGCGGAACAGGAACGAGAGCGGCGCGCGCAGCTTCGCAGCGGCTTCGGGCGTGTTCTCGCTCGTGAACGAGGCGTCTTCGAGCCAGGGCTGCGTGACCACGGCGTCGAGCTGGTCGTGCCGCAGGTTGGCCACGATCGGCACGCGTTCGAGCTTCGTCTCGGTCGACTGCAGCTCGAGCGTGGTCTCGTCGAAGCGCGCGTAGAGCGACACCGCCGGCCGGTCGCCGCCTTCTAGCAGCGTGTAGGTGCTCACGACTTCGTCGGGCAGCATGGTGATCTTGTGGCCCGGCATGTAGACCGTGGACATGCGCGCGCGCGCCACCTGGTCGATGGCGCTGCCCGGGGTCAGCGCCAGGCCGGGCGCGGCAATGTGGATGCCGACCGTGACGGTGCCGCTGCCAAGGCCCTGCACCGACAGCGCGTCGTCGATTTCGGTGGTCTGCGAGTCGTCGATCGAGAACGCCTGCACGCCTTCGGCCAGCGGCAGGTCGTCCACGATGGGCGGCGCGGCGAGCGCCGGGAAGCCCGTGCCCTTGGGAAAATTCTCGAACAGGAAGCGCCGCCAGTGGAACTGGTAGGGCGAGTCGATGGCGCCGGCGCGTTCCAGCAGTTCGAGCGGCGGGCGCTGGGTGGCGCGCGCGGCGTCGACCACGGCCTTGTATTCGGGCGCGTTCTTGTCGGGCTTGAACAGGATCTTGTAGAGCTGCTCGCGGATCGGCTGCGGGCAGATGCCCTCGGCCAGCTGGGCGGCCCATTCGACGATCTGCGCCTGCACCACTTTCTTCTTCTCGATGGCGGCCAGCGCCTGCTGCAGGATCTCGGCCGGTGCCTTCTTGAAGCGCCCCTTGCCCGCGCGGCGGAAGTAGTGCGGCGCCTCGAACAGCGCGAACAGCGCCGCGGCCTGCTGCGCGAGCGTGGGCTTGTCGCTGAAATAGTCGGATGCGAGATCGGCAAAGCCGAATTCGCCCTCCGGCGCGAATTCCCAGGCCAGGTCGAGGTCCATCGTGGCCGCGAGCGCGCGCGCCTCGACGATCAGCTCGGCCGGGGCCGGCTTCTCGAAACGCAGAACGATGTTGGCGCCCTTGACCTTGACGCGCTTGCCGGTGTCGAGCTCGACCTGCGCCGATGCTTCGGCCTCCGACAGCACGCGGCCGCCGAGGTACTTGCCGGCTTCTTCAAACAATACAAACATGCCCGGATTGTCCCAGACTTGGGGACGCGCACGGGCCTGGCCGCTGCGCGATGCCTGCCGGGCCTCAGACGGGATTGATGAACGCGATCACGTCGTCGAGGTGGTTTTCCTCGAAATCGGACAGAGCATGGTCGCCGCCCTCGATCAGCTTGATGTTGCTGTCGGGATAGCGCGCCGAGGTTTCGTGCCAGTCGAGCGCTTCGTCGCCCTTGGCGATGATGGCCAGCACGCGCTCGGGGCGGGTGAGTGCGCCGACCTCCATGGTGCGCAACTCCTGGATGTATTCGGGCTTGAAATAGAAGTGCTCGGCCGGGTCGTGCCAGGCGGTCTGGTCGCCGATGTAGCGCGCCAGGTCGCGCGCCGGATGCACCGCCGGATTCAGCAGCACGGTGCGGCAGCGCGTCATGCCGGCCACGTAGGTGGCATAGAAGCCGCCGAGCGAGGAGCCCACCACGGCCATCGACTTGCGCGGCCAGTCCGCGATGCCCTTCATCACCATGTCGATGGCTTCGCGCGGCGAGGGCGGCAGTTGCGGACACCACCACTGCAGGTCGGGGTGCTCCCGGGCCACGCGCGCTGCCATCAGCCGCGCCTTGGTGGAGCGGGGCGAGGAGCGGAATCCGTGCAGGTACAACAGGTGAGTGGTTTGCGGGTCCATGCGGGGCGGAGACTGGAAGTGGTGCGGTCTACACAGCTCCCTGGAAGGAGCCGGTTGATTTTGCATGAGGACCGTGCGCCCGACGCGGTCCTCGGCGCACGAGGCTTCGATATGAGGGCTTACTGCACGGAGGTGTTGGTTTGCCACAGGGTCCATGGACGATGCCAAGAAGCAAAAAGTATTCAACCGGAGCGCGCGACCGGACTCGCAAGTCAACGCGAGTTTCAACGGCCCGCGCCGGTGTCCGCATCCCATGAAAACGGGAGGTCCGCCGGCCCTTTTGCGTTGCGCCGAAGCTTATGCTCAAGCCCATGAACATCGAGGCAACGGACACCGGGAAGACGCACCGCTGGGGCGTGCTCGTGGTCGAGGACGACAGCCGCGCGCGCGCCTTCTTCGAGGCGAGCGTGCAGCGCAGCGCCAGCCTTTTCTGGCTCGGAAGCGCCGGCACGGTGCACGAGGCATTGGCGTGGATGGCCCAGGCCACCATCATTCCCGACGTGCTGCTGGTCGATCTCGGCATGCCCGACGGCAGCGGGCTCGACGTGATCCGCGAGGCCGTGGCGCGCTTTCCGGGTTGCGAGCCGCTGGTGATCTCGGTCTTCGGCGACGAGGAAAACGTGCTGGCCAGCATCGAGGCCGGCGCCGTCGGCTACATCCACAAGGACGCCGCGCCGGAAGACATTGCGCAGACCATCGTCGAGATGAAGGCCGGCGCCTCGCCGATCTCGCCCATGATCGCGCGGCGCGTGCTGGCCAAGTACCGCAGCCTGCAGCTGGCCGGAACGCTCGCCGCCGCGCCGCCCGAGGCGGCCCTCGGCAACACCACCACGGCGCCCAGCCTGCTGTCCGCGCGCGAGCACGAGGTGCTGACCTTGATCGCGCGCGGTTTTTCCTATGCCGAGATCGCACGCCTCAAGGGCCTGAGCGTGCATACGGTGCAGACGCACATCAAGAATCTCTACGGCAAGCTGGCCGTGCACTCCAAGAGCGAGGCCGTGTTCGAGGCCACGCGCCTCGGCCTGCTGTCCCATCCGGGGTGAATCGCGTGGCCGGACGCATGTTCGGGCGGGCGGGCAGGGCTCTTGCCGCGCTGTGGCTCGCGGCAACTCTGCTGCTGGCAGCGCAGCCGGCGGCGGCCGCGGCGGCCGAGGGCACGATCGAACTGCGCCGCGGCACCGTGTGGACCACCGTCGACGGCGCCACGCACAAGGCGCCCGTCGAACTCTCCTACCACTGGGACCGCCAGCACGGCGGACGCCCCGGCTACGCGACCTTCGAGCTGCCGTTCACGCTCGACGCCGAGCCCGAGGTGCCCTGGGGCATCTTCGTTCCGCGCGCCGGCAGCGTTCTGGAGGTCTGGCTCAACGACGCGCTGCTGCAGGTCTATGGCGACCTCGCCAGCGGCAACGGGCCGGACTACGCCAAGGCGCCGCTCTACGTGCCGGTGCCGGGGCACCTGCTGAAGCCCGGCGAGAACCGCCTGCAGGTCCGCATACGCGCCGACAGCGCCCGCAGGGGCGGGCTGTCGCGCGTGACCATCGGGCCGGCGACACCGGTGCGCACCGATCTCTTCGAAAGCGCCTATGCCTGGCGCTTCACCGGCTCGGTGCTCCTGACCGCCTTCAGCCTGATCGTCGGCAGCATCGCGCTGGCGCTGTGGCTCACGCAGGTGGATGCCGCCGCCACCGGATGGCGCCGGCGCGACAGCCTCTATTTCTGGGCCGCGCTGGCCGAGTTCTGCTGGGCGATCCGCGTGGCCGACGGCGTGATCGCCGAACCGCCGCTGCCCTGGGGCGCCTGGGGCGTGCTCATGGCCACCTGCTATGCGGGCTGGGCCACGTCGGCCATGATGTTCTGCTACCACCTCGCGGGCTGGCACCGCCGCCCGCGCATGCGCTGGCTGCGCTGGCCGATGGCCGGCGTGGTGCCCGGAACCGTGGTGGCCACCGCCCTCGCGCTTCACCGCGAGGAGCCCTACTGGCTCACCGGCTGGCTCGCACTGGAGATCGGGTTCGTCGCGCTGTTCGTCGGCGCCTTTGCCGTGGCCACCATCCGGCGGCCGAACGTGGGCCGCCTGCTGGTGGCCGCCGCCGCGCTGGTGACGCTGGGCTTCGGCACCCGCGACTGGCTCGTGATCCGCCTGAGCGACGCCTACGGCGAGACCACCTGGGTGCGCTATTCCTCCGTGTTCTTCGGCATCGCGCTGCTCTTGATCGTGCTGCGGCGCTTCCATGCCGCGAGCGTGCAGGCGCGCGGCTCGGTCGCGGCCCTGGCCGAGCGCGTGGCGCAGCGCGAACGCGAACTCGCGTCCACCTTCGCCGCGCTCGAGCAGGTGGCGCGCGACCAGGCGCGCACCCACGAGCGCGAGCGCATCCTGCGCGACATGCACGACGGCGTGGGCTCGCACATCAGCTCGGCCATCCGTCAGCTGCAGTCGGGCCAGGCGAGCCCCGAGGAATTGCTGCGGACGCTGTGCGACTCGCTCGACCAGCTCAAGCTGGCGATCGACTCCATCCACCTGCCGCCGGGCGACGTCGGCGCGCTGCTGGCGGCGCTGCGCTACCGGCTGGAGCCGCGGCTGGCGGCCGCGGGCATCCAGTTCGAGTGGGCGGTGGACGAGGTGCCCGACGTGAAGCGGCTCGACGCGCAAGCCATGCGGCAATTGCAGTTCCTGCTGTTCGAGGCGATTTCCAACGTGCTGCAGCATGCCCAGGCCCGGACGCTCAGGATCGAGGCCGAAGCGCCGGCCGGCGCCGTGCAGCTGCGCGTGATCGACGACGGCCAGGGCTTCGACGCGCAGCAGGTGCCCAGGGCGCTGGCCGAGCGTGCCGCGGCCATCGGCGCACGGCTGGCGCTCGAAAGCCGACCGGGGCGCACGGTCGTTCAGCTCGGCTTCGCCTGAAATGCCCGGCGGGGCGCGGATAATCCGCCCCCATGTCCGCAGTGTTCAACCAGCCCTCCCTGGCGCGCCGGGTCGCGCCCATCTTCCAGGGCTTCGACGGCTTTCTGGCTTTTGCCGTGCTGCTGCTGGCCTTTGCCGGGCTGCTGACCATGTATTCGTCGGGCTACGACCATGGTTCGCGCTTTGCCGACCACGGCCGCAACATGCTGCTGGCCGGCTTCATCATGTTCGTGGTGGCCCAGGTGCCGCCGCAGCGGCTGATGATGTTCGCGGTGCCGCTCTACGCGACCGGGGTGGCGCTGCTGGTCGCGGTGGCGCTGTTCGGCATCACCAAGAAGGGCGCGCAGCGCTGGATCAACGTGGGCGTGGTGATCCAGCCGAGCGAAATCCTCAAGATCGCAATGCCGCTGATGCTGGCCTGGTGGTTCCAGCGCCGCGAGGGCCAGCTGCGGCCGCTCGACTTCGTGGTGGCCACGGTGCTGCTGGCGGTGCCGGTCGGGCTCATCATGAAGCAGCCCGACCTGGGCACCTCGCTGCTGGTGCTGGCGGCTGGCATGGCGGTGATCTTCTTTGCCGGGCTGCCCTGGAAGCTGATCGTGCCGCCGGTGGTGATCGGTGCCGTGGCGGTCACGCTGATCGTGGGCTTCGAATCGCAGCTGTGCGCCGACGGCGTCGACTGGCGCGTGCTGCACGACTACCAGAAGCAGCGCGTGTGCACGCTGCTCGACCCCAGCAAGGATCCGCTGGGCAAGGGCTTCCACATCATCCAGGGCATGATCGCCATCGGCTCGGGCGGGGTCGGCGGCAAGGGCTTCATGCAGGGCACGCAGACGCACCTCGAATTCATCCCCGAGCGCACCACCGACTTCATCTTTGCCGCCTATTCCGAGGAGTTCGGTCTGGTGGGCAACCTGTCGCTGATCGCAGCCTTCATCCTGCTGATCTTCCGCGGGCTGGCCATTGCCGCCGCGGCGCAGACCCTGTTCTCGCGCCTGCTGGCGGGCGCGGTCACGATGATTTTCTTCACCTATGCCTTCGTCAACATGGGCATGGTGAGCGGCATCCTGCCGGTGGTGGGCGTGCCGCTGCCGTTCATCAGCTATGGCGGCACCGCCATGGTCACGCTGGGGCTGGGGCTGGGCATCCTGATGTCGATCGCCCGGGCCCGAAAGCTCGCCCAGAACTAGCGCCAGTGCCCTTGGGCCCGGCACGGAAGAGGGCGGCTGCCTAGAATGGCGCCATGATCTCCCGCGAACCCACCATCGAGCGCCTCGCCACGGCGCAAAAGCTCCTGCTCACGCCCTTCGGCCTGGACGAATCGCACCTGAGCAAGGCCCTGGCCGAGATCACCGCGCACCGGGTGGACGACGCCGACCTGTACTTCCAGTACACGCGCAGCGAAGGCTGGAGCCTGGAAGAGGGCATCGTCAAGACCGGCAGCTTCAGCATCGACCAGGGCGTCGGCGTGCGCGCGGTCAGCGGCGAGAAGACGGCCTTTGCCTATTCGGACGACATCTCCGAGGCTTCGCTGCTCGACGCGGCCCGCACGGTGCGCTCCATTTCCTCGGCGGGCCGCACCGGCCGCGTGAAGACGGCCGCCCGCAAGATCGCCTCGAGCCGCTCGCTCTACAACGGCGTCGACCCCATTTCCACGCTCGACAGCACGGCCAAGGTCAAGCTGCTCGAAAAGGTCGAGAAGCTCGCGCGTTCGCGCGACCCGCGCGTGGCGCAGGTCATGGCGGGCCTGGCGAGCGAATACGACGTGGTGCTGGTGGCGCGCGCCGACGGCACGCTGGCGGCCGACGTGCGGCCGCTGGTGCGCCTGTCGGTCACCGTGATCGCCGAGCAGAACGGCCGGCGCGAGGTCGGCTCGGGCGGCGGCGGCGGGCGCTTCGGCCTGGCCTACTTCAACGACGCGCAGATCGCCGAATACGTCGACCAGGCCGTGAAGGCCGCGCTGACCAACCTCGATGCACGCCCGGCGCCTGCTGGCGAGATGACCGTGGTGCTCGGCTCCGGCTGGCCCGGCATCCTGCTGCACGAAGCCATCGGCCACGGCCTGGAAGGCGACTTCAACCGCAAGGGCTCGAGCGCGTTCTCGGGCCGCATCGGCCAGCGCGTGGCGGCCAAGGGCGTGACGGTGCTCGACGACGGCACCATTGCCGACCGCCGCGGCTCGCTGAACGTCGACGACGAAGGCAACGCGAGCCAGCGCAACGTGCTCATCGAGGACGGCATCCTCAAGGGCTACATCCAGGATTCGCTCAACGCGCGCCTCATGAAGGTCAAGCCCACGGGCAACGGCCGCCGCGAGAGCTACGCCCACGTGCCGATGCCGCGCATGACCAACACCTACATGCTCGGCGGCGACAAGGACCCGAAGGAAATCGTGGCCAGCATCAAGAAGGGCCTGTACGCCACCAACTTCGGCGGCGGGCAGGTCGACATCACGAGCGGCAAGTTCGTGTTCTCGGCCAGCGAGGCCTTCTGGGTCGAGAACGGCAAGATCCAGTACCCGGTCAAGGGCGCGACCATCGTGGGCAACGGCCCCGACGCGCTCACCCGCGTGACCATGATCGGCAACGACATGAAGCTCGATTCGGGCGTGGGCACCTGCGGCAAGGAAGGCCAGAGCGTGCCGGTCGGCGTCGGCCAGCCCACCCTGCGCATCGATGGTTTGACCGTAGGCGGAACGGCCTGAGGCCTTGCTAAGCTCCGCTCCTCGATTTTTACAAAGAGGAGCATTCGATGAAGAGGATCAGGATCAATTCGTCTGCGGCCCTGTGGGCCGCGGCTGCCGCAGTGGCACTCGCAACCGCAGGCTGCGCTTCGCGCGGCGGCTCGGGCGGCAGCCAGCCCGCGGCGGCACCCGCTGCCGCGCCGGCAGCACCGGCCCGCGGCGGCGCCAAGGCGGGCATGGATGCCCAGGGCAACGTGGTCGATTCCTCCAAGGTCGAAGCCGGCAGCGGCCGCACCGTCAAGGGCCTGAATGGCTACGAAGGCGAGATCACCGGCAACCCCGCGCGCAACAGCAGGTTCACGCGGCTGCAGATCGGCATGAGCGCCAAGCAGGTCACCGACCTGGCCGGTCCGCCGACCGACCAGGGCGCCTACGTCACGGGCAAGGCCTTCATTCCGTTCTATTTCGGCAGCGACCGCCACCGCTACGAGATGACCTACAAGGGCCAGGGCCGCCTGGTCTTCGCGGGCGGCGGCATGGGCGACTACTCCAGCGGCAACCTGATCTGGATCATCCACAACCCCAACGAATCCGGCTACCGCTGAGCCCTTTGGAGCCGGGCCTTTTTCCCGGCTCTTCGTTTTCCGTGCTACATTCCGCCCACATGTCCGCCCTCCGCGCTTATTTCTTTGCCTACTTTTGGTTCCCGGTTTCCGGCGGACGAGAGGCGAGCGCGTAAAGCAAACGAACACCCTCCCAAAACCGCCGGCGCCTCGAGCCCCGGCGGTTTTTTTATGCCCTGACGATATCCACTCCAACAAGGAAAGCACCATGAGCACGAACACTGCCCCCGCCAGCGACAGCTGGTATGCGAGCGTCGAAAAAACCAGCAAGACCGACGACGAACGCATCAAGGACATCAACGTGCTGCCCCCTCCCGAACACCTGATCCGCTTCTTCCCGATCCGCGGCACGCCGGTCGAGACGCTGATCGAAGGCACCCGCCGCAGCATCCACAACATCATGGCGGGCAAGGACGACCGACTGCTGGTGGTCATGGGCCCGTGCTCGATCCACGACCCGGCCGCGGCGCTTGAATACGCCCGCCGCCTCAAGGTGGAACGCGAAAAGTACGCCGGCACGCTCGAGATCGTGATGCGCGTGTACTTCGAGAAGCCGCGCACCACGGTCGGCTGGAAGGGCCTCATCAACGACCCGTACCTGGACGAGAGCTACCGCATCGACGAGGGCCTGCGCATGGCGCGCCAGCTGCTGATCGACATCAACCGGCTCGGCCTGCCGGCGGGCAGCGAGTTCCTCGACGTGATCTCGCCGCAGTACATCGGCGACCTGATCGCCTGGGGCGCGATCGGCGCGCGCACCACCGAAAGCCAGGTGCACCGCGAACTGGCCTCGGGCCTGTCGGCGCCCATCGGCTTCAAGAACGGCACCGACGGCAACATCCGCATCGCCACCGACGCCATCCAGGCGGCGGCGCGCGGCCACCACTTTCTCTCGGTGCACAAGAACGGCCAGGTCGCGATCGTGCAGACCAACGGCAACCGCGACTGCCACGTGATCCTGCGCGGCGGCAAGGCGCCCAACTACGACGCGGCCAGCGTCGAGGCCGCCTGCAAGGACCTCGAGGCCGCCAAGCTGCCGCCCACGCTGATGGTCGACTGCAGCCACGCCAACAGCTCCAAGCAGCACCAGAAGCAGATCGACGTGGCCAAGGACATCGCCGGCCAGATCGCCGGGGGTTCGAACCGCGTCTTCGGCGTGATGGTCGAAAGCCACCTGCAGGCCGGCGCGCAGAAGTTCACGCCGGGCAAGGACCAGCTCTCAGGCCTCGAATACGGCAAGAGCATCACCGACGCCTGCCTGGGCTGGGACGACTCGGTGCAGGTGCTGGACACCCTGTCGCAGGCGATCAAGCAGCGCCGGGGCTGAACAACAGGCTCAAAGCATCCCGGCCAGGTCCGGCCAGTGGTGCCGCATGGCGGCGGCTTCATCGCTGTCCGGCGGCACCAGGGAGAAGTCGGCGAAGTCGAAGCCGGGGCCGACCATGCAGGCGACCAGCGTGTAGTCGCCGCTCGCGTGGCCCTGGATCGGCCGGGCGGCCTGCCACTGGCCGGCCGGCACCACATGCTGGGGGCGCGTGCCGTGCGCATCGACCGGGCCCAGGCGCACATGGGCCGGCGCCGTGCGCAGCGCGGCATCGCAGGTCCAGAGCGCCAGCGGCACGCCTTCCAGGTGCACCCACACTTCGTCCGACAGCACCCGGTGCCAGCGCGAATGCTGGCCGGCCTCGAGCAGGAAGTAGATGCTGGTGAGCGCGCTGCGCGGCGTGCGGCCGTCAGTGGGAACGACGCTCGCCGCCGAGCGGAACACCTCGCTGTACCAGCCACCCTCGGGGTGGGGCTGCAGCTTCAGGCTCTCGATCAGCTCGCGGGCGCGCATGGCCGTCATGCTGCGCTGGCCGCGCGCAGCGCTGCAAGCAATTTGTCGTGCACGCCGCCGAAGCCGCCGTTGCTCATGCAGACAATGTGGTCGCCAGGCCGCGCCGCCGCGACGATCTGCGCCACCAGCGGTTCGATGGCGCCGGCCACCTGCGCGCGCTCGCCCATCGGGGCCAGGGCCGCGGCGGCGTCCCAGTCGAGGCCGGCCGTGTGGCAGAACGACAGGTCGGCCGCTTCCAGGCTCCACGGCAGCTGCGCCGCCATGACGCCCAGCTTCATCGTGTTGCTGCGCGGCTCGAAGGCCGCGAGGATGCGCTCGCCCTGCCGGCCGGCGTCGGCGAGCTTCTTGCGCAGCCCGTCGAGCGTGGTGCGGATGGCGGTGGGATGGTGGGCGAAATCGTCGTAGACGGTGATCGCGCCGCCGCTGCGCTCGACGCTGCCGCGCAGCTCCATGCGCCGGCGCACGTTCCTGAAGCCGCCGAGCGCGCGGGCCGCATCGGCCGGCGCCACGCCCACATGCTCTGCCGCCGCGATGGCGGCCAGCGCGTTCATCTGGTTGTGCAGGCCCGAGAGTTCCCACTCGACCCGGCCGACCGCCTCGCCCTGGCGCAGCACGTCGAAGGCGTCATGCGTGCCGCGGGCCTGCCATTCACCGCCGGCGCCGAAGCGCGCCAGTTCGCTCCAGCAGCCCTCTGCCAGCACGCGCTGCAGGCTTTCCTCGGTGGCGTTCACCACCAGCCGGCCGGTTCCCGGCACCGTGCGCACGAGGTGATGGAACTGGCGTTCGATCGCGGCCAGGTCGTCGAAGATGTCGGCGTGGTCGAACTCCAGGTTGTTGAGGACCGCGGTGCGCGGGCGGTAGTGCACGAACTTGCTGCGCTTGTCGAAGAAGGCCGTGTCGTACTCGTCGGCCTCGATGACGAAGGCCGAACCCTTGCCGAGCCGCGCCGAGACGCCGAAGTCCAGCGGCACCCCGCCCACAAGGAAGCCCGGCGCCTTGCCGCCCTGTTCGAGCACCCAGGCCAGCATCGAGGTGGTGGTCGTCTTGCCGTGGGTGCCGGCCACGGCCAGAACATGGCGGCCCTGCAGCACATGCTCGGCCAGCCACTGCGGTCCGCTGGTGTAGGGCCTGCCGGCGTCGAGGATGGCCTCCATCAGCGGAAACTTGGGCGCGCCGTCAGCCAGCCGGGCCCTCGAAACCACGTTGCCGACCACGAAGACGTCGGGCGAAAGCGCGAGCTGGTCCGCGCCGAAGCCCTCGATCAGGTCGATGCCGAGCGACCGGAGCTGGTCGCTCATGGGCGGGTACACGCCGGCGTCGCAGCCCGTGACCCGGTGGCCTGCCTCGCGTGCCAGGGCGGCCAATCCGCCCATGAACGTGCCGCAGATGCCAAGAATATGAATGTGCATCGGCCGATTCTAGGGAGGCGGCAAGCGGTGTCCGCGCTCCCGTCCTCGTCCCTTGTACTGATGTTTGTGCGAGGGGCGCCGTACTGCGGGCAAAATGTCCCGATGGACACGTCCACCAAGCGCGAGATTGCCGCCGCCGCAGCCCGCCTCGTCGTCGAGGAGGGGCTGGAGTACGGCCCGGCCAAGCGCCGGGCGCTGCGCGACCTGGGCCTGTCCTCGCGCACGGCGCTGCCGAACAACGACGAGGTGGAGGCCGAGGTGCGCGACTACATCGCGCTCTATTGCGCCGACACCCAGCCACAGGAACTGCGTGCGCTGCGGCTGCTCGCGCTCGAATGGATGGAGCGCATGGCGGCGTTCCGCCCGCATGTGGGCGGCGCGGTCTGGCACGGCACCGCCACGCGGTTGTCAGACATTTATATTCAATTGTTCTGCGATGATTCCAAGTCGGCCGAGATTGCCCTGATCGACCACCACGTGGACTACGAGCCGCGCATGGTCACCGGGTTTCACGGCGAGCAGGTGGAAGCGCTGAGCGTGCATGCCGCAAGCCGCGCATTGGGCGAGGAAATCGGGGTGCACCTGCTGGTGTACGACCTTGACGACCTGCGCGGCGCGCTCCGGCCCGACGCCCAGGGCCGCACGCCGCGTGGCGACCTCGCGGCGCTGCGGCGGCTGATCGAAAGTGAAAAGGACAAGTGAATGACTTCTTCGCCCACACGGCGAGGCCTCCTTTATGGCGGCGTGGCGGTCGCGGCCGCTGCGGCCGGACTGGGCGGCGCATGGTGGCGTGAGCGCGGCAGCAGCAGCCCGAAGGGCGAAGTGCTGGCCGCAAGCTTCTGGACGCAGCGCTTCGAGCGGCCCGAGGGCGGCGAACTGGTGTTTTCCGATTTGCGCGGCAAACCGCTGCTGCTCAACTTCTGGGCCACGTGGTGTCCGCCGTGCGTGGAAGAAATGCCGATGATCGACCGCTTCTTCCGCGAAAATGGTGCGAACGGCTGGCAAGTCGTTGGTTTGGCCATCGATCAGCCGAGCGCGGTGCGCAAGTTCCTGCAGAAGACGCCGGTCAGCTACCCCACGGGCCTGGCCGGCCTGCAGGGCACGGAGCTGGTCAAGAATCTCGGCAACACGGGCGGCGGGTTGCCGTTCACGCTGGTCCTGAACGGCACGGGCGAAGTGGCGGCCCGTAAAATGGGCAAGCTCGAAGCGGCCGACCTGGACGCTTGGCGGCGTGAACTGGTTCACGGTTAGAATCAGATACACACTCGGCATTAGCCGCCAATCGCTGAAAATCACCGATTTTCAGACAAGTTACATCCTATTGACCGGCAAAGTCGGCACTGGAGCTCCATGGATCTGCGCAAACTCAAGACACTGATCGATTTGGTGTCGGAATCCAATATTTCCGAACTGGAAATCACTGAAACCGAAGGCAAGGTTCGCATCGTCAAGGGCGGCGGCGCTGCCCCGGTGCAATATGTACAGACCGTGGCGGCTGCACCCGCTGCTGCTCCTGCCGCCGGCGCACCGGCAGCACCCGCGCTTCCCAGCGCCCCCGCACCTGAAGCGGCACCCGCCGGCCATGCGATCAAGTCGCCGATGGTGGGTACTTTCTACCGCTCTTCCAGCCCGGGTGCCCCGGCCTTCGTCGAGATCGGCAGCAAGGTCAACGAGGGCGACACGGTCTGCATCATCGAAGCGATGAAGATCCTCAACGAAATCGAAGCTGACAAGTCCGGCACGATCACCCAGATCCTCGGCGAAAACGGTCAGGCGGTCGAATACGGCCAGCCACTGTTCATCATCGAGTGACCATGTTCAAGAAGATCCTGGTTGCAAACCGGGGGGAAATCGCCCTCCGGATCCAGCGCGCCTGCAGCGAGCTCGGCATCAAGGCCGTGATGGTCTATTCCGAAGCCGACCGCGACGCAAAGTACGTCAAGCTTGCGCAGGAGGCCGTGTGCATCGGCCCGGCGCCCTCGTCGCTGAGCTATCTCAACATGCCGGCCATCATCTCGGCGGCCGAGGTGACCGACGCCGAGGCCATCCACCCCGGCTACGGCTTCCTGAGCGAGAACGCGAATTTCGCCGAGCGCGTGGAGCAGAGCGGTTTCCAGTTCATCGGCCCGACGCCTGAAAACATCCGTGTCATGGGCGACAAGGTCTCGGCCAAGCAGGCCATGATCAAGGCCGGCGTGCCGTGCGTGCCGGGCTCCGAGGGCGAGCTCTCGGACGACGCCACCACCAACAAGCGCATTGCCCGCGCCATCGGCTACCCGGTCATCATCAAGGCGGCCGGCGGCGGCGGTGGCCGCGGCATGCGCGTGGTGCACACCGAGGCCGCGCTGATCAACGCGATCCAGATGACCAAGGCGGAAGCCGGCGCTGCATTCAGCAATCCGGCCGTGTACATGGAGAAGTTTCTCCAGAACCCGCGCCACGTCGAGATCCAGATCCTGGCCGACAAGCACAAGAACGCGGTCTACCTGGGCGAGCGCGACTGCTCCATGCAGCGGCGCCACCAGAAGGTGATCGAGGAATCGCCGGCACCCGGCATCCCGCGCAAGCTGATCGAGAAGATCGGCGAGCGCTGCGCCGCGGCCTGCAAGAAGATCGGCTACCGAGGCGCCGGCACCTTCGAGTTCCTCTACGAGAACGGCGAGTTCTATTTCATCGAGATGAACACGCGCGTGCAGGTGGAGCACCCGGTGACCGAGTTCACCACCGGCATCGACATCGTGAAGACGCAGATCATGGTGGCGGCCGGCGAGAAGCTGCCGTTCACGCAGCGCCAGATCGAGATGCGCGGCCACGCCATCGAGTGCCGCATCAACGCCGAGGACGCCTGGAAGTTCACGCCGTCGCCGGGCCGCATCACCATGTGGCACCCGCCGGGCGGCCCTGGCGTGCGCGTCGATTCGCATGCGTACACCAACTACTTCGTGCCGCCCAACTACGACTCGATGATCGGCAAGATCATCGTCTACGGCGACACGCGCGAGCAGGCCATGGCGCGCATGCGCACGGCGCTGAACGAAACCGTGATCGAAGGCATCCAGACCAACATCCCGCTGCACCGCGAGCTGATGGTCGACGCCAAGTTCATGAGCGGCGGCACCAACATCCACTATCTGGAAGAGTGGCTGGCGGCGCACAAGCGCTGACCCACGAAACGACGCCATGTTCGAACTTCGCCTGATGGCGCCGGAAGACCGGGTCGAAACGGTCAGCGACGCGCTCGACGCACTCGATGCGCTGAGCGTGTCGGTGGAAGACGCCGATGCGCAGACCGATGCGGAGCAGGCGCTGTTCGGCGAGCCCGGCATGCCGCCGCCCAAGGAAGGCTGGCAGCGTTCGCGCGTGATTGCGCTGTTTGCCGATGAAGCGCTTGCGAAAGAGGCGGCGTCGGTGCTTGCGCTGCAGGACTTCTTCGAAGGCTGCGCGGTGCTCGGCGTGGCACCGGTGCCCGAGCAGGACTGGGTGCGGCTCACGCAATCGCAGTTCGCGCCGGTCGAGATCACGCCCGAATTCTGGATCGTGCCCACCTGGCATGAGCCGCCCGCGCAGGCAAGGCAGGTGATGCGGCTCGACCCGGGGCTGGCCTTTGGCACCGGCACCCATCCCACCACGCGCATGTGCCTGCGCTGGATCGCAAGGCAGGGTTCGTTCGCCGGCCAGCGCGTGCTCGACTACGGCTGCGGCTCCGGCATCCTGGCCATTGGCGCGGCGAAGTTCGGCGCGACCGACATCGATGCCGTCGACATCGACGAGGCGGCAGTGTCGTCGACCCGCCTCAACGCCGAAGCCAACGGCGTGCGCCTGAACGCCGGCCTGCCCGAAGCGGCCAAGGGCAACTACGGCACCGTGCTGGCCAACATCCTGGCCACGCCACTCAAGGTGCTTGCGCCACTGCTGCGCAGCCACGTGGCGCCCGGTGGATCGCTGGTGCTGGCCGGCATCCTCGAGCGCCAGGCCGACGAGCTGAAGGAAGCCTATGCGCCTTATGCCGCGCTCGAAGTCAGCGACAGCGAGGACGGCTGGATCCTCATGACGGCGCGCTGCTGAGGACGCACGCGCCTGCCGTTTCGCGTTTGATCCCACTGGCGCGGCGAGGGCCCAACCCTACAATCGCCCCGTCATGAGCCTCGTCACGCGCTGCCCCGCCTGTGCCACCACCTTCAAGGTGGTGCGCGACCAGCTTCGCATTTCGGATGGCTGGGTGCGCTGCGGACGCTGCAGTCACGTGTTCGACGCCACGCTCGACCTGCACGAGGCGCCCGATGGCCCGCCGGCCGCGAGCGCTGCGCCTCCCCCCGCGCCGGCACCCGCCGCGCCGACCGAGCCGCCGTCCTCCTCCGATGCGATCGAAGACGCGGATTTCTTCGACGACGAACCCGAGGATCGCGAACCGCCGGAGGCTGCGGCTTCCGAGGCCGAGCCGCCGCCAACACCGGAGCCCGTGCCTGCATCGGCACCTGTCTCCACGCCCGCGCCCACCTTCGCCTTGCCGGCGCACGGCATCGTCGCCGACGAGCTGTGGACCGACTTCGAAGCCAACGAGCCCGAATGGCGGCCGCCGGCGAGTTCGCTGCCGCCGTTTCCGAACATCGACCTGAATCTGGCGGCCCCGCCTTCGCCGCCGCCCCCGCCCGCACCGCCGTTGCCGGCCCTGCGCCTCAAGGCGCGCGAGATGGCGGCAACGGCCAGCGAGGAAGACGAAAAGCACGCGCCCGAACAAGACCGCGACCAGGTGCAGATGCAAAAGGCGCTGCGCCGGGCCCGCATCAAGTCGGCCAAGATTGCGAGCGCCAAGGCGCGCGACGAGCGCGCCGCCGCAAAGATGTCAGCCTCGATGGTGCGGGAGGCGAGCGAGCCCGAGCCGGGCCTGCTCCCTTCGCCTCTGCCGTCGGTCCGCGGCGATGCGGAAGATTCGGAGCGGCTTCCTTTTTCCGACGGCAACGAGAACTCGGGCCGTGACATTGCGGGTGTCTGGCAGCGGCCTGGGGTGCGGCGCTGGCTCTGGCTGCTGGCCGTGCTTGCCGTCCTGCTTCTGGTCGTGCAGGTCCTGCGCCACGAACGCGACGGCATCGTTGCGCGCCAGCCGAACCTGCGTCCCGCATTCGCGGGCCTGTGCCGCGTGACCGGCTGCGAGCTCACCGCGCTGCGGCAGATCGGCGACATCGTGATCGAGGGCGCGGCCTTCGCGCGCGAAAAAACCGGCAACAGCGACTACCGGCTCAGCTTCACGCTGCGCAATGGCGCGGCCGTTCCCCTGGCCATGCCGGCCATCGAGCTTTCGTTGCTCGACACGCAGGAGCGCGCCGTGGTGCGACGCGTGCTGATGGCGGCGGACTACGGCGCACCGGCGGTGCTTGCGGCGCGCTCCGACCAGGCGGCGTCATTGCCGATGAGCTTGTCGGCAGCGGAGGCGGCCGCGCTGCCGCCCATTGCAGGCTACCGCGTCGAAGCGTTCTATCCTTGAGGCCTGGCTCGCGCCCGCCTTTTCATTCATCCACCCATTCCTACCCAACGGCTCACCCATGGCAGCAGTGATTTGCGGTTCCCTCGCGTTCGACACCATCATGACCTTCGAGGGCCGGTTCGCCGACCAGATCCTTCCGGACCAGCTGCACATCCTCAATGTGTCGTTCCTCGTGCCGGGCCTGCGGCGCGACTTCGGCGGCTGTGCCGGCAACATCGCCTACAGCCTCAATGCGCTGGGCGGCACCGCACTGCCGATGGCCACCCTCGGCAGCGACGGCGCCGACTACCTGGAGCGCATGCGCATGCTGGGCATCAGCACCGAGTTCGTGCGCCAGCTCGACGACACCTTCACCGCGCAGGCGATGATCATGAACGACGTCGACAACAACCAGATCACCGCGTTCCACCCCGGTGCGATGCAGCAGGCGCACCTCACGAAGATTGCCGCGCGTGAAGACATCCGCGTCGGCATCATCGCGCCCGACGGCCGCGAGGCGATGCTGCAGCATGCGGAGCAGTTCGCCGCGGCCGGCATTCCGTTCGTGTTCGATCCGGGCCAGGGCCTGCCGATGTTCGACGGCGAGGCGCTCAAGCACTTCGTCGACCTGGCGAGCTGGGTCGTCGTCAACGACTACGAAGGCAAGATGCTGTCGCAGCGCACCGGCTGGAGCCTGGCCGAGATCTCGAAGCGCGTGCGCGGCCTGGTCGTCACGCTGGCGGCGGAAGGCTGCGAGGTCTGGATCGACGGCGAGCGCGAGCATGTGCCGGGCGTGACGCCGACGGCGGTGGTCGAGCCCACCGGTTGCGGCGATGCCTGGCGCGGCGCGCTCTTGTTCGGCCTCGAGAAGGAATGGCCGCTTGCGCAGTGCGCGGCGCTCGGCAACCGCATCGGCGCGCTCAAGATCGCGCAGCGCGGGCCGCAGAACTACCAGATCGACCTGAAGGCGCTGGGCCTCTGAGCTGCCCGCTGGCAGGCGCCCATAAAAAAAACCCGGCACCGTGAGGTGCCGGGTTTTTTGCCGTCAAGGCTGCTGAGCAGACTCAGGGCTTGCTGGCCGTCGGAAACGGCCAGGCTGCCTGGGGGTTCAGCGTCGTTTGCGCAGCAGGAGCAGGCGCTACGGCAGGAGCCTTGGCAGCCTTCTTGGCAGCAGGCTTCTTGGCAGCAGCGGCAGGCTTGGCAGCGGGCTTTTTCGCGGCTTTCTTGGCCGCAGCCTTTTTGGCAGGAGCCTTCTTGGCGGCAGCCTTCTTCGCAGGGGCCTTCTTGGCAGCGGCCTTCTTTGCCGGAGCCTTCTTCGCCGCCGCCTTCTTGGCAGGAGCCTTCTTCGCTGCGGCCTTCTTCGCCGGAGCCTTCTTGGCAGCGGCCTTCTTTGCCGGAGCTGCCTTCTTGGCGGCTACCTTCTTCGCAGGCGCCTTCTTGGCGGCTACCTTCTTCGCTGCGACCTTCTTGGCCGGAGCCTTCTTCGCAGCTACCTTCTTGGCGGGAGCCTTCTTAGCGGCCGCGACCTTCTTTGCCGGAGCCTTCTTTGCAGCGGCTTTCTTAGCCGGCGCTTTCTTTGCAGTTGCCATTTCTATTTCTCCTTGATCAAGTTGAAAAAATCAACCTATTGAAGCACTCCACGCACGTTGGTAGCGTGAAGCGATCCATGGCGTTGGAATCTGAGCTCCAGCACCATGAACACCTGAGCCCTCGTCCATGCCGCGCTCTTCGGCGCGATCGGTGGCAAGGGCAATTCTTGAATTCATTAATTCTTGTCGAAAGATTCGATTCAATCCCAGGAGAGCGCACCACCCGACTGGTATTCGATCACGCGGGTTTCGAAGAAATTGCGCTCTTTCTTCAGGTCAATCATTTCGCTCATCCAGGGGAACGGGTTTTCCTCGTTCGGGAAGAGCGTTTCGAGGCCGATCTGCTGCGCGCGCCGGTTGGCGATGTAGCGCAGGTAGCCCTTGAACATGGAGGCGTTCATGCCGAGCACGCCACGCGGCATGGTGTCTTCGGCGTATTTGTACTCGAGCTCGACGGCCTTCAGGAAGAGGGCCTTGATCTCGGCCTTGAACTCGGGGGTCCAGAGGCCGGGGTTCTCGAGCTTGAGCTGGTTGATCAGGTCGATGCCGAAATTGCAGTGCATCGACTCGTCGCGCAGGATGTACTGGTACTGCTCGGCGGCGCCGGTCATCTTGTTCTGGCGGCCGAGCGCAAGGATCTGCGTGAAGCCGACGTAGAAGAACAGGCCCTCCATCAGGCAGGCGAACACGATGAGCGACTTGAGCAGGGTCTGGTCGGTCTCGTGCGTGCCGGTCTTGAAGTTCGGGTCGCTGATGGCGTCGATGAACGGGATCAGGAACTGGTCCTTCTCGCGGATCGACGGCACTTCGTTGTAGGCGTTGAAGATCTCGCTCTCGTCCAGGCCGAGCGACTCGACGATGTACTGGTAGGCGTGCGTGTGGATCGCTTCCTCGAAGGCCTGGCGCAGCAGGAACTGGCGGCATTCGGGCGCCGTGATGTGGCGGTAGGTGCCCAGCACGATGTTGTTGGCGGCCAGCGAGTCGGCGGTCACGAAGAAGCCGAGGTTGCGCTTGACGATGCGGCGCTCGTCTTCGGTCAGGCCGTTCGGGTCTTTCCAGAGCGCGATGTCGCGCGTCATGTTCACTTCTTGCGGCATCCAGTGGTTGGCGCAGGTGGCGAGGTATTTTTCCCAGGCCCACTTGTACTTGAACGGCACCAGCTGGTTGACGTCGGTCTGGCCGTTGATGATGCGCTTGTCGGAAGCCTTGACGCGCTGCGCCGCGGCGGGTGCCACGGGCTGTTGTGCAATCGACGAAGTCGGAGCATCCACCGGTCGGCCTGCGGACAGGCCGCTGGTCGATGCGTGGTGTTGCTGCAATCCTTGTTGCATATCCTTTGATAAGGAGGGCTTGACTTCTTCGTCCCAGGTCAACATAGAAAAATCCAATGCTCAATTATCGGAGCAACGATGTGAGTTGCAAAGTGCTCGTTCACGTCGCGCTCCATTTATGTGGTTGTTATGTTGCTCTCATGCATCGCGCGATGTCAGTCGATGCCGTGATCGACTGAGGGTCCGCGCGTCGTGCATGCACCTCTCTCGCTTCACTCGCGCGTCATTGGCATGCTTCGCAAGTCGGATCGTCGACGCCGCAGAACGCGATGTCGGTGGCAGGCATTGCACTCATCTGCGCCTTCGCTGCGGCAGCTGCGGCTTCGAGTGCGCTCATGCCCGAAGAGGCATCGCTGCCCGACGACACCGCGTTGAGGCGGCCCGACTGCACGGTGGATTTCTCGGCGTGCGTCGCGCTCTGCGTGCGCAGGTAGTAGGTGGTCTTCAGGCCGCGCAGCCATGCGAGCTTGTAGGTGTCGTCGAGCTTCTTGCCCGATGCGCCGGCCATGTAGATGTTGAGCGACTGCGCCTGGTCGATCCACTTCTGGCGGCGCGCTGCGGCTTCGACCAGCCAGGTGGTCTCGACTTCGAACGCGGTGGCGTAGAGCGCCTTCACGTCCTGCGGCACGCGGTCGATCGGACGCAGCGAACCGTCGAAGTGCTTCAGGTCCATCACCATCACGTCGTCCCACAGGCCCAGGCGCTTCAGGTCGCGCACCAGGTAGTGGTTGATGACGGTGAATTCGCCCGACAGGTTCGACTTGACCGAGAGGTTGCCGAAGCAGGGCTCGATGGAAGCGTCGACGCCGATGATGTTCGAGATGGTCGCGGTCGGGGCGATGGCCACGCAGTTGGAATTGCGCATGCCGTCGGCCTTGATCTTCTGGCGCAGGGCCTCCCAGTCGAGCGTGGCCGAGCGGTCCACTTCGACGTAGCCGCCGCGGGCTTTTTCGAGCAGGTCGAGCGTGTCGATCGGAAGGATCCCCTTGTCCCACAGCGAGCCCTTGTAGCTCGAGTACTTGCCGCGTTCGCGGGCCAGCTCGGTCGAGGCCCAGTAGGCGTGGTAGCAGATGGCTTCCATCGACTCGTCGGCAAACTGCACGGCTTCCTGCGAAGCGTAGGGAATGCGCAGTTCGTACAGCGCGTCCTGGAAGCCCATCAGGCCCAGGCCGACCGGGCGGTGGCGCAGGTTCGAGTCGCGCGCCTTCTTCACGGCGTAGTAGTTGATGTCGATCACGTTGTCGAGCATGCGCATCGCGGTCGAGATGGTGCGCTTGAGCTTTTCCTGGTCGACCTTGCCGTCCTTCAGGTGCTGCAGCAGGTTCACCGAACCCAGGTTGCAGACGGCGGTTTCGGTGTCGCTGGTGTTCAGCGTGATCTCGGTGCACAGGTTCGACGAGTGCACCACGCCGGCGTGCTGCTGCGGCGAGCGCACGTTGCAGGCGTCCTTGAACGTGATCCAGGGATGGCCGGTCTCGAACAGCATCGTGAGCATCTTGCGCCACAGGTCCGAGGCCTGGATGGTGCGGGCAGGCTTGATCTCGCCGCGCGCGGCCTTTTCTTCGTAGGCGACATACGCCTTCTCGAAGTCGGCGCCGAACAGGTCGTGCAGGTCGGGCACGTTGGAGGGCGAGAACAGCGTCCAGGTGCCCTTTTCCATCACGCGGCGCATGAAGAGGTCGGGGATCCAGTTGGCGGTGTTCATGTCGTGCGTGCGGCGGCGGTCGTCGCCGGTGTTCTTGCGCAGTTCCAGGAACTCCTCGATGTCGAGGTGCCAGGTTTCCAGGTACGTGCAGACGGCGCCCTTGCGCTTGCCGCCCTGGTTCACGGCCACGGCCGTGTCGTTGACCACCTTGAGGAAGGGCACCACGCCCTGCGATTCGCCGTTGGTGCCCTTGATGTGGCTGCCGAGCGCGCGCACGCGGGTCCAGTCGTTGCCCAGGCCGCCCGCGAACTTGGAGAGCAGCGCGTTTTCCTTGATCGATTCGTAGATGCCGTCCAGGTCGTCGGGCACGGTGGTCAGGTAGCAGCTGGACAGCTGCGAGCGCAGCGTGCCGGCGTTGAACAGGGTGGGCGTGCTCGACATGAAGTCGAAGGACGACAGCACCTCGTAGAACTCGATGGCGCGGGCCTCGCGGTCGATTTCGCCGAGCGACAGGCCCATGGCCACGCGCATGAAGAAGGCCTGCGGCAGTTCGATGCGCGACTTGCGCACGTGCAGGAAGTAGCGGTCGTACAGCGTTTGCAGGCCGAGGTAGTCGAACTGGTTGTCGCGTTCGGCCTTGAGCGCGGCGCCCAGGCGCGGCAGGTCGTACTGCAGCAGCTTCTCGTCGAGCAGGTCGTTCTCGACGCCCTTCTTGATGAACTGCGGGAAGTAGTCGGCGTAGGCGGTGGCGCGCTCGGCGGGCATCACTTCGCGGCCGATGATCTCCTTGAAGATCGTGTGCAGCAGCAGGCGGGCGGTCGCGAAGGTGTAGTCGGGGTCTTTTTCGATCAGCGTGCGGGCCGCCAGGATCGAGGCCTTGTAGACCTCGTCGAGCGGCACGCCGTCGTACAGGTTGCGCATGGTCTCGGCGACGATCGGCGCGGCGGTGATGCTGTCGCCCAGGTTTTCGCAGGCCGATTCGATCAGGCCCTTGAGCTGGTTCAGGTCGAGCGCGACGCGTTCGCCGTTGTCCAGCACGTGCAGCGTGGGCGTGGCGGGTGCTTCCTGCTCGACCTGCTTGGAACGCTCTTGCGTGCGGCGCTCGCGGTAGAGCACGTAGGCGCGCGCGATCTCGTGGTGGCCGCCGCGCATCAGGCCGAGTTCGACCTGGTCCTGCACGTCTTCGATGTGGAAGGTGCCGCCGCCCGGACGCGAACGCACCATGGCGCGGATCACGCCTTGCGTGAGCGCGTCGACCGTTTCGCGCACGCTGGCCGAAGCCGCGCCCTGGGTGCCGTGCACGGCCAGGAAGGCTTTCATCATCGCGATGGCGATCTTGTTGGGTTCGAAGGGAACCACGGCGCCGTTGCGGCGGATGATCTGGTAGTGCGCGAGGTTCTGTCCGGCGGGCGAGCCAGCGGTGTCGCGCTGCTGCTGCGTGGGCGTGGAGGGAACGGCACGCGAGGTCGATGGGGTGTTCAGGGCTGTTTGCATTCGCTTCCTCTCGGTTGGCAATTCTTGTTGGATGGCAACGCCTTGGTTGGGCGTCGCGCCGGCGTTGTTGACCGGACGGAGGACACTATATCTAGGGTCTGAGGGGTGTACAACCCACTAGATGTAGCGTTTTCCAGTGGATACAACCCTGGTCGATATTTCTTTCGGCCTAGGTCACGGCCGTCGATGCCGCATGAATACTGGCCTATGTTGTCGCAACCCGCATGGGCCGTGGCTTGCAGGCCGATTTGGGCTTGCAGGGCGCATGGTTGCTGCATGCAGCGGCTGCAATTTTCTCATTGCTGCGCCGCGGGACCGGCGCATCGCGAGGCGCCGCGCGATTGAAAAAATTAGCGCTGCACCACCTGCGGAGGAAACATCTGTGGACTCCAGCCGAGGTGCCCGCGCAGCAATTGCCAATCGAAGCCGGCGCCGGGGTCCTGTTTTCGGCCTGGCGCAATGTGCTCGTGGCCGGCGATGTGCGCGATGGCGTAGTGCTGCGCGATGGCGGGGCAGAGGCTGGCCAGCGCCTCGTACTGTGCTTCTTCGAAGGGCTGGCCTTCGAGGCCTTCGAGCTCGATGCCGATGGAGTCGTCGTTGCAGTTCTCGCGGCCGCGCCACGACGACACGCCGGCATGCCAGGCGCGATCGTCGCAGCTCACGAACTGCCAGAGCTCGCCGTTGCGCCGCACATAGAAGTGCGAGGAAACCGCAAGGCCGCGGATCGACTGGAAGTAGGGGTGCGCGTCCCAGTCGAGCTGGTTGGTGAAGAGCTGCTGCACGGCCTCGCCGCCGTATTCGCCGGGCGGCAGGCTGATGGAGTGCAGCACGATCAGGTCGGTCTGCGCGCCCGCGGGCCGGGGCCCGAAATTCGGCGAGCGCAGCGCCTTGGCAAAGCGGTACCAGCCGGCGTGCCAGAGCCCGTCGTCGTTGCTTGCCGGTGCTTCAGTCGTCGGCATGGCTGGTGCTGCTGGCACCTTCGTCGCCGCCGGGCGTGGTGATGCCCAGCCGCGCGATGCGGTAGCGGATCTGGCGCAGGCTCATGCCGAGCCGCGCGGCGGCGGCCGTTCGATTGAAGCCGCTTTCGTGCAGCGCGCGCACGAGGATCTCGCGCTCCTGCTGATCGAGGTAGGCCTGCAGGTCCGAGGGGAGGGCGGGCGCCACAGGCTTGGATTCCGCGGCGGGCGCAGCGGCCGCCCGAGGCGCTTCGCCGCCGGCCGCGGCGGCAGAAGAGGGCGCGGGTTCGGCGATGGCCGTCTCGGCCGGTGCCTCGGCAGCCTCCGGCCGCGGCGCCATCAGGTCCAGGTGCAGTTCGTCGCCGTCGTTGAGCGCCACCGCGCGGTGCAGCAGGTTCTCGAGCTCCCGCACGTTGCCGTCGAGCCGGTGCTGGGCCAGGCGGCGCAGCAGTTCGGCGGAAAGATGCGGCACCGGCAGCCCGCCGTCCTGCGCAATGCGCGCGAGCAGCGCGGCGCAAAGCGCGGGCAGGTCCTCGCGCCGGTCGCGCAGCGCGGGTACCGCGATCTCGATCACGTTGAGCCGGTAGAACAGGTCCTGCCGGAAGCGGCCGGCCTGGACTTCGGCATGGAGATCCTTGTGGGTGGCGCTCACGATGCGCACGTCGACCGCGTCTTCCTGCGTCGAGCCGATGGAGCGCACGCTGCGCTCCTGGATCGCACGCAGCAGCTTGGACTGCATCGCCAGCGGCAGGTCGCCGATTTCGTCGAGAAAGAGCGTGCCGCCGCGCGCGGCCTGGAAGTAGCCGTCGCGGTCCTGCGACGAGCCGGTGTAGGAGCCCTTGCGGGCGCCGAAGAACTCGGCCTCGAGCAGGTTCTCGGGAATGGCGCCGCAGTTGACCGCGACGAAGGGGCCCTCGCTGCGCTGGCTGCAGGCATGCACGGCGCGCGCCACCAGTTCCTTGCCGGTGCCCGATTCGCCGCGCACCAGCACCGGCGCCATGCCGCGCGCCACCTTGGCGATGCGCGACTTGACCAGGCGCATCGGCTCCGAGTCGCCCACCAGCCGCTCGAGCGCGGCGACGCCGCTGTCCGGAACGGCCGGCGCGCCGGCGCGCAACGGGTCCGCGGGCGCCGCCTGCCAGGCCTTGGCCGGCGCTGCCTGCTGCGCCTGCACCGCGGACGCGACCACGGCGCGGAACTGCTTCAGGTCGACCGGCTTGGTCAGGTAGTCGAAGGCGCCGGCCTTCAGCGCCTCGACCGCGTTCTCGGCCGAGCCGTAGGCCGTCATCACCACGCAGCGCTCGCTGCGCTGGTTCTTCTGGATGCGGTGGATGATTTCCATGCCCTGTCCATCGGGCAGCCGCATGTCGGTGATCACCGCATCGAACTGCCCCGCCTCCAGGTGCTGCCAGGCTTCCGACACGCTGCCGGCGGCCTCGACGCGATAGCCTTCGCGCAGCAGGGTCAGTTCGTACAGCGTGCGCAGGTCGGGCTCGTCATCGATGACCAGGATGTTGGCCGGGCGCTGCATGGAGGGATGGGGAGTGCTCACAACGCTATTGTGTCAGCCGGTTTTCGCTCGGCGCAAAGCTGACGAAGAATTCATTGCCCTCGGGCCCCCCCGCCACCAGCGCGCGCCGCTCGTAGCCGATGGTGGCGCCGTGGCGCCGGCACAGCTCGCGGCACAGGAAGAGGCCGAGCCCGCTGGAGCGGCTCTCGGATGAGAAAAAAGGCTCGAACAGGTGGCGCTGCACCGCCGGCTCCAGCGGCGCGCCGTCGCTCCACACCTGCAGGCTGGGGCGGCCGGCGCTGCCGCGCTGCGTGGTGGTGACGACCTGGATCGCGCCCGCGCGGCTGCTCGCGTAGCGCGCTGCGTTGTCCAGCAGGTTCACGAGCAGGCGGCGCAGGTGCTCGACATCGAAGCGCACCTCGGCGTCGGCGGCGTCCAGCGCGATCAGCACGCCCTGGCGCTGCGTCTGGCGCACCCACTCTTCGGCCAGCGCCTGCACCGCGGGATCGAGCACGACCTGCTCGCCGAGCGAAAGCACGCGCTGCTGGCGTGCGCGCGAGACGTCGAGCACGTCGTCCACGATGCGTGCGAGCCGCTGCGCGTTGTGCTGCACCATGCTGGTCAGCTTGCGGTGCGCGGGGTCGGTGAGGTCTTCGTTGAGCAGCGCGCTGGCCTGCGTGATGGCCGCGAGCGGATTGCGGATCTCGTGCGCCACCGCGGCCGACATCCGGCCCATCGCGGCCAGCTTCTCGGTGCGGATGCGGGCCTCGAGTTCGCGCAGGTCCTGCAGGAACATCACGCAAAGGCTGTCGACGTGCCGGCTGCTGGTGGGCGTGAGCCGCGTGCGCACGCGCACCTCGCGCGCGGCGCCGCGCGCCTGCGCCACCGGAATTTCCTCGCTTTGCGGCGCGCGCCGCGCAAAGGTCTGGCGCGCCAGCGCAGCCAGCGCATGCCAGGCGGGCTGCGCATGCAGCGCGAACGGCAGGCCGAGCCGGGCCAGCCCCTGGCCGAGGATCGCGTCGGCCGCCGGATTGGCCGCATGCACCATGCCTTCGGCGTCGATCACCAGCACGCCTTCGCTCAGCGTCTCGATCACCAGGTCGTTGACTTGCGCCTGCATCTGCGCGCTGCTTCGGTTGCGCAGCGCGGTTTCTTCCTCGCGGGCCAGCCGGCGCGCCAGCTCGTGCGCCAGCAGGGCCACCACGAAGAGCCCGGTGCCGGTGAGCGCCGCCTGCACGAAGCGGGTGGAGGAATCGCCGGGCTGCTGCAGCAGCCAGTGCCAGCCGGCATCGGCGAGCAGCAGCAGCGTGACCGTGGCCGTGGTGCCCAGGCCCACGGTCACCGTGCCCAGCACCGCGCTCATGAGCACCGGCAGCGCGAACAGCGGCGTGTAGTTGATGCTGCCGCCCTGGAGCACCTGCAGCGCGGTGAAGGTGCCCAGGTCGATGCCGATGGTGAGGAACCACAGCATGCCGAAGGCGCGGATCGGCGGCGTGAAATGCGCGTAGCGGGCGCCCAGCCAGGTGGCAGCCAGGTAGCCGGCCGAAAGCGCCACGGCCAGCGGCTGCACCGTCTGGCCGAGCGCCATGGCCACGCCCTGCAGCAGCACGAGCACCAGCGCAACGAAGCAGCGCGCCGCCATGAAGCCGCGCCACAGCCGCAGCAGCGCGGCGCTTTCGCCGGGGCCCGGCTCGAGCGTGCTCCAGTCGGTGGCGGGTTCGCCGCGCGACCATGGGGAAGAACTCACGGATGCACCCTTGGCGCTGTGCTCATCGATGCCGCGCCCGCTCAGCCGCGCTCGGCGGCCTGGCGGTGCGCCGCGCTGCAGTAGACCGCGCCGCCCGGTCCCGCGATTGCATCGCTTGCAGGCAGGTGCAAGCCGCAATGGGCGCAGCGCAGCATGGCCTGCGGCGAAGCCGGCGCTGCGGGCGGGCGCCTGGCCGCGCGCGCCGCCTCTTCGCGCAGGGTCTCGCGCATTTCTTCCCGGCGGTTCTTGCGCCAGAGCCAGATCGCCACCCAGAGCACCGCGAGAACGAGCAGGTATTTCATGTCGCGCCGCGCGCCAGCACCACTTCGAGCACGAAACGCGAGCCCACATAGGCCAGCAGCAGCAGGGCGGAGCCGGCATACAGCACGCGCCGCGCCGTGCGGCCGCGCCATCCGAAGCGGACCCGGCCGATCAGCAGCACCGCGAAACTGATCCAGGCGAGCACCGAGAACACCGTCTTGTGGTCCCACTTCCAGCCGCGCACGCTCGCGCCGTACAGCGTTTCGCTGAACAGCAGGCCCGCGAGCAGCGTGGCGGAAAGCAGCACGAAGCCGGCCATCACGAAGCGGAAGGTGAGCCGCTCGAGCGTGAGCAGCGGCACGCCGCTCTGCGGCTCGGCGGCGGCAAGGCGGATCTGCTTTTCGGCCCGCGTGATCAGCCAGGCATGGACCACCGCAGCGCCGAACAGGCCGTACGAGGCAATGCCCAGCGCAAGGTGCAGCGGCAGCCAGGGCGATGCCGACACATGCAGCGGCGTGCCGGGAAAGAGAATGGCCAGCAGCACGGCGGCCGCGCCAAGCCAGGCCAGCGCGCGGCGCACCTTGAGCTGCGGGTACATGCGGCTTTCGACCGCGTAGACCGTGAGCACCAGCCAGGCCGTGACCGAAAGCGCCGGTGCAAAGCCGAATTTCGGCTGGCTGCCGACGAGGCCATGGCCCAGCACCGCGGCATGCAGAAGCCACGCCAGCCCGAGGGCCCACTGGGTGGCCTTGCGGCTCAGCCTGGCGCCCGCGGCAGCGGCAAATCCATAGGCAGCCGCGGTGGCGATGCCCAGCGCCACGGCAAGTGGGGAGGGGATCGCTAAAATCATTGCCGGAGTTTATCTCCCCCAGGCTTGCGCACTTCGCGTCGCGGCGCCAACCCCCCTTTCCAATGACCCGCCGCGGCGGGCAGCAAGGCATCTCCTTCATGGCCACCGCCCTCACAGAAAAGTTCTCCCGCCTCGTCAAGACGATGAGCGGCCAGGCGCGCATCACCGAAAGCAACGTGCAGGACATGCTGCGCGAAGTGCGCATGGCCCTGCTCGAAGCCGACGTGGCGCTGCCCGTGGTGCGCGATTTCGTCGCCCGCGTGAAGGAAAAGTCGCTCGGCCAGGAAGTGCTGGGCTCGCTCAAGCCGGGCCAGGCGCTGGTCGGCATCGTCAACCGCGAGCTCGCCGCCACCATGGGCGAGGGCGTGTCCGACATCAACCTGGCGGCGCAGCCGCCGGCCGTGATCCTCATGGCCGGCCTGCAGGGCGCGGGCAAGACCACCACCACCGCCAAGCTGGCCAAGCACCTGATCGAGAAGCGCAAGAAGAAAGTGCTCACGGTCTCCGGCGACGTCTACCGGCCCGCCGCCATCGAGCAGCTCAAGATGGTCACCAAGCAGGCCGGCGCCGAATGGTTCCCGAGCACGCCCGACCAGAAGCCGCTCGACATCGCACGCGCGGCGCTCGACCACGCCAAGCGCCACTTCTTCGACGTGCTGCTGGTCGACACCGCGGGCCGCCTGGCCATCGACGAAGTGCTGATGACCGAGATCAAGCAGCTGCACGGCGCGCTCGATCCGGTCGAGACGCTGTTCGTGGTCGACGCCATGCAGGGCCAGGATGCGATCAACACGGCCAAGGCCTTCAAGGAAGCGCTGCCGCTCACCGGCATCATCCTGACCAAGACCGACGGCGATTCGCGCGGCGGCGCGGCGCTGTCGGTGCGCCAGGTGACGGGCGTGCCGATCAAGTTCGCGGGCACCAGCGAGAAGATCGACGGCCTCGAGGTGTTCGACGCCGAGCGCCATGCGGGCCGCATCCTCGGCATGGGCGACATCGTCGCGCTGGTCGAGCAGGTCACGGCCGGCGTCGACGTGGCGGCGGCGCAGAAGCTCGCGGCCAAGGTCAAGAGCGGCGCGGGCTTCGACCTGAACGACTTCCTCGGTCAGTTGCAGCAGATGAAGCAGATGGGCGGCCTCTCGAGCCTGATGGACAAGCTGCCGCAGCAGATGGCCGCCAAGGCCACCGAGGCCGACATGACCCGCGCCGAGCGCGACATCCGCCGCAAGGAAGGCATCATCCAGAGCATGACGCCGCTGGAGCGCCGCAAGCCCGAGCTGCTCAAGGCCACGCGCAAGCGCCGCATCGCGGCCGGCGCGGGCGTGCAGGTTCAGGAAGTGAACCGCCTGCTCAACGAGTTCGAGCAGATGCAGGGCATGATGAAGAAGATGAAGGGCGGCGGCCTCATGAAGATGATGAAGAAGATGGGCGGCATGAAGGGGATGGGCGGGATGGGTGGGCCCGGTGGGCCGAAGCTGCCGTTCTAATTAAATAGAGCGATGGCTGCTGCTTCGGCAGCGCAATAAAAAAGCCGGCCTCGTGGCCGGCTTTCTTGTTTGCGGTGGAGCTTCAGCGCATCAGGCCGTTGCCAGCGCCGCAGGGCGCGCCAGGCGAAGCGCATGCATCCAGGCGCGGCGCAGCACGGCGGGCGAGCGCGATTCCTCGGGAATCAGCAGGAAGCCGCGGTCGCGCAGCGAGGTGCCCAGCGCGATCTGGCTGGTCAGCACCGTGAGCGGAATGGCCAGCAGCAGCGGCAGGCCCACCGGCATGAGCCAGATCAGCGCGCTCGGATCGATCATTGCGACACCCAGGGCCAGCGCGCCGACCACCACGCTCATGGGAGCGAGCTGCGACACGGCGACCTTCCACGGCACGGCAGCGGCTTCGCGCGGGGGCGACTTCCAGTCGAGCTTGATGCCGGTGAGGGCGACCAGCACGAACAGCGAATGGGCCAGCATGCGAACCGGCGCCTGCACGATGGCCAGGCCGCTTTCGAGCACCGAGCTCTTCACCAGGCCCCACAGGCCGCCGTACTGGCGCTGCTCGCCGCGCATCAGCACGGCCGCGATGCCGAGCACGCGGGGCAGGAACAGGAGGCACAGGGTCCAGACCCACAGGCCGGCCAGTTCCGCCGGCAGCACGCTCCAGCTGGAGATCAGGCTCGAGCCGCTCAGCCACAGCGCGGTGCCGAGCGTCAGGAATGCGAGCCACAGCGGCGCCGAGACGTAGGCCATGGTGCCGGTCACGAACATCGCGCGGTGCACCGGGTGGATGCCGGGCTCGGCCATCAGGCGGGCGTTCTGCAGGTTGCCCTGGCACCAGCGGCGGTCGCGCTGCAGTTCGGCCAAGAGGTCCGGCGGCTGCTGCTCGTAGCTGCCGACCAGGTCGGCGCAGAGCCACACGTTGTAGCCGGCGCGGCGCATCAGCGCAGCTTCGACGAAGTCGTGCGACATGATGCCGCCCGACATGCCGCCGGTGCCCTTGATGGGGGCCAGCGCGCAGTGCTTCATGAAGGGCTCGACGCGGATGATCGCGTTGTGGCCCCAGTAGTGCGATTCGCCCAGTTGCCAGAACTGCATGCCCAGCGTGAACAGGCGGCCCGTCACGCGGGAGGCGAATTGCTGCGCGCGGGCATGCAGCGTCACGTGGCCGATGGCCTGCGTGGCGGTCTGGATGATGCCGGCGGTCGGGTTGGCTTCCATCAGCTTGACCATCGAGGTCAGGCAGTCGCCGCTCATCACGGAGTCGGCGTCGAGCACGACCATGTAGCGGTAGTCCTTGCCCCAGCGGCGGCAGAAGTCGGCCACGTTGCCGGCCTTGCGGTGGGTGCGGCGGGTGCGCAGGCGGTAGTACACCTCGACCTGCGGCTGGTTGGGGCTGTCGGCCAGCGCGGCGCGCAGGTCTTCCCAGGCGGCGCGCTCGGCGGCGGCGGTTTCGGGCGAGTAGCTGTCGGACAGCACGAACACGTCGAACTGCTTGGCGTGGCCGGTGGCCGCGACCGATTCGCAGGTGGCGCGCAGGCCGGCGAACACGGTGGCCACGTCCTCGTTGCAGATCGGCATGATGATCGCGGTGCGTGCCTCGGGGTTCATCGGGTGGTGGGCCACCTGCTTGACCGAGAGCGCGTGCTTGTCGCCGCGCACCGAGACGTAGAAGCCCATGAGCGCGGTCACGAAGCCGGTGACGACCCAGCCCGAGAGCAGGCCGTACAGGCCGATCTGGCCGTATTCGAGCCAGACGTTGTCGTAGTCGGGTTGCACGCCGGCAAACAGCACGGACGCGATCACGGTGCTCAGCAGCGTGAGCGCCATGAAGGCGAAGCGGCGCTGGGCCGCGGCGCGCTGCCAGGGCTGCTTGGCCTGGGCGCCGGCTTCGGCGGTCTGGCTTTCCGGCTTGCCGCCGGCGCCGAGCTTGACCAGCAGGGCTGTGCCGATGCTGTTCCAGAAGCCGCGCCAGGGGCGGGGCGTCATGGAGCCGCGGTTGACCGGCGGAGCGGTCACGGAATTGGGATGGCGTTCTTCGCGCACCGGGCTGCGGTGCGAGAAGTCGGCTTCGGTCAGCACGTTCAGTTGGGAGAAGTCGTTCGGCTTCATGTGTGATTTACCAACGTTGCTTGTCGAGGGAAGGGGTGTCGCCAATGGCAGGAAAGCGCTTGATCACGCAATCCGGTTCGGCGCCGCCCGCGCTTGCGAGCGCGGCCACCGAATGACCGGCGGCACGGGGCCGCACGGGGGAAAACTGCTTTTGACGCAGGCCGTCGCGCTGCTGGCGCAGTGCGAAAGATGGGCTGGTGAGTGCTGTCATGCCTGTACAGGGGCAAACCCTGTGCCAGGCTGGAAAAATGCTTTCAGATCAACGACTTAGGGCGATCTGGATGCGGTTTTCGGGGTTGGGGCCGTCTGGAAGGCCCCGAAACCCCGGTTTTTGTCGCCGAATCCCGACAAGCCCGCGAGGCTGGTGGAAAATGGCCTTTTAAATCAACAACTTAGGGGCGTCGCTAGTCGGCGACAGGCTCATTGCCCGGAGCGACAGCGTCGGCCTTGAAGTGGCCCGGCGTGAGTTCGTGCTTCTGCAGCAGGCGGTAGAACTCGGTGCGGTTGCGGTCGGCCAGCCGGGCGGCGTCGGCCACGTTGCCGTCGGTCAGCTTGAGCAGCCCGACGAGGTAGTCGCGCTCGAAGCGCTGCTTGGCCTCGGCATAGGTCTGGACCTCGACCGTGGGCACGCGCAGCGCGCGCTGCACCAGCGCCAGCGGGATCAATGGCGAGCTCGACAGCGCGCAGACCTGTTCCACCACGTTGTAGAGCTGGCGCACATTGCCGGGCCAGGCCGCGGTGGCCAGCGCCTTGAGCGCCTCGGGCGCGAAGCCGGACAGCCGCTTGCCGTACTTGGTCGAGAGCTTCTGCAGGAAGTGGTTGGCCAGAAGCGGAATGTCCTCGCGCCGGGCCGACAGCGGCGGCAGCGTGAGCGTGACCACGTTGAGCCGGTAATAGAGGTCTTCGCGGAACTGGCCGGCTTCCATGGCCACGTCCAGGTCGCGGTGGGTGGCCGAGATGATGCGCACGTCGACCTCGATCGACTGGCTGGCACCCAGCGGGCGCACCGCGCGCTCCTGCAGCACGCGCAGCAGCTTGACCTGCAGGGCGGGCGGCATGTCCCCGATTTCGTCGAGCAGCAGCGTGCCGCCGTCGGCCTGCTGGAACAGGCCCTTGTGGTTGGCATGGGCGTCGGTGAAGGCGCCCTTCATGTGGCCGAACAGTTCGGATTCGAGCAGCGCCTCGGGGATGGCGCCGCAATTGACGGCCACGAAAGGCTTGTCGGCGCGCGCGCTGGCGCGGTGGATGGCGCGCGCCAGCAGTTCCTTGCCGGCGCCGCTGTCGCCGCGCAGCAGCACCGAGGCGTCCGACTTGGCGACCATGCGCGCCTCGGCCAGCAGCTCGGACATGCGGTTGCTGCGGCTCACGATCTCGGCGCGCCAGCTTTCGTCGCCGGCCTTGGCGGGCGTGCTGGCCGGTGCGCCCAGCGCCAGCGCCTGCGCGATCTTGTCGAGCAGTTCGCGGCCGTCGTAGGGCTTGGTGAGATAGGTGAACACGCCGCGCGCGGTGGCCTCGACCGCATCGGGAATGGTGCCGTGGGCGGTGAGCAGGATCACCGGCAGCGAGGGATGGCGCTTGCGAATCTCGTCGAACAGCTGGAGCCCGTCGCGGCCGGGCAGCCGCACGTCGCTGAGCACCAGCTGCGGGTGCTCGATCTCGAGCTGCGTGAGCGCGGTTTCGGCCGAGGTCACGGCCGTGACCTGGTAGCCGGCCGAACTCAGCCGCATCGAGAGCAGCCGCAGCATGTCCGGGTCGTCGTCGACCACCAGCAGGCGCGCGCCGGTCGTGCTCATCGATGGGGTTCCTTGGGCAATCGCCGGCTGCGGTTCATGGATTGGGCCTGGTGCCGCCGGGCGGAGGCAGGGTCGGCGGCGGCACGTTGTTGGGCCGCGCGAAGCTGCGCTCGATGGCGCGCAGCGCCTCGATGCGGTCGTTCAGCTGGTCGATGCGGCGCTGGCTTTCGCGCACCTGCTGCGCCTGCTTGTCGCGGTCGTCCTCGACGCGGCGCTGCTCCACGTAGCGCGCGGCCAGTGCGCGCGCCAGCGGCTGCAGCGGCTGCGCCTCGGGCGAGGGGTTGGAGATCACGCGCTGCATCAGGCCCAGCGCGCGCGCCAGGTCGGCCGGCACGCGGGTCTGTGCGAGCAGCAGCGCGAGCTGCATCTGGGCGGTGGGCGAATCGCCGGGATCGCCGGCGCGGGTGATTTCGGCGGCCAGCTCGGCGCCGCCCAGCGGGCGGACCTTGTCGGCATAGGCCAGCATGGCCGCGGCCGGGCCCTGGGTCATCAGCGTGAAGAGCGAGGCGGGCTGCGTGGCGGGCGCCTTGGGCTCGGCCTCGACCGGCATCACGCGCGGCACGGCGGGCGGCGGCGGCAGGGCCTCGGCCTCGGCGGGTGGTGCGGGCTGCGTCGCGCAGGCGGCCAGCAGCAGGACGAAAGGCATGGCCACCGCCCCGGACAGGGTCGAACTGCGGACGAACGGAAAAAGCATGGATTGAAGAAAAGGCAAGAGGCGGTGTTTGTTTTCAGGTGTGTGCCTGGGGGGCTTCACGGTGGGTTGTTCAGGCCGTGCGCGGCAGTTCGATGCGAAAGCGCGCGCCGGGCCCCTCTGGCAGCAGGGTGATGCGGCCCCCATGGGCAGCAATGTACTCCTGCACGATCGAAAGGCCGATGCCCGTGCCCTTGACGGCATGCTCGGGCTGGCGTTCGCCCCTGTAGAAAGGCTCGAAGATCCGGTCCCGGTCGCCCTCGGCAATACCCGGGCCGGCATCGTTGATATCGATGCACGCGGTGGTGGGCGTGCCCGACACCACGATCGAAATGACGCCGCCGCGCGCCGAATAGCGGATCGCGTTGGACAGCAGGTTGGCCACCGCCGTGCCGAGCTTGGCGCGGTCCACCGGGAGCGTGATCGACTCGCCCTCGGCATGGACGCGCAGGCCGTGGGCCTGCCACTGCAGGCGCTGCGCCTCGATCTGCTCTTCGACCAGCGGCAGCAGGTCGGTGCGTTCGCGGCGCAGTTCGCGCGCCTCGAAGGCGGCGGCGTTGAAGCGCAGCAGCGCCTCGATCTGGCCCTGCAGCGAAACGGTGTTCTGGTTCAGGATCTGCGCCACCTCGAGCTGCGCCGGATTGAGCGGACCCGTCACGCCGTCTTCCAGCAGCGAGACGCCTTCGCGCAGCGCCGCCAGCGGCGTCTTGAGTTCGTGCGAGACGTGGCGCAGGAAGCGTGCCTTGTCGGCATCGAGCTCGGTCAGGCGCAGGCGCAGCCACTCGAGCTGCTGCGACAGGCGCCGCACGTCGGCCGGGCCGCGGATGTCGATCGGCTCGTCGAGCCGGTTCTGGCCGAGCCCGACGATGGCGTGCTCCAGCCGCTTGAAAGGACGCGCGAGCCAGATGCCGAAAGCCAGCGCCAGCGACACCGCCAGGATGCTGGCGGCCACCACTTCGCGCATCAGCCGGCGGCGCGCGTTCTCGATGCGCTTGGCCAGCGCGTCGTTCTGCATTTCGATCAGGAACTGGGCCTGCTGCGCCAGATTCGTGTTCAGCGAATCGAGCTCGCGGAACTGCATGGCCATGCCGCTTTCGCGCGAGAGCGCGCTGTCGGCGCTACCGCTCATGAGCCCCTCGATCACGCCGAGCTGGGCGCGCCACAGCTCGATGCCCGACGGCGCGAGGCCGTTCCGCTCGAGCCGTTCGAGCACCTGGTGCGCTTCGCGCGCGGCATCGTCGAAGCGGCGGCGCAGCACGGCGTCGTTCAGCACCAGCGACTGGCGCCCGGCGCGCTCCATGGCGGCACTGCGCTCGGCCAGCGACTGGGCCGCGCCCGAGAGCCGCAACGCGCGGGCCGCCGCATCGCGGCTCTGGGTCATGAGCGCGTCGTACTGGAACACCGAGCGCAGCGCCACGCCCACCAGCAGGGCGGTGATCAGCAGGAACGCGAAAAGCAGGAGCTGCTGGAACGAGCCCCGTCTGGACGGCCGCTTCGCCATCAGGCGGCGAGCGCGGCGGGAACCGGCACCGTCGACGATTCGCGCGTGGCCACCTCGCCGCGCAGCGTGTAGGCCAGCGAGCGCGTGATGCGCAGGTCGGCCATCTGCCCGACCAGGCGCGCGTCGCCTTCGAAGTTGACCACGCGGTTGCAGGCGGTGCGGCCCATCAGTTCGTTCGCATCCTTGCGGGAAGCCCCCTCGACCAGCACGCACTGCGTGGTGCCGACCAGCGCATCGCCGAAGCGGCGCACGTTGCCGTCGATCACGCGCTGCAGCGTCTGCAGGCGAGCCAGCTTCACCGCATGGGGCGTGTCGTCCTGCAGCGCCGCGGCGGGCGTGCCGGGGCGCGGGCTGAAGATGAAGCTGAAGCTGTTGTCGAACTGGCAGTCGTCGATCAGCTTCATCATCTTGGCGAAGTCTTCGTCGGTCTCGCCCGGGAAGCCGACGATGAAGTCGCTGGAGAGCGCGAGTTCGGGCCGGATGGCGCGCAACTTGCGCACCGTGCTCTTGTATTCCATGGCGGTGTAGCCGCGCTTCATGGCCATCAGGATGCGGTCGCTGCCGTGCTGCACCGGCAGGTGCAGGTGGCTCACCAGCTGCGGCACCTTGGCATAGGCCTCGATCAGCCGCGGCGTGAACTCGTTGGGGTGGCTGGTGGTGTAGCGGATGCGCTCGATGCCCGGAATCTCGGCGACGTATTCGATGAGCAGCGCGAAGTCGGCGATCTCGGCCGTGTCTCCCATGCGGCCGCGGTAGGCGTTCACGTTCTGCCCCAGCAGCGTGACTTCGCGCACGCCCTGGTCGGCCAGGCCGGCGATCTCCACCAGCACGTCGTCCAGCGGACGGTTCACTTCCTCGCCGCGGGTGTAAGGCACCACGCAGTAGCTGCAGTACTTGGAGCAGCCTTCCATGATCGAGACGAACGCCGTGGCGCCGTCGACGCGCGCGGGCGGCAGGTGGTCGAACTTCTCGATCTCGGGAAAGCTGATGTCGACCTGGGGCCGGTCCAGCCGCTCGCGGTCGTTCAGCATCTCGGGCAGGCGGTGCAGCGTCTGCGGGCCGAACACGATGTCGACGTAGGGGGCGCGCGCGATGATGGCCTCGCCCTCCTGGCTCGCCACGCAGCCGCCCACGCCGATCTTCACGCCCTTGGCCTTCAGGTGCTTCACGCGGCCGAGGTCGCTGAACACCTTCTCCTGCGCCTTCTCGCGCACCGAGCAGGTGTTGAACAGGATCAGGTCGGCCTCGTCCACGTTCTGCGTCGGCTCGTAGCCCTGGGCGGCGTGCAGCACGTCGGCCATCTTGTCCGAGTCGTACTCGTTCATCTGGCAGCCGAAGGTCTTGATAAATACTTTTTTGCTCATGGGGTGCTTTCCTGGCCCTTCCCGCCGGGAAGGCCGATGCAGGGCGCTTGCGTCGTCCTGCGGCGCGGCGGGCGCGGCCCGCCGGCCTCTTTATTTATTGCGTGTTGACGGTGTCGTTCGAAGTGAACGGCCAGATGTTCAGGAAGGGCTTGTTCAGCGATTCGCGGCTGGCCGTGGCCTCGCCCGGCGTGAGGATCCACACCTCGCGCAGCAGGCCGGCGGCATCGCGCGTGTAGTTCACCAGGTATTTCTGGCCGACGATGCCGCCCGCCATCACCAGCATGTTCTGTTCGCTGCGGATGCGGGCGCCGGGCGCCAGGCGGTCGACCTGGCCGTCGAGCTCGACATCGGGCGCATTGATCACCATGAACTTGCCGCGCAGCGTGCCGACCGGGAAAGTGCGCCCGCCCACCAGCGATTCGTTCTGGGTCTGCGGCCGCGGCACTTCGGACTGGGCTGCGGCGCCGATGGAAAAAAGGCTCGCAGCCACTGTGCAAAGCGCTATGAAAGTGAGAGCATTCGTGGGTTTCTTGCAGCGGTTCATGGGGTATATCCAGAGGCTGTGGAGCGGCGATTTTAGCGGCGGGGTGAAATCATCCCTGGCGCCTGCCACAGCGGGTTGTACATGGGCCCTGGCATTGCGGCTTTACTTATCTTTACGGCACTCACGGACACTGCGAGTCGACGGCTGCTCCAATAGCCGCTGTCAGCCCAAAGTGCACAAGAACCCATGAAGAAAAAAATCGTCCTCGCTCTTGCAGGTGTGTTGATCGTAGCCGTCGCGGGATGGTGGTGGAGCGGGTCGGGCGATCGCATGGCGGCAAAGAACGCCAGGCCAGCCGCCGCCGGTGGCGCCCCCGCAGACGGCGCGCCGGCCGCGCTCGTCACGCTTGCCACCGCCGAGCGGCAGGACGTGCCGGTCACGGTGCAGGTCAACGGCAGCGTGGTGTCGCTCAACAGTGTCGATCTGCGGCCGCAGGTGACCAACACCGTGGCGGCGGTGCACGTGAAGGAAGGGCAGTTCGTCAAGGAGGGCCAGCTGCTCTTCACGCTCGACGACCGCAACGACCAGGCCAACCTGGCCCGCGCCCGCGCCCAGCAAAAGCGCGACGAAGCCACCCTGGCCGACCTCGAGCGCCAATACAAGCGCAGCCAGGAACTGCTGGCGCAGAACTTCATTTCCAAGAGCGCCACGGACGCCACGCTGTCGCAGCTGGAAGCGCAGCGCGCCGCGGTGGCGGCCGACCGCGCCGCGGTGCAATCGGCGCAGGTGGCGCTGGGCTACGCCACGCTGCGCGCGCCCATTGCGGGGCGCATCGGGGCCGTGAACATCTATCCCGGCACGCTGGTGCAGCCGACGCTGTCGCTGGTCACCATCACGCAGCTCGATCCCATCGCGGTGAGCTTCCCGGTGCCGGAGGCCAACCTGCAGGACCTGCTGGCGGCGGCGCGCAGCCGGGCCAAGGTGGAGGCGCTGGTCGTCGGACGCCGCGAGCCGCTCAGCGGCGTGCTCAATTTCGTCGACAACACGGTCGATCCGCAGATCGGCACGGTGCGCGCCAAGGCGGTGTTCGACAACGCCGACCAGAGCCTCTGGCCGGGCCAGTTCGTCGGCACCCGGATCACGGTTCGCACGCTCTCCGGCGCCACGGTGGTGCCGGCCGCGGCGCTCATGATGCTGTCCGAGGGCACTTCGCTCTACGTGGTCGACCAGGCCATGAATGCCAAGCGCCGCAAGGTGCAGGTGCTCCACACCTTCGGCACCAAGGTGGCGGTGAGCGGCGTCGAGCCGGGCGAGCAGGTGGTCATCGAGGGCAGCCAGAACGTGCGCCCGGGCGGCAAGGTCAGGGCCGATAAAAAGGCCGCGCCGGCCGGTACCTCCGGCGTCACGCCGGGCAGTGCGGCCTCCTCGGACACCCAGGCTCCCCGGGAACGCGCATGAACATCTCGGAGCTGTGCATCCGTCGTCCCGCGATGACGGTGCTGTTGTCCGCGGCGGCGGTGGTGGCGGGCATCTTTGCCTACTTCAGCATCCCGGTGGCCGCGCTGCCGAGCTACAACACGCCGGTCATCAACGTGAACGCCCAGCTGCCGGGCGCGAGCCCGGACACCATGGCTTCGTCGGTGGCGCTGCCGCTGGAGAAGCAGTTCTCGACCATTCCGGGCCTGCAGACCATCAGCTCGGTCAACACCCAGGGCGTGAGCTCGATCACGCTGGAATTCGTGAGCAGCCGCGACATCGATGCCGCCGCGGTCGACGTGCAGGCCGCGCTGCTGCGCGCCCAGCGACAGCTGCCGCAGGAACTGACGCAGCTGCCTTCGTACCGCAAGGTCAATCCGGCCGACGCGCCGGTGCTGTTCATCGCGCTGATCTCGCCGTCGATGAATCCGGCCGAGCTCAACGACTACGCCGAGAACCTGATCTCGCCCACGCTTTCCACCATCGACGGCGTGGCGCAGGTGGGCGTGTACGGTCGCAAGGCCTTTGCGGTGCGCATCAAGGCCAATGCCGACCTGCTCAATGCGCGCAACATCACGCTCGACGAGCTGGCCAAGGCAGTGAATTCGGCCAACGCCAACACGCCCGTCGGCGTGCTCGACGGGCCGCGCCAGACGCTCACCATCCAGGCCAACCGGCAGCTCACGAGGGCGGAAGATTTCGCCAAGCTGATCGTCGGGCAGCGCAACGGCGCGCCGGTGCGGCTGGACGAAGTGGCCACCATCGAGGACAGCTTCGAATCGGTCAAGACCGCCAGCAGCTTCAACGGCCAGAGCTCCATCTCGCTGGCCGTGCAGCGCCAGCCCAACGCCAACACCGTGCAGGTGGTGGATGCGGTGCGCGCACTCATTCCGCGCTTCAAGGCGGAGCTGCCGCAATCGGTCGAGATCCACATGGTGAACGACCGCTCGCTGTCCATCCGCGAAGCCGTGCACGACGTGCAGCTCACGCTGCTGGGCACCGTCGCGCTGGTGGTGCTGGTAATCTTCCTGTTCCTGCACCGGCTGGTGGCCACGCTGATTCCGGCGGCCACCATTCCCATTTCGCTGATCGGCGCGGTGGCGCTGCTCTATGCCTTCGGCTACAGCCTGGACAACGTCTCGCTGCTGGGCATCACGCTGGCCGTGGGGCTGGTGGTGGACGATGCGATCGTGGTGCTCGAGAACATCATGCGCTACGTCGAGAAAGGCATGGAGCCGATGGCCGCGGCGCTGCGCGGCGCGCGCGAGGTGGGCTTCACCATCATCTCGATCTCGATCTCGCTGGTGGCGGTGTTCATTCCCATCTTCTTCATGCCGGGCGTGATCGGCCTGCTGTTCCATGAGTTCGCGGTGGTGGTGGCGCTGGCGGTGCTGGTGTCGGCCATCGTGTCGCTCACGCTGGTGCCGATGCTCGCGAGCCGGCTGCTCAAGCACGTGCCGCGCAAGGATGGCGCGCTCGACCACGAGGAAGAGCACCCCGAGCCCGGCACCGCCGTGGGACGCGCCTTCGAGCGCGGCTACCGCTGGGTGCATGCGAACTACATGCGGACGCTCGACTGGACGCTCGCGCACCGCAAGCTGATGCTGCTGTTGGCCGGCGGCACCTTCGTCGTCACGGCCTGGCTGTTCGTCTCCATTCCGAAGGGCTTCTTCCCCGAGGAGGACATCGGGCAGATCCAGATCACCACCGAAGCGGCCGAGGACATTTCCTTCACCGCCATGAACGCGCTGCAGGAACGCGTGGCCGCTTCGCTGCAGGCCGATCCGAGCGTGGCCTACGTGAGCTCGTTCGTCGGCGTGGGCGGTCCCACCGCCACGCAGAACTCCGGCCGCCTGTTCGCGGTGCTCAAGCCGCGCAGCCAGCGTCCCAAGATGGCCGCGGTGCTCGAATCGCTGCGCCAGCGCTTCCGCGAGATCCCGGGCATCGCGGTCTACATGCAGCCGGTGCAGAACCTGCGCCTGGGCGGCCGCCAGAGCAAGGCGCGCTTCCAGTACACGCTGCAGAGCGTCAATGCGGGCGAGATGGTGCCCTGGGCCACGCGGCTCATGGAGCGCATGCGCGCCGATCCGGCCTTCCGCGACGTCACCAGCGATTCGCAGAACCGCGGCCTGCAGGCCACGCTGGAGATCGACCGCGACAAGGCCGGCGTGCTCGGCGTGGCCGTGGGCGACCTGCGCACCGCGCTCTACAACGCGTACGGCGACCGGCAGATCGGCAGCATCTACGGCGCGAGCAACACCTACCAGGTGATTCTCTCGGCCGCCGACAACGACCGGCAGTTCGAGGACGACGTGTCGCGCCTGTCGGTGCGCAGCACCAGCGGCCGGCTGGTGCCGCTGTCGGCCTTCTCGACCGTCAAGCGCACCGTGGGGCCCACCTCGGTCAACCACCAGGGGCAGCTGCAGGCGGTGACGGTGTCGTTCAACCTCGCGCCCGACGTGCCGCTGGGCAACGCGACCGCGAAGATCGACCAGTTCAAGGAAGAGCTGAAGATGCCGCAGTCGATCATCACCACCTACGGCGGCGATGCCGCGGTGTTCCAGAGCTCGCAGGCCAGCCAGGCCGTGCTGCTGGTGCTGGCCGTGCTCGTGATCTACGTCCTGCTGGGCGTGCTGTACGAAAGCTACATCCACCCGCTGACCATCCTGGCCGGGCTGCCGTCGGCGGCCGTGGGCGCCTTGCTCTCGCTCAAGATCTTCGGCTTCGACCTGACGCTGATCGCGACCATCGGCATCCTGCTCCTGATCGGCATCGTGAAGAAGAACGCGATCATGATGATCGACTTCGCCCTTGATGCGCAGCGCACCGAGGGCATGAAGCCGGTCGATGCGATCCGCGAGGCCTGCCGGCTGCGCTTCCGCCCGATCCTCATGACCACGCTGGCCGCGCTGATGGGCGCGCTGCCGCTCGCATTGGGCCTGGGCGCCGGCGCCGAGCTGCGCCAGCCGCTGGGCGTGGCGGTGGTGGGCGGGCTGATCTTCTCGCAGGTGATCACGCTCTACATCACGCCCGCGATCTACCTCGCGCTCGACCGCTACAGCGGCACCGGGCCGATGGTCGACCTGCCGGGCGAGGCCAAGGCCGAGGCTGGTGGCGGTGCCGCGGGGCACGCGGCCTCGCACGCCTAGGTTGTGGTCTCGTCGAGAACGTCGTCGTCCGCCGCCAGGTGGGCGGTATCGCTCCAGCCCACGAGGCTGAAGCCCTCGGGCGTCCACAGCATGCGGTTGATGGCGGCGTTCCCGAGCTGCCAGGTGCGCGGCGCCTGCAGCTCCTGGCGCGTGGCGGCGCGGTAGAGCACGTCCATCACGCCGCCGTGCGCCACCAGCGTCACCAGCTGGCCCGGATGGCGCGCGGCCAGCTTCGATGCGACGCGCGTCACCCGCTCGCGGAAGACCAGCAGGCTCTCGCCGCCCTCGGGCTGGAATTCGGGATCGCGCTCGCGCCAGCGCCGGGCCTGGTCGGGCAGGGTGGACTCGATCTCGGCAAAGCTCATGCCCTCGAAGCGGCCGAAGGCGCGTTCGCGCAGGCCGGGCTCGGGCTGCACCGTGAGGCCGTGGGGCCTGGCGATCTCCTGCGCGGTCTGCCAGGCGCGCGACAGGTCGCTGGCGTAGATCGCGCCGATGTCTTCGTGCGCCAGCGCCTGCCCGACGCGCCGGGCCTGCCAGAGCCCGGTGTCGTTGAGCCCGATGTCGAGCTGGCCCTGGATGCGCGTGTCGACGTTCCAGGCGGTTTCGCCATGGCGAACGGCAATCAGGCGGGTGGCTTCTTCCATCTGCTGGATTCTAGGAGCGCGTCATTTCTTCTTTGCGGCGGACAGCTCGATGTTCACCCGGCGCTCGCCCTGCGGCGGATTCGGAAAGCCCTGCAGCGCCGCCTCGAACATCACCGGCAGGATGGTCGCGCTGACGTTGTACGGGCCCTCGTTGCGGGCCCGCGTTTCGTAGACCACGCGGTTCGTGCCGATGTCGCGCAGCACGATGCTCACTTCGCGCTCGTACCAGGGATTGGCCGCGGGTGGCATGAAGGCCGGGCCGCCGTACCAGCCGCCGCCGTACCACCGGCGTGCATAGCCGGGATAGCCGTAGCCATAGCCCCAGGGGCCGTCGAAGAGCCATGGATCGGCCCAGGGCGAGAGGCCGGCCGCGACGCGTGCGCCGATCTGCGCGCTGTACTGCGGCCTGGCGTCGTCGCGGCGCAGGCCGACCTTGTCGAGCGCGGCGGCGGCCATGGCCTCGAGCGATTCCTGCCGGGCGAGGTCGGCCTGCTGCGACGGCAGGCGCTCGAAGCGGTAGCTGGCGCCCGGCGCCACGGTGGCGAGCGACGAGAAGCTTTTCACATCGCTGTCGACCACCCAGGAGGTGGCGCAGCCGCTCAGGCTTGCTATCAGAAGAAGAGCTGAAAACGCACGTTTCATGAGGATCTCCGGGCTCCGCGGCCCAAAATTCCCCTGGGTTGCCCGCTCAGCCCTGAAGGATGCGCAGGGCTGCAGGTGCCTGGGAGAGCAGGTCAAAGGAGGGCGTGTCGAAGGCCTTGTCGCCGTCTTCGTCGGCCACGCCGGTCGCCTTCAGACCCTTGAAGTCGTGCTGCGTTCCGTCGAGCAGGTGCGAGGGCACCACGTTCTGCAGCGCGGTGAACATGTTCTCCACGCGGCCGGGGTGCTTCCTGTCCCACTCGCGCAGCATTTCGCCGACCTGCTTGCGCTGCAGGTTTTCCTGGCTGCCGCAGAGCGTGCACGGAATGATCGGGAATTCGCGGTGCTGGGCCCAGCGCACCAGGTCTTTCTCGGCCACGTAGGCGAGCGGGCGGATCACGATGTGCTTGCCGTCGTCGCTCACCAGCTTGGGCGGCATGCTCTTGAGCTTGCCCGCGAAGAACATGTTGAGGAAGAAGGTCTGCAGCATGTCGTCGCGGTGGTGGCCGAGCGCGACCTTGGTGGCGCCCAGTTCGTCCGCCACGCGGTACAGGATGCCGCGGCGCAGCCGGCTGCACAGGCCGCAGGTGGTCTTGCCCTCGGGGATCACGCGCTTGACGATGCTGTAGGTGTCCTGGTTCTCGATGTGGAAGTCCACGCCGAGCTCGCTCAGGTATCTGGGCAGCACCTCTTCGGGGAAGCCGGGCTGCTTCTGGTCGAGGTTGACCGCGACGATGTCGAAGTGGATCGGTGCGCGGGCCCTGAGCTTGAGCAGGATGTCCAGCATGGCGTAGCTGTCCTTCCCGCCCGAGACGCACACCATGACCTTGTCGCCCTCCTCGATCATGTTGTAGTCGACGATGGCGCGGCCGACTTCGCGGCACAGGCGCTTCTCGAGCTTGTGCGTTTCGCGCTCGATCTTCAGGGAATTGGTGGCGGCGCCGGCGACGGGCGCCTCGTCGATCCAGACGGCGTTCATGGGTGGGCTGCTTCGGTCAGGCAAATCGGGGGGAGGAGGGCCCGATTTTGCCTCGGTTCACCATTCCCCGGCTTCCATGCGGATAGCCACCTCGCAGTCGTCGAAGATCTCGAGCTTGGCGATCTTCACCCGCACGCCGACCACGCCGGGCAGCTGCAGCAGGCGCTGCGCGAGCTTGCCGATGAGCGTTTCGAGCAGGTTCACATGCTCGGCCGTGCACTCGTCGATGATGATGCGGCGCACCTTGCGGTAGTCCAGCACGTGGTAGATGTCGTCGTCCTTCGGCAGCAGCGGCTGCGCGCCCAGGTGCAGCTCGGCATCGACCTGGATCGGCTGCGGGGCCGTCTTTTCCTGGTCGAGGATGCCCAGGTTGGCGTCGAAGCGCAGCCCCTGCAGGGTGAGTGTCTGGCGGCCGATCGGGTTGGAGGGCATGGTGGGGCTCACATCAGCGAGAAGTCGCGGTCGAATTTCATGAGGTGCTGGCCGCCGTCCACCACGAGCGTGGTGCCGGTGATCGAGTTGTTCTCCAGCGCGAACTTCACCGTGGCCGCCACGTCGGCCGGCGTGGAAGAGCGGCCCAGCGGCGAGAGCGTGTGCAGCTTCGAGAACCGGTCTTCGTCGAGCATGTGGCTGGGCAGCGTGAGGCCGGGCGCCACGCCCACCACCCGCACGCGCGGCGCCAGCGCCAGGGCCAGCATGGGCGTGGCGGCCTCGAGTGCGGCCTTGGAGAGCGTGTAGCTCAGGAAGTCGGGGTTCGGGTTCCAGAGCTTCTGGTCGAGCATGTGCACGACGGCGCCCTGCGCGTCGCCGCGCAGCGCCAGGTGGTCGTGCAGCGCCTGCGCCAGCATGATGGCCGCACCGGTGTTGCTGCGCGCATGGCGCTCCATGAGCGCGTAGCTGAAGCTCGCGGCGTCGTCGTGTTCGAAGAGCGCTGCGCTGTGGACCACCGCATCGACGCTGCCGAAGTGCGCCGCCACGCGCGGCAGCAGGGCGCGGGTGGCGCCTTCGTCGAGCAGGTCGGCCTCGAAAGGCGCCGAAGTGCCCGACAGGGCCGCGCAATCGGCCGCGGTTTGCTCGGCCTCCCCGCGCGAGCTGCGGTAGTGCACCGCCACCTGCCAGCCGCCGGCGGCCAGCGCCAGCGCGATCTCGCGCCCCAGCCGGCGGCCGGCACCCGTGACGAGGACGGTGCGGCGGGCTGGCGTAACAAGAGGAAGGGGCGCTGTGCTCATGCGGGCAGAGAAGGGAGAATCGGCGGGTGACGACAAAAACGACGACAAACAGTTTACCCATGGCCCTCGACATCCTGATTGCCCGTTCGGTGGAACGGGCGGGCGGATGGATCGGCTTCGACCGCTTCATGGCGCTGGCCCTGTATGCGCCGGGGCTGGGCTACTACGCCAACAGCTCGGCCAAGTTCGGCCACATGCCGTCGTCGGGCAGCGACTTCGTGACGGCGCCGGAGCTCACGCCCATGTTCGGGCAGGCGCTCGCGGCGCAGGTGGCCGAGGCGCTGGAGAAGACCGGCACCGACACGGTCTGGGAGTTCGGCGCCGGCACGGGCGCGCTTGCCGTGCAGCTGCTGCATGCGCTCGACGAGATCGGCCGCGGCGACGTGCGCTACCGCATCGTCGACCTGTCCGGCACCTTGCGCGAGCGCCAGCAGCAGGCGCTGGCGCGCTACACAGACCGCGTCGAATGGCTCGGCGAGCTACCGGAGGCGATGCAGGGCGTGGTGGTCGGCAACGAGGTGCTCGACGCGATGCCGGTGCAGCTCTTGGCCCGCGTGGGCGGCCAGTGGTTCGAGCGCGGCGTGGTGCGCAACGTGCGCGCCGACGGCTGGGCCTGGGCCGACCGCGAGACCGCGCTGCGGCCGCCGTTCGAGGTGCCCGGCGAGCACGACTACCTGACCGAGATCCATCCGCAGGCCGAGGCCTTCGTCGCGACCCTGGCGGACCGCCTGAAGAGCGGCGCGGCCTTCTTCATCGACTATGGTTTTCCGGAGCGCGAGTACTACCACCCGCAGCGCCACATGGGCACCGTGATGTGCCACCGCGCGCACCAGGCCGACGGCGATCCGCTGTCGGATGTGGGCTACAAGGACATCACGGCGCACGTCAATTTCACCGGCATCGCGCTCGCGGGGCAGGAGGCCGGGCTCGAGGTGCTGGGCTACACCAGCCAGGCGAGGTTCCTGCTGAACTGCGGGCTGCTCGAGCGGATGGGGCAGGGCAGCACGGCAGAAAGAGGCATGGCGGCTCGGCTCGTCCATGAGCATGAGATGGGGGAGCTGTTCAAGGTGGTGGGGTTTGCGGTGGGGGAGGGGTGGGAGGCGATGGGGTTTGCTGAAGGGGATCGGAGTCATACGCTCTGACATAAGCAACCAACAAAGATTTCGTTGAGAACCCCCTCACTAAAACCTACATTGGCGCAATGACCGCCCCCCAGCACTTCGAAGTGCGCCCCTTCAACGCCCCCGTGGGCGCAGAAATCGTCGGCCTCGACATCTCGAAGCCCATCAACGACGAAGACTTCGCGCGCATCCACCGCGCGCATCTGGACCACCACGTGCTGGTGTTCCGCAACCAGCAGATCACTCCGGCCGAGCACATCGAATTCAGCCGCCGCTTCGGCCCGCTCGAGATCCATGTGCTGCACCAGTTCCATCTGAAGAACCATCCCGAGATCCTGATCGTCTCCAACATCAAGGAGAACGGCGAGCCCATCGGCCTGGGGGACGCGGGCGTCTATTGGCATTCGGACATCTCGTACAAGCCCCAGCCCAGCCTGGGTTCGCTGCTGCATGCGCAGGAGCTGCCGAGCGAAGGCGGCGACACGCTCTTTGCCGACCAGCATCTTGCGTGGGAAACGCTCTCGCCCGAGCTGCAGCAGCGCATCCTGCCGCTCAAGGCCGAGCACAGCTACCTTGCCAAGTACGAGGCGCTGCGCGCAAAGAACCCTTGGCGGCCCAAGCTCTCGCAGGAGCAGATCGACCAGGTCGCGCCCGCCGTGCAGCCGGTGGTGCGCACGCATCCCGAGACCGGCCGCAAGGCGCTGTTCGTCAGCGAGCATTTCACGACGCGCATCGTCGGCCTGCCGCCGCAGGAGAGCGACGCGCTGCTGGCCGAGCTGTTCGCGCACAGCGTGAAGCCGCAGTTCGTGTACCGCCACCAATGGGCGCCGCACGACCTGGTGTTCTGGGACAACCGCTCGCTGATGCACCTGGCGGCCGGCACGCCGGATCATCTGCGGCGCCGCCTCAATCGCACCACCATCGTGGGCGACACGCCCTTCTGATGGCTTCTTCCTTGGCCCGATGCAGCCGGGTCAACCGGCGCCAGGCTTGCCGCTGCCGCCGCCCTGGCGCAGCGTGCGCAATTCGGCGTTGAGGAATTCGTTGGCGTCCCGCATCGAGCCGTTCGGCATCTTGATCTTGTAGGGCTTGCCCGTCATCTCCGAGCGGGAGGCGCAGCGGTCGATGAAATCTTCCGCCGTGGTGATCTCGTCTTTGAAGTGGTCGAACTTGGCCTGCATGTGCTTGGCGGCATCGGCGGCGTTGTGCTCGTCGCCGTTGCGCATGAAGGTCATCGTCGTCATCTTCGAGACGCGCAGGATCAGCGTGTCGATGAGCTTTTGCTCCGACACGGAAGGGGTGGCCTGGGCCAGCGCGGCCGCAAGGCCGAGCACCAGCGCCAACAGGGCGCGACGCGGAAGTTGAAATGAAGCCATGTGGTCGATGTGGCAATTTCCGGACCATGCTAGGGCGGTGGCCCCATGCGTGTCAAACCGGGCCCGGCTCGGGTCTAATCGCAGTTTTGGCACGCTTGGTTTCCCATGAGCTCTTCCGCCCCCGATCTGCTGTCGATCGCGCATTTACTGGCCGATGCCGCCGCCGCGCAGTCGATGCGCTATTTCCGCACGCCGCTGGACATCATCACCAAGGCCGACGAGAGCCCCGTGACGCTGGCGGACCGCGCCGCCGAGACGGCCATGCGCGAGATCCTTGCCGTGCGCGCCGCCGCGGACGGCATCTTCGGCGAGGAGCACGGCCTCGAGCGGCTCGACGCCGAGCGCGTCTGGGTGCTCGACCCGATCGACGGCACGCGCAGCTTCATCACCGGATCGCCGCTGTGGGGCACGCTGATCGGCGTGCTGCGGGGCTCGCGCGTGGTGCTGGGCATGATCGACATGCCGGTGCTCAAGGAGCGCTGGGTCGGCCAGGCCGGCCAGGGCGCGACGCGCGACGGCCAGCCGGTGCACGCGAGCAGCTGTACCGAGGTGGCCAAGGCGCGCATCGTCACCACCTCGCCCGACATCTTTGCGCCGGCCGACTGGCAGGCCTTCGACCGGCTGAGCCGGCAGTGCGCGATGCGGCGCTTCGGCGGCGACTGCTACGGCTATGCGCAGCTCGCGGGCGGCACCATCGACCTCGTGGTGGAAACCGGCCTGCAGCCCTACGACTACCTGGGCCCGGCGGGCGTGATCGAGGCCGCCGGCGGCGTCATCACCGACTGGCAGGGCCAGCCGCTGGGGCTGGAGTCCGATGGCCGGGTGATTGCGGCCGCAACGCCCGAACTCCACAGGCAGGCGATGGCCATCCTCGCGGCCAGGGCTTGAACCGGCCTAGACTGTTCCCATGATCCGCTGGCTGATCGTCGTCGTCCTTGCCCTGGTGCTCATGAGCGGCCTCACGGCCTGGCTGCGCCGGTTTGGCTTCGGGCGGCTGCCTGGCGATTTCGAATTCCGCGCCTTCGGCCGCGAATGGCAGCTGCCGATCTCGAGCACCCTGGTGCTCAGCATGATCGCGGCGCTGGTGGCGCGCTTCGTCTAGCGCCGTTGTTGATGAACCCGTCCTGAGACCCAGAGAGAAGAACCACGCGATGAGAGCCTGCGTTGACATCGGCGGCACCAAGGTGGCCGTGAGCCTTTCCCCTTCGAGCGATGCGCCGCTGGCCGGCCGCCGCAGCGAGCCGACCGCCAAGACCGGCGACAACGACGCCGTGGCGGTGCAGATCATGCGCATGATCGACGAGGTCTGCGCCGAGCAGGGCATCGCGCCGGCCGACATCGACCGCGTGGGCGTCTCGTCCACCGGCCCCTTCGAGCTGCGCGACGGCATGGTGGAGCTGGCCACGCCCAATATCTGCGGCGGCATTGCGGGCCCGGCGCGCGGCCTGCCCAACAACTGGATGACGGCGATCATCGAAGCCCCGCTGGCCCGGCGCTTTGGCCGCGTGCGGGTCGAGAACGACGCCGTGGCCGCGCTCGAGGCCGAGCGCCACTGGGGCGCGCTGCAGGGCCTGGACCACTGCGCCTACGTCACCTGGAGCACCGGCGTGGGCGTGGGCCTGTGCGTGGACGGCCGTGCGCTGCGCGGCAAGAACGGCAATGCCGGCCATGCGGGCCACAGCTTCGTGGTGGACGACGCCAGCGGTGCGCTCTGCGGCTGCGGCAACCTCGGCGACGTGGAGGCGCTGGTGGCGGGCAACTCCATCGCGCGCCGCTTCGGGCAGCCCGCGCCCGACCTGTTCGCGGCCGCCTCGGACGGCGAGCCGCATGCCGTCGAGATCGTCGATGCGCTGTGCCGCGTGATGGGCCGCATGATCTACAACCTGATTGCCACGCTCGACCTCCAGCGCATCAGCCTGGGCGGCAGCGTGTTCTGGCACCACCGCGACTTCCTGCTGCCGCGGCTGCAGGCGCAGGTCGACGGCAAGCTCAAGCCGCTCACGCGCGGCGTGCTGCTGGTGCCCGCGGGGCTTGGCGAAAAGGTCGGCGACTACGCCGCCCTGGCACTGCTCGACTGAAGCCGGCGCGCCCCGGGCGGCCGTGCGGGAACGGCGAGCGATGCCGGCCGAACCGATAGCGGCGCCGCAGCCGCGCCGGCATCACCGCGGCCCATCAGCGTCTCGACGATCTGGCCGAGGCGGCGCAGGCCCGTGTCGACCGCCTCGCCGTACGGCCAGCCGCAGTTGATGCGCAGGTAGTGGTCGAAGCGCGAGGAGTTGGAGAACAGCGTGCCGGGCGCCACCACGATGCGCTCCGCGAGCGCCGCATCGAAGACCCGCGATGACGACAGGCGCTCGGGCAGCTCGACCCACAGCTGCAGCCCGCCGGGCGGCAGGTTGATGCGCGTGCCCGCCGGAAAGTAGCCGGCGATCGCATCGGCGGTCTGCTCGCGCTGCGTCTTCAGGCAGGTGCGCAGATGGCGCAGGTGGCGGTCGTAGGCGCCGGTGGCCATGAACAGGCCGGCGCCGCTTTGCGAGAGCCCTTCGTTGTTGCGGGTCTGCGCGTACTTGAGCATCTCCACCCGCGCATGCCAGCGGCCGGCCGTGATCCAGCCCAGGCGCAGGCCGGGCGCGAGGATCTTGTGCAGCGAGGCGCAGTGGATCACGTTGCCGCCGGTGTCCCAGGACTTGAGCGCGCGCGGCGGCGTCGGGGCGTCGACCAGCTCGCTGTAGGTGTCGTCCTCGATCAGCGGAATCGCGTGCCGCTCGCACAGCTGCGCGAGCCGCGCCTTGTGGGCGTCGGGCATCACGCTGCCCAGCGGGTTCTGCAGGTGCGGCACCACCACCACGGCCTTGATGTTGTCGTAGGTGCGGATCGCGAGCTCCAGCGCTTCGATCGAGAGGCCGGTCTGCGGGCTGGTCGGGATCTCCAGCGCGCGCATGCCCAGGCTCTCGAGCACCTGCAGCAGGCCGTAGAAGGTGGGCGACTCCACCGCCACCGTGTCGCCCGGCTGCGCCACCGCACGCAGCGCGAGGTTGAGCGCCTCGATGCAGCCGTTGGTGACCAGGATGTCTTCCGGCGAGATCGCCATGCCCACGCGCAGGCTGCGCTGCGCGAGCACCTCGCGGAACTGGCGGTGGCCCTTGAGCGGCGCCGCAATCGTCAGCATGTCGGGCTGCTGGCGCAGCATGCGCGTCATCGCATTGCGCAGCGCCTCGGCCGGATACAGCTCGGGTGCGCCGCGCGCGATGGAAAAGTTGAGCTTCTCGGGAAGCTGCCGGCGGCGCGCCACGAAGTCCGACACCTTGGCGTGGATGCCCACGTACTGCGCCGGGTCGGGCGGCACGCCGGCCGGGGGCTCCTCCATCGGCGCGATGGCGAGGCGCCGCGGCCGGCGCACGAAGTAGCCCGAGCGGTCGCGCGCCTCGACCCAGCCGTCGCTTTCCATCGTGCGGCACAGCTGCAGCGCGGTCGACAGGCTGATGCCGTGCAGGCGCATGAGGCTGCGCAGCGAGGGCAGCTTGTCGCCCTGCTTGAGCGAGCCGGTGTGGATCGCGTCCACGTAGTGCGCTGAGAGCTGGCGGTAGAGCGGTAGCGAATCCATGGCCTCGATGCTCCCCCTGTCGCGCATCCAAAAACAGATGCAGTTGCGAAGGAAAACGACCATAACAGATGCGCCGCGGCCACCGCTGTTCCGGTGCGAATCGCCTGGGTGTGTGCCTGTTTTATGGGCGCCCGAATTCCTACGATGGGCACATCCACTCCAGAAGGCGCGCCATGTCCCCCACCACCCTCGACCGACTGCCCGATACCGTCGTCCTGCAACCGGGCGAGGCCTTGCGCGCGGCGCTCGACCCCGCCACCTGGCTCGAGATGCTGGAGGGCCGCGCGCTGCTCGTGTCGCCGCCCTCATGGTTCGGCGACACCGTGTTCACCGCCAAGACCGTGCTGAACGAGGGCGACGTGCATCGCCTGGAACGCGGCGGCTGGATCGAACTGTCGGCGCTGGCGCCGGTGCGGCTGCGCGTGCATGCGCAGGCACGGCAGCAGACAGCGGCGGTTCGGCCCGCGGAGCCCCGGCCGGTGATGCGGCTGGTGCGGCTTCTGACCGGAAGCTGAGCGGTCGGCTTCCTAGCGCTGGCTTGCGGCGTGGCGCAGCGCCTCCAGGAAGCTGCGCCGCCACCAGTGGATGTCCTGCTCGCGGATGCGCGACAGCAGCTTCTGGTGCCGCTCGCGCCGCTCCTCGAGCGGCATCTGCAGCGCCTGCTGCACCGTTTCGGCCGTGCCGTGCGTGTCGTAGGGGTTCACCAGCAGTGCTTCCTTCAGCTGCTCGGCCGCGCCGGCAAAGCGCGACAGCACCAGCACGCCCGGGTCGGCCGGGTCCTGCGCCGCGATGTATTCCTTGGCGACCAGGTTCATGCCGTCGCGCAGCGGCGTCACCAGCCCGACCGCGGCCGCGCGGCACAGCCCCGGCACACGCTTGCGCGCCACCATGCGGTGGATGTAGCGCACCGGCATCCAGTCGAGCTCGCCGTAGTCGCCGTTGATGGCACCGCACAGCGCTTCGAGCTCGCGCCGGATGTCGCCGTAGGCATCGACCGTCTCGCGCGTGGGCGAGGCGATCTGGATCAGCGTGGCGCTGCGGCGATTCTCGGGGTAGTTGGCGAGCAGCTCGCGGAAGGCGCGCACGCGCTGGGGAATGCCCTTGGAGTAGTCGAGCCGGTCGATGCCCAAGAGCAGCCGGCGCTGGGAATACTCGCGCTTCATGGTCTCGAACATGTCGCGCGATTCCTTCGCGTGCGTGAGCGCCGCGAATTCGTCGACGTCGATGCCGATCGGAAAGGCGCTGCAGCGCACCGTCTGGCCGTAGGCGCGGTACATCTCGTCGCCCAGGTATTCGCCATGCGCCTCGTTGCGCACGTAGTGTTCGAAATGCTGCACGTCCTGCTGCGCCTGGAAGCCGATCAGGTCGTAGGCGAACAGCGAGCGCATGAGCCACTCGTGCTGCGGAACGGCCGCGATGATGATCTGCGGCGGCAGCGGAATGTGCAGGAAGAAGCCGATGCGCTGCCTGCAGCCCATGCCGCGCAGCTCGGCCGCGAGCGGCATCAGGTGGTAGTCGTGGATCCAGATGATGTCGTCATCCTTCAGCAGCGGCTTGAGCTTGCGCGCGAACAGCTGGTTCACGCGCCGGTAGCCGCCGATGAAGCCGGCTTCGAAGTGGGCGAGGTCGAGGCGGTTGTGGAACACCGGCCACAGCACGTCGTTGCTGTAGCCCAGGTAGTAGCTGTCGTGGTCCTCGCGGCCGAGGTCGATGGTGGCCAGCGTGACCTTGCCGGCCTGCAGCATGTGCAGCTCGCCTTCGCCCGTGGGGCCGTTCTCGACGATCTGGCCGCTCCAGCCGAACCACATGCCACCGCTTTGCTGCAGGCTCTCGCCGAGCGCCACGGCCAGGCCGCCCGCGGCAGGCTTGCGCGGGTCGGCCACGCGGTTGGAGACGACAACGAGGCGACTCATTGGTGCACCCCTGGCGCTGCGCGCCTCCCCGCCAAGCGGGGGCGAGCTTGCTTGGGGCGGCCCGGCGCGGCGCTCATATGCACGAGTCCCACGGCGCCGACAGCCGCACAGCGGCATTGATGATGCCGACCATCGAGTAGGTCTGCGGAAAGTTGCCCCACATCTCGCCCGTGACCGGGTGCGTGTCTTCCGACAGCAGGCCGAGCGGGTTGCGCGCCGCCAGCATGGTCTCGAAGATCTGGCGCGCCTCGGCCTTGCGGCCGATCTTGGCGAGCGCGTCGATGCGCCAGAAGGTGCAGATGTTGAAGGCGGTCTCGGGCTTGCCGAAGTCGTCGGCCGCCTCGTAGCGGCGCATGTACGGGCCGTCGCAGAGCGACTTTTCCATGGCGTCGACAGTCGAGATGAAGCGCGGGTCGCGCGCGTCGATCAACCCCACCTCCACCATCAGCAGGATGCTGGCGTCCAGTTCATGGCCGCCGAAGCTTTCGGCAAAGGCCTGGCGCTCCTCGCACCACGACTTGGCCAGAATCTCTTCTTTCATGCGCGCGGCGTGGCCGTGCCAGTAGGCGGCGCGTTCGGGCAGCGCCAGCGCGCGCGCGATCTTGGCGAGCCGGTCGCAGGCGGCCCAGCTCATGAGCGCGGAGCTGGTGTGCACGCGGGCGCGGGTGCGCAGCTCCCACATGCCCGCATCGGGCGTGCCGTAGACGCGGATCGCCTGCTCGCCCACGGCCTCGAGGTGCGGAAACTCGGCCCGGCCCGCGCGCGCGAGCAGCCGGTGGTCGTGGAAGGCCTGCGCCGCGCCGAGCACGATGTTGCCGTAGACGTCGTGCTGGAAGTGCTCCTGCGCCTGGTTGCCCACGCGCACCGGCCCCATGCCGCGGTAGCCCGCGAGGTTCTCGACCATCGACTCGGGCAGCTCGCGCTCCAGACCGATGCCGTACAGCGGCTGGATGTGCTCGCCGTGCGAGCCGATCACCACGTTGCCGAGCCAGCGCAGGTAGTCTTCCATGGTGCCCACCTCGCTCAGCGAATTGAGCGCGCGCACCACGAAGAAGGCATCGCGCAGCCAGCAGTAGCGGTAGTCCCAGTTGCGCTGGCTGCCCGGCGCCTCGGGAATGCTGGTGGTCATGGCGGCGACGATGGCGCCGGTGTCCTCGTAGAGCGAGAGCTTGAGCGTGATGGCCGCGCGGATCACCGCGTCCTGGTATTCGAACGGAATCGCGAGCCGCTTGCTCCAGGTGCGCCAGTAGGAAATGGTCTCCTGCTCGAAGCTGCGCGCGGTGTCGGCAATGCCGTCGAGCAGGGTTTCGTCGACGCCGAACATGAAGTTGTATTCGCGCGAGATCACGAAGGGCTGGCGCGAAAGGATGTGCGAGATCGATGCGTCGGTGTTGAGCCGCAGTGTCACGTCGGGCCCCACGTAGCGGATGTGGTTGCTGCCGCGCGTGACCTCCAGCGGCCCCGAGGCGCCCCACTGGAAGCGCGGATCGAGCGCCACGCGGATGCGCGGCGCGCCGGCAATCGGCCGCACGCGGCGCACCATCATCAGCGGCCGGAAGTAGCGCGAGCGGCTGTAGAAGCGCGGCGCGAAGTCGGTGATCTCGATGCCCTGGCCGGCGCTGTCGAACAGCTGCGTGCGCAGCACCGCGGTATTGGGTTCGTACCACTGCTTGCTCGAGGCGAAGTCCTCGATCTCGATGGCCCAGGCGCCGGCCTCCTCGCCCGGGTGCAGCAGCGCGTTGAAGACCGGGTCGCCGTCGAAGCGCGGCAGGCAGCACCACACGGCGCGCCCGCGTGCATCGATGAGCGCGCTGTAGGCGCAGTTGCCGATCACGCCCACGTTGAGCGAGGGTTCGGCCGGCGGCCCGAAGCCGCGCGGCGCACCGGAAGCCGCAACGCGCGGGTCGACCGGCGCCTGGTCGGCGGGCCCGGCTGCCCCGGAAATGGACAGGCCCGCGCGGTCCTCGGGTGCTTTCGACAATTGCAGCTCGCTCATCCATCGCTCCTCGGGGATTCGTTTTTCTTGTGGGCCGGCGCGGCCAGCTGGTCGCGCAGCTGCACCAGCCATTCGAACACCGCGCGCGGCGATTCGAGCCGGTGCAGCGCCAGGCTCGGGCCCGAGCCGACCTTGATGCCAACGCCGCCGCGCGGCTGCACCACCGCGAAGCCGCTCTCGTCGGTGGTGTCGTCGCCGGCAAAGACCGGCAGGCGCCCGGCGAACGGCGCCTCCGTCATGAAGGCCTCGATGGCGATGCCCTTGTTGACCCCGGTGGGCTTGACCTCGAACACGAACTTGCCGTGCAGCAGCTCGAGCAGCGGCCGGCCCGCAATGGCGCGCGACATGGCGTCGCGGCACACGGCCTCCAGCTGCGGTGCGAGCCGGTAGTGCAGCGCAATGGCTGCGTGCTTGCGCTCGACCAGCAGGCCTTCATGCACGCGGGCCAGCTCGTTGGCGATGTCCAGGATGGGCGCGAGATCGGGCGCGTGCTGCTCCTGCATGCGGCCCTGCGCGTCGCGCCGCTGCACGCCGTGCTCGCCCGCGGCGGGCAGGCGCAGCGGCGCGAGGAAGCGGTCGATGGCATCGATCTGGCGGCCCGACACCACGGCCAGCGCGCCGCCGAGCTGGTCGCGCAGGTCTTCGAGCAGGCCCTCCAGGGCGGGAGGAATCTCGATCGCCTCGGGGGTGGGTGCGAGCGCGACCAGCGTGCCGTCGAAGTCGAGAAAGAGGGCGGTATCTCGGCCCAACGGAGGCGGCGACTGGGAGGACATTGGCATTGGTGAAAACCATAGCACGGACCCGGCCATTCCCGTGTCGGCCAAAGTCGGACGTATGCGGCGGCGGAGCTTCAGCCCGGCAAGGCGGCCACCGCCTCCACGCGTGCGCGGTGGATCGCCTCGCCGATCTGCGGCCCGGCGGCGCCGGATTGCTGCGCCGCGCGCGCCACGGCCTCGGTGGGCACGCCCGCGGCGGTGGCGAGCACGGCAAGCAGCCGCTCGCGCTGCGGATAGGGCCGGTCCTCGAAGCCGAGCCGGCCGCGCGCATCGCATTCGCAGGCCAGCAGCACGTCGGCAAAGCGCGCCGGCTTGCGAAACGCATCGCAGCGCTCCAGCAGGCGCACCAGCGCCGCGGCCGCGAGTTCGCCGCTGCGGTGGATGTTGCCGTGTTCGCGCGCCACCACCTCGGCGAGCTCGCGGATCTCGACCGGCACGCGCCAGCGGTCGCACACCGCGTGCAGCAGTTCGGCGCTGCGCTTCTCGTGGCCGATGTGGCGCGGCAGCAGCCCAGGCTCGGTCGTGCCCTTGCCGAGGTCATGCATCAGGCAGGCGAAGCGCACCGGCAGCGAGGCCTCGAGCCTGGCGCTGGTGTCGATGACCATCATCAGGTGCACGCCGCAGTCGACTTCGGGGTGGTGGGCCTCGGGCTGCGGCACGCCCCAGAGCCGGTCGACCTCCGGCAGCAGCACCGCCAGCGCGCCGCAGGCACGCAGCACCTCGAACATGCGCGACGGGCGGGTTTCCATCAGCCCGCGCGAGAGCTCCTGCCAGACGCGCTCGGGCACCAGCGCATCGGCTTCGCCGGCTTGGACCATCTCGCGCATCAGCGCCATGGTCTCGGGCGCCACCGAGAAATCGTCGAAGCGGGCCGCAAAGCGCGCCACCCGCAGGATGCGCACCGGGTCTTCGCGAAAGGCGTCCGTGACGTGCCGCAGCAGCTTTTGCTCGAGGTCGCGCCGGCCATGGAAGGGGTCGGCGAGCTTGCCGGCGTCGGGCTCGAAGCGGCCGTCGGTGCCCACGAATTCGGCAGGCAGCGCGATCGCGTTGACCGTGAGGTCGCGCCGCGCCAGGTCCTGCTCGAGCGTGACGTCGGGCGAGGCGTGCACGGTGAAGCCGCGATAGCCGGGCGCGCTCTTGCGCTCGGTGCGGGCCAGCGCGTATTCCTCGCGGGTCTGCGGATGCAGGAACACCGGAAAGTCGCGCCCCACGGGCAGGTAGCCGCGCGCCGCCATTTCCTCGGGCGTGGCGCCCACCACCAGCCAGTCGTGGTCCGACACCGGCCGCCCCAGCAGCCGGTCGCGCAGCGCGCCGCCGACGAGATAGGTTTTCATGCGCCCAGTGTAGGGATTACTCCAGTTGGAAAAAATAGAACGACCGTTCGATAATTTTCAGGCGAACCGCAGGATCGTTCGCCGATTTGCCCGAAAGGTAGCCGCTGTCGCAGTGGAGGCCGCGCGCTGCAGATTTTTAAACCAAAAGGAGTAATCACGTCATGAAGAAAACAATGCTTGCGCTGACCGCAGTGGGCGCGCTGGCGTCCGGAAGCGCGTGGGCGCAGAACGCTGGAGACTGGGTGGTCGGCGCGGGTTGGCTTCATTTTGCGCCGCAGGACTCGAGCAAGCCGCTCACGCTGACGGCGCCGGTGCGCAGCGTGCTGGCGGGGTCGGGCGCATCGATCAGCGATTCGGACACGCTGGGCTTGAGCGCGGTCTATTTCGTCGACAGCCACTGGGCTGTCGAGGGCGTGTTCGGCATTCCGCCGAAGTTCAAGCTCAACGGCACCGGCACGCTGGGCCGCGTGGGCGAGCTGGGCCAAGCGCGCCAGTGGAGCCCCACCATTCTTGGCAAGTACTACTTCAACGAGGGCAACGCGGCCCTCCGCCCGTTCGTGGGCCTGGGCGCGACCTATGTCTGGTACAGCGACATCGAGCTGACGCCGGGGCTGCAGGGCGCGCTGGGCAGCCAGCTGCGCCAGCGGCCGCTCTCCACCTCGACCACCGCCAAGCTCGACAGCTCGTTCGCGCCCGTGCTCAATGCCGGCGTGGCCTACCAGATCGACAAGCACTGGGGCGTGTCGTTCTCGGTCTCCTACATTCCGCTGAAGACCAAGGCCAAGCTCACGACCACCACGATCACCGGGCTGCCGATTGCCACCAGCGAGGCCAGGCTCAAGCTGAACCCGATCGTGACCTACCTCTCGGCGACCTACCGCTTCTGAGGCGGCGGGATTCTTCGAGGAGCCTCAGCGCGCCGTGCGGTAGGGCTCGTTGAACGCCACGAAGTCCTTCTCGGCCAGGGCATCGTCGATCCATGCCTTGACGCCGGGGAGCGCCTGCACGCGCTCGATGTAGGCGCTGATGGCCGGCGGCACCGGCAGGCCGTAGGTCTTGATGCGCGTGCCCACCGGCGCGAAGTAGCTGTCGGCAATGCTGAAGCCGCCGAACAGCAGCGGGCCGCCGTGGGCATCGAGCAGGCCGCTCCACATCTGCACGATGCGGTCGAGGTCGGCCTGCAGGGCGGGGTTGTCCTTCAGGAGCCGTGCGCCGACCTCGGCGAGCGAGGCCTCGATGTTCATGGGACAGAGGCTGCGCAGCTTGCCGAAGCCCGCATGCATCTCGGCGCAGATGCTGCGCGCGCGGGCCCGCTCGGCCGCGGCGCGGGGCCACAGCTGCTTCTCGGGAAAGGTCTCGGCCAGGTATTCGGCAATGGCGAGCGTGTCCCACACCACCAGCTCGCCGTCCACCAGCGCCGGCACCTCGGCCACCGGGTTGATCGCGCCCATGGTCTTCTTGAAGTGCGAGTCGGGCGCGAAGGAGTCGAAGCGGACCTTCACCTCTTCGAACGGGATGCCGGCCTGCTTCATGAGCACCCAGGGCCGCATGGACCAGGACGAGTAGTTCTTGTTGCCGATGTAGAGCTTGCGCATGGTGCGATCCTGCGGTTGGGATGAGAGAGAAAAACCTTCGATGCTAGCCGGGCCGCATCCGCCAATTGATGCCGAAATGCGGCCGGATTGATGCGCTACCGCGGCTGCTCGTCTTCAGGCGAGGCGATCACGCGCGGCGCCGCGCCGGCCTGGTCTTTTTCTTCGCCGTGCGGCGGCCCGACCATGCGCTCGACCAGGTCCACCAGCCGCGGCACCAGCGCGAGCACGGCCAGCGCCAGCAATGCGCTCAGGATGGCGGTGACTTCGCGGCCGAGGCCGCAGGCCATGCCGATGGCGGCCGTCATCCACAGCCCGGCGGCGGTGGTGAGGCCCTGCACATGGTGCTCGTCCTTGCCGCGCTTGAGGATGGTGCCGGCGCAGAGAAAGCCCACGCCCGCCACCAGGCCCTGGATCACCCGGCTCATGTCGGCCGGCTCGATGCCCGTCTGCTGCGGAATCAGCACGAACAGCGCCGAGCCGATGGCCACCAGCATGTGGGTGCGCACGCCCGCCGCCTTGCCCTGCTGCTCGCGCTCGAAGCCGAGCATGAACCCGATCACGGCCGCGAGCATCAGCCGAACGACGATGCGCGTGAGCTGCGCGGCGTCGCCCACGTCCGAGAATTCGGCCGCTACGGTGTCGAGCACCTGGCCGCCCCAGCTCATGTCAGGGGAGATCCTTGTTGGGTTCGGGTTCTGCCGCGTCGCGCGGGCCCACGCGGCCCAGGCGCTCCTTCAGCGACTGCGGCCGCCCGCTGATCAGCGCGGCGTAGTTGGTGGTGTTGGCCAGCACCTTCTTCACGTAGTCGCGCGTTTCGCCGAAGGGCACGTTCTCGGCCCAGATCGCGGCTTCCATCACCGGGCCGTTGCGCCAGCTGCGCGGCCGTCCCGGGCCGGCGTTGTAGGCGGCCGCGGCCAGCGCCATGGAGCCGTCGAAGTCGTCGAGCGCGAGCTTCAGGTAGTTGGTGCCGATGGTGATGTTGGTTTCATGGTCGTTGATCTGCCCGGGCGTGAAGCCGGCCAGGCCGATCTTGCGTGCGGTCCAGCGCGCGGTGGCGGGCATGACCTGCATCAGGCCCGAGGCGCCGACGCCCGAGCGCGCGTCCATGATGAAGCGGCTTTCCTGGCGGATCAGGCCGTAGACGTAGGCCGGGTCCAGGCCGATGTCCTGGCTCTTGCGCAGCACCGTGTCGTGGAAGGGCATGGGGAAGCGCTGCTCGACATCGATCACGCCCTTGGTGCGCTCGCTGGTGTTGATGCAGCGGTCCCAGACCTCGCGCTGGCAGGCGAAGTCGGCCGCGGCCAGCAGCGCGCGGTCGTCCATGCCGCCCTTGTCGTGCAGGTTGGTGGCGTAGTTCCATTCGCGCGTGCCCTCGGAGCGCAGGCCGATCGCAATGGCGTAGAGCGCGCGGTTGAGCGCGATGTTGCTGCGCGCGGCGTTCTTTTCTTCGGGCGTGAGCGGCGCCGGGCGCGTGGGCACCACGGTGCGCTGGCCGAGTTCCTCCAGCGCCAGCATCTCGTAGAAGCCGCGCGTGCCCGCAATGCTCTGGTAGAGCTCGCGTGCCTGCGCGCGGCGGTCGTCGCCGCCCGCCGCGCTGAGTGCGCGCGCCTTCCAGTAGACCCAGGTCGGCTCCAGCTGCGCCGTTTCGCTCATGGCGTTGATGGCGGGCGCCACCTCTTTCCATTGGCCGTTGCGCAGCGCGGCGCGCACGCGCCAGCCGAGCATGTCGTCGGTCAGGTCGCCGTTCTTCGTGACGTTGGCAAAGTAGCTGCCGGCCAGCGGCGAGAGCTTGCTCGCGGCCTGGCGGCCGATGGTGCCCCAGAGCCAGTTGCGCTCCTCGGCCGAAAGCATCGGGCCCCATTTGCTGTCGAGCTGGGTGGCGGCCTGCTCCGGGTCGGCCATGGCGATCTTGATGAGCGCCAGCACCACCAGCTCCTTGCGCGACTTGGCGGCCACGAAGGCGCGGCCGGCCAGGAACTTGGCCGCGCTGGCGTTGAGCTCCTCGAACAGCGGCAGCGCATCGGGCGCGGCAATGGTCACGGCGCCGCGCGCGGCCTGCGGGCGGTTGGTCTCCATGGCCAGGCGCGCCTTCGTCCAGGCATCGTTGGGCGACAGCAGGCGGGCCGCGACCAGGCGGTCGGCCGCGGTGAGGCAGCCGTCGTCCGCCTCTTTCTGCGCGAACCAGTTGCGGCGCACCTCGTTGGCCTGGGCCTGCGTGGCGCTGCCCGATTGCAGGGCCTCGACCAGGATCGCGTAGCAGCGCACCTGCGGATCGTCGCCCATGCGAAAGCCCGCCAGCGCGGCGGAAAAGCCGTCCCAGTCGCGGCGCTGGCCCAGCAGCAGCAGCCAGTCGTTGCGCAGCCGGTCTTCCTGGTAGGTGCCGGGGTAGCGGGCGAAGAAGTCCTGCACTTCGTTCGGCGCGGCTTCCTGCAGGCGGGCCTTGAGTTCCCAGTAGGCGGCCCAGGGTTCGAGCGCATGGCCGCGCGCCTGCGGCAGCAGGGCCGCGAGCCGGCCCTTGTCGCCGCGCTGGAAGGCCTGCTTCATCTGGACCAGGACGTCGTCGTTGCTGTTGGCCTGGGCGGCGGCGGGCTGCTGCGAAAGCAGTGCGGCGGCAGCCAGGACGGCGGAAAAAACCAGCGCGGACGCTGTATTGCGCGGGCGATGCCGCATGGGTGCCAAAATGCTTGGGAACTGCATCGGGGGATTATGGACAAGTCAAAGGATGCCGACACCTCGGCGACCACGAGTTTTCTCAAGGATCAGGTGAGAAAAGCACTGATCGAGCAGCGCCTGGCGATGCCCGACCGGCTCGCCAAGGCCGACCTGCTGCAGCGCGTGATGCGGATCTGGCTGGTGGGCCGGCCCGACACCGTGATCGGCGCCTACTGGCCGATCAAGGGCGAGTTCGATCCGCTGCCCGCGCTGCACCGCTGGAAGGAAGACGGCGAGCTGATCGACGAGCCGCAGCGCCGCCGCATCGGCTTGCCGGTGATGAACAAGGTCCACAAGACGCTGACCTTCCATGCCTGGTACCCGGGCTGCCAGATGGAAGAAGACGCCTACGGCATTCCCAAGCCCAAGGACACCGAGCTGATCGTGCCCACGCTGCTGTTCGTGCCCTGCGTGGGCTACAGCGCCGGCGGCTACCGGCTGGGCTACGGCGGCGGCTTCTACGACCGCACGCTGGCGGCGCTGGAGCCGCGCCCGTTCACGGTGGGGCTGGGCTTCACCAACGGTTTCCTCGAAGACTTCGAGCCCGAGGCGCACGATTTGCCGCTGGACGCGATCCTCAACGACAACGGCGTGGTCTGGCCAACCAGCTGAAGGGGCTCAGTCGATGTTGTCGACGGTGTCCGGATCGGGCACCTCGCCGATGGTCTCGCGCGTGGTGATGGCCTGCACCTGCAGCCAGTCCCAGAAGGCCTTGATCTCGGGCCGCAGCGCATTGCGCGGCCCGGCAATGAGCCAGTAGCCCATCGGCGAATCCATGCGGTGCTGCGGCAGCACCTCCACCAGGTCGCCGTTGGCCAGGCTTTCGGCGATGAGCGAGCTGCGCGCCAGCGTCACGCCCTGGCCGGTGAGCGCGGCCTGCACCATCTGGTAGGCGTAGTTGAAATAGAGCCAGCGCCTGGGCTGCGCGCGTTCCAGGCCGTTGACCTCGAACCAGCGCCGCCAGGTCAGCCATTCGAGGTGCGTGCGGTGCGCGTCGCCGGCCTCGATCAGCGTGAAGCCGGTGATGTCGGCGGGCGTCTTGATGGGCGGGCTGCTCTTGAGCAGCCAGGGGCTCGCCACGGGCGTGAGCGTTTCGCCGAACAGGCGCACGGCGTTGGGCGGCATGACCTCGCGCGTGCCGTAGCGCAGCGCGATGTCGACGTCCGCCACCTCCAGGTCGACCGCCACGTCGCTGGCGTCGATGCGGATGTCGATCTCGGGGTTGTCGCGCTGGAAGGCCTCGAGCCGCGGGATCAGCCACATCGATGCGAAAGACGCAAAGGTGGTGAGCGACACGCTCTTGCGCCCCGCGCTCTGGCGGATCTGGCGCACGGCCGTGTCGATGCGCGGCAGCGACTGCTGCACCGCAAGCAGCAGCTGCGCCCCCGCGCTCGTGAGCTCCACCGCCCGCGTGTGGCGCAGGAACAGCGCCACGCCCACTTCTTCCTCGAGCGACTGGATCTGGCGGCTCACGGCGGACTGGGTGAGCGCCATTTCTTCGGCGGCGGCGCGGAAGTTGAGATGGCGCGCCACCGCCTCGAAGGCGCGCAGGTGCCCCGCGGAAATGGGGCGGGAGCGCAGATGGGTTTGCGAATGCTGCATGGATGGGGGTGTGGGCGGCATCGGAGCATTGATGCGGATTCGGAATCAGTAGGCTACCTCGTTTTCATTGGACTGCCAACGCCATGGAAACGATCATTCATTCCCGAACTGCGCTATTGCCTCTGTCTTGTCATCGCAATTCGGCAACGCCCAAGGAGTTTCATCATGTCCACCGCCGTCTGCACCACCCAATCGCTTGCTTCCCTGCCGTCTTCCACCCGCACCGCTTCGGCCGTTCCGCCGGCCGTGCGCCGCGGCGCCTGGCAGATCGCGCCCGGCGAGGCGATGAGCCTGAAGGCGCGGTCGGCCAGCGTGCTGCGGGTCAAGCAGGGCCGGGTCTGGGTCACGCCGGACGCCACGTCCGCCAGCGCCAGCGAAGACCTGGTGCTGGCCCCGGGCGAATCGCTGAACGTGGCCGCGGGCCAGCGCATCGTCATGGAAGCATGGGACGGCTACGGTGCCACTTACTCGTGGGACCAAGCCTGAGCGCTGCTCGACCTCCCATGGACGCAAAGGGCGGCTTCGGCCGCCTTTTTCTTTTTTCAGCCGTTGATGTCGAAGCTGGGGCGCAGGGCCAGGAAGTGCGCCAACGCGGCTTCGCCGTCCAGCGCACGGATGCCGGCCATGAGGTCGGGCCCTTCGCTTTCGGCCAGGCCCATGCCAAAGCCGCTGTAGCGGCGTGACGCAAGCGGGCCGCGGCGGAAAATCTTGATGTCGGTGTGCCGGCGGTCCTGTTCGATGCGGCGCATCAGCGTCTCCACCGCCCCATGCGGGCCTTCGAGGTGCTGGCAGAAGCGCATGCCGTCGAAGACGAGCAGGCCGGTGATGCCGTACTGGGCATTGCGTGCGCGGGCCAGGGTCACGATCGAGCCCACGGTGGCCGGCGGCAGGTCCGGCGTGAGCATGCTGCAATAGAAGACTTCGTGGAGAGCTTGCTTTTCTGTCATGCGTTCGGAAGCGGAAGGCGTGCGAAGTGTATGAATCTCCCGGGCCCCGCGAAATGTCAAAAGACACAGGTCCGAAGCCTATAGTGGCGCGTGAAATTCGAGGACCATGCATCCCCCGCCTCGCCCCCTGCGGGCCCCCACCCCTGCGAGCGCTGCGCGCTGCGAAAGATGGAAGCCTTCCTGCCGGTGGCGCCGCAACAGCTCGAAGCCATCGCATCCTTCAGGGCCGGCTCCCGCCGCGTCGCCGCCGGCGCCACCATCATCGACGAGCACCGGCCGAGCGCCGAGCTGTTCACGCTCTATGCCGGATGGGCCTTTCGCTACAAGACGCTGAGCGACGGCCGGCGCCAGATACTGAGCTTTCTGCTGCCCGGCGACTTCATCGGCCTGCAGGACGAGTTTGCCGACGGCCACACGCACGGCGTGGAGGCCGCGAGCGAGGCCACGCTCTGCGTGTTTCCGCGCGGCCGGCTCTGGGAGCTGTTCCATGCCCAGCCGAAGCTCGGTTACGACATCACCTGGCTGGCCGCGCGCGAGGAAAAGCTGGTCGACGACAACCTGGTCACCACGGGCCGCCGCAACGCGGCCGAGCGCGTGGCCATGCTGCTGATGCACCTGTACCGCCGGGCCCAGCGCGTGGGCATGGTGCGCGACGGCTGGGTCGAGTTTCCGTTCAGCCAGCAGCACCTGGCCGATGCACTGGGGCTGTCGCTGGTGCATACCAACAAGACGCTGCGCCGGCTGCAGAGCCTGGGGCTCTACAAGCTCGACGCCGGCTGGCTGCGCATCCTGGAGCCTCGCGCGCTCGAGGCGCTGGGAGACTACTTCGAGCGCCCGATGCGGCCGACGCCGCTGATCTAGCAGCTGCCCGGCGACCGTGCTAGCGCGCGGCCACCAGCTGCCGCAGGTCGTCGTGGTAGGCCTGCAGCCGGCGCACCGCCTGCTCCCGCTGGGCGGCGCTGGCGGTGTTGTGCAGCGCGGCCAGGTTGCGGCAGCCTTCCTGCAGCAGGGCCTGCTGGTGATCGTGCCAGGGGCCGGGCGGCGGCTCGGCGATGCGCATCACGTAGGCATGGATGGCCGCGCGCGCCTCGGCCGCGGAGGGTTTGGCGGCATTGAAGCCGCGCAAGAGCTGCAGCGCCTCCTGCTGGCGCTGGCGGCGCTCGGCATCGGCCAGCCGCGGATCGAACACCGATTGCGCCACCTGCCGCCGCAGCAGCTCGCGCTGCTCCGGGCTCAGCCGGCCATAGAAATCCTCCAGCCGGTCGAGGAAGCGGTCGTAGCGCTTCTCCTGCACATCGGCGGCGCTGCGTTCGAGCCATTCCTTGCGATAGTCGGCATTGTTCTTCGCGTACTTGCGCTCGAGCTGCTGCAGCTGCGCCGCGGTCAGGCTCAATGCCAGCTCGGTGCCCGCCGGCTCGGCGCGCTCGGCGACCGCCAGCAGGCGCTCGCGGATCTGGTCCGCCATGCGGCAGGCCTGGGCCGCGGTCACGTCGTGCGGCGCCAGGGCCTGGGCTTCCTGCAGCAGGCTGGCAATGCGCGGCAGCTCGTTCTGGCGGTGCCAGGTCAGCAGCTGTGCGAGCTCGTCGCGCACCTTGGGCGTCTGCGCGCCGTCGAAATCGAGGTAGGTGTCGAGCCACCAGTAGCTCACCTCGGGCAGGTTGTTGTAGGCCAGCCTGACCGTGCTGCAGCCCGCGAGCGCGGCCGCCGCCAGCAGCGCGCCGATAATCCGCGCCAACTTGGCGCAACGCATTCGGGTAGAAAGAAGCATGAATCAGATTCCGCAAGACAACCAGGGACCGGTCGACGTCGTCATCATGGCGGCCGGCAAGGGCACGCGCATGAAAAGCAGGCTGCCCAAAGTGTTGCACCGTTTGGCCGGACGCGCGCTGCTCTGGCACGTGACCGATACCGCCGCGCGCATCGGCGCGCGCCACGTGGTGGTGGTGACCGGCCACGGCGCGGCCGAGGTCGAGGCCGCCATGGCCGGCAACGCCATCGGCGCCGCCTTGCAGTTTGCGCGGCAGGAGCCGCAGCTGGGCACCGGCCACGCGGTGCAGCAGGCGGCGCCGCTCCTGCCCGACGACGGCACGGTGCTGGTGCTGTCGGGCGACGTGCCGCTGATCGGCGAGGACACGCTGCGCGCGCTGATCGCCGCCAGCGGCGGCCGGCGGCTCGCGCTGCTGACCATCGAGTTCTACGATCCCACCGGCTACGGGCGCATCGTGCGTGCCGAAGGGCAGGCGGGCGGCGAGGTCAAGGCCATCGTCGAGCAGAAGGACGCGACCGAGGCGCAGCGCGGCATCCGCGAGATCTACAGCGGTGTGATGGCCGTGCCCGCCGCGCTGCTCAAGGGCTGGCTCTCGCGGCTGGACAACCGCAACGCCCAGGGCGAGTACTACCTCACCGACATCGTCAAGCTGGCCGCGGCCGACGGCGTGCCCGTGGTCGCGCATGTCATCGACGATGCGCTCCAGGTCGCCGGCATCAACAGCCCCGCGCAGCTGGCGGCGCTGGAGCGCGCCTGGCAGCTGCGGCAGGCCGAAGCGCTGATGGCGCAAGGCGTGCGGCTGGCCGATCCCGCGCGCTTCGACCTGCGCGGCGCGCTGGCCTGCGAGGCCGACGTCGAGATCGACGTCAACTGCGTGTTCGAAGGTTCGGTGTTCCTGGGCGAGGGCGTGCGCGTCGGCGCCAATTGCGTGATTGCCAATGCGCGCATCGAGGCCGGTGCGGTGATCCATCCCTTCACCCACATCGACGGCGAGAAGGCCGGCGTGACCGTGGGCGAAAGGGCGCTGGTCGGCCCCTTCGCGCGGCTGCGGCCGGGCGCGCAGCTGGGCGCCGAGGTGCACATCGGCAACTTCGTCGAGGTCAAGAACTCGACCCTGGCCGAGGGCGCCAAGGCCAATCACCTGGCCTACCTGGGCGATGCCAGCGTGGGCCGACGCGTCAATTACGGCGCGGGCAGCATCACGGCCAACTACGACGGCGCCAACAAGCACCGCACCGTCATCGAGGACGACGTGCACGTGGGCAGCAACTGCGTGCTGGTGGCGCCGGTCACCATTGGCGCGGGCGGCACCATCGGCGGCGGCTCGACGGTGAACAAGTCGACCGAGCCCGGCGCGCTCACGGTGGCGCGCGGCAAGCAGGTCAGTTTTGCGAACTGGAAGCGGCCGCAGAAGCAGCCGAAGGCCTGATCGAAGGGCGCCTGCCGTGGCGCCTCAGGGCGTGAGCGGCACCCTGGGATCGAACTTCGCGCGCTTCAGGCTGAAGAAGGCCTTGACGTTGCGCACATTGCCGTCGGCCGTGAACAGGCGCTGCGCCAGGGCGCTGTAGTCCGGCATGTCGCGCGCCGCCACCACCAGCACGAAGTCCGGCCCCGGCGAGACGCGCCAGCATTGCTGCACGGCGTCGTCGGCGATCACGCGGGCCTCGAAGGCATCGAGGGCCGCGGCGTCCTGCCGGTCCAGCGAAATCTCGACCACCGCCTGCAGGCCGTGGCCCAGCACCGCCGCAAGCCGGTCGGGCGAGAGCAGTGCGACCTGGCGCTCGATCAGCCGCTCCTGCCGCAGGCGTTGCACGCGGCGCAGGCAGGTGGGCGGCGAGATGCCGACCTCGGCGGCCAGCCGCTGGTTGGTCTGCGAGGCATCGCGCTGGAGCGCGTCGAGCAGGCGGAGGTCTATTGCATCGGGGGAAAATGGTTCCATATTCAATGGGATTATGGAATAAAAATCCAACTACCTGAGTCGATGAAAGAAAAGTTCGAAATCCATCGAATTTCGACCGCATATTTTTTCATCCGCTTCCTACCATCGAGCCTCTTCTCCAGATTAAAGGCAGCTCACCATGTGCGGCATCGTCGGCGCAGCGTCCCATCGCAACATCGTTCCGGTCCTGGTCCAGGGCCTGCAAAGGCTCGAATACCGCGGCTACGACTCCTGCGGCGTGGCGGTCCATGCGGGCGGCCTCACGCGGGCGCGCACCACCTCGCGCGTGGCGGACCTCGTCACGCAGGTGCGCGAAGACCATGTCGAAGGCCTGACCGGCATCGCCCACACGCGCTGGGCCACGCACGGCGCGCCTGCCGTGCACAACGCCCATCCGCACTTCAGCCACGGCCCGGGCGCCGACGCGCAGGGCGCGCGGCCAGGCCGCATCGCGCTGGTGCACAACGGCATCATCGAAAACCACGAAACCCTGCGCGCGGCGCTCGAGGCCAAGGGCTACGTGTTCGAGAGCCAGACCGACACCGAGGTCATCGCCCACCTCGTCGACAGCCTCTACGACGGCGACCTGTTCGAGGCCGTGAAGGCCGCGGTGCTGCAGCTGCACGGCGCCTATGCCATTGCCGTGATGTGCCGCGACGAGCCGCAGCGCGTGGTGGGTGCGCGCGCCGGCTCGCCGCTGATCCTGGGCGCGGGCAAGGAGGGCGGCGAGAACTTCCTCGCGAGCGACGCCATGGCGCTGGCCGGCGTGACCGACCAGATCGTCTATCTCGAGGAAGGCGACGTGGTCGACCTGCAGCCCGGCAAGTACTGGATCGTCGACCGCCACCACAAGCCCGTGCAGCGCCAGGTGCGCACCGTGCAGGCGCACAGCGGCGCGGCCGAGCTCGGCCCGTACCGCCACTACATGCAGAAGGAGATCTTCGAGCAGCCGCGCGCCATCGGCGACACGCTCGAGGGCGTGGCCGGCATCGTGCCCGAGCTGTTCGACGGCGTCGGGCAGGACGGCGCCACCGGTGCCAGCGCGCACCGCGTGTTCAAGGACATCGACAAGATCCTCATCCTGGCCTGCGGCACCAGCTACTACAGCGGCTGCACCGCCAAGTACTGGCTCGAGAGCATCGCGAAGATCTCGACGCAGGTCGAGATCGCGAGCGAATACCGCTACCGCGATTCGGTGCCCGATCCGAAGACGCTGGTGGTCACCATCAGCCAATCGGGCGAAACGGCCGACACGCTGGCCGCCTTGAAGCATGCGCGCTCGCTTGGCATGGAACAGACGCTGACCATCTGCAACGTGGCCACCAGCGCCATGGTGCGCGAATGCAAGCTGGCCTACATCACGCGCGCCGGGGTGGAAATTGGCGTGGCCTCGACCAAGGCCTTCACCACGCAGCTGGCCGGCCTGTTCCTGCTGACGCTCGCCATCGCGCAGACCAAGGGGCGCCTGAGCGAAGCCGACGAGGCGCGCTACCTGAAGGAGATGCGGCACCTGCCCGTCGCGCTGCAATCGGTGCTCGCGCTCGAGCCGCAGATCATCGGCTGGGCCGAAGACTTCGCGCGCAAGGACAACGCGCTGTTCCTCGGCCGCGGCCTGCACTATCCGATCGCGCTCGAAGGCGCGCTCAAGCTCAAGGAAGTGACCTACATCCACGCCGAGGCGTACGCCGCCGGCGAACTCAAGCACGGCCCGCTCGCGCTGGTGACCAGCGAGATGCCCGTGGTGGCCGTGGCGCCCAACGACACCCTGCTCGAAAAGCTCAAGAGCAACCTGCAGGAAGTGCGCGCGCGCGGCGGCGTGCTCTACGTGCTGGCCGACGGCGACACCAGGATCAAGGGCAGCGAAGGCCTGCACGTGATCCGCATGCCCGAGCACTACGGCGCGCTCTCGCCGCTGCTGCACGTGGTGCCGCTGCAGTTGCTGGCCTACCACACGGCCTGCGCGCGCGGCACCGATGTCGACAAGCCGCGCAACCTGGCAAAGAGCGTGACGGTGGAGTGAGTGTGGGCTTTGCAAGATAGTCTAGCAATGAATTTGCAATAAAATCTAGCAATCAACTGGCAAAAGAACCTGGCAATCGACTACCAGCTGCCGCCAGCAAAGCGAGACCCTGCACATGGCAACTCCCGTCGCCGTTCGTACAGCCACCCCGGCGCAGCGGCGGCTCGCCACCGCCCTGGAAGCACTGCGGACCTTGCAGGAGCAAGGCCGGAGTGTCTTCAATACGGGCGAGTTCTCTCGCGCGGATCGCGAAGCGTTGGTGGGCGCGGGGTTTCTCCAGCCGGTGATCCAGGGTTGGTACATGTCCGCCAGCCCTTCCGCCAAGGCTGGTGACACGACGCCGTGGATCGCGGGGATGAAGGACTTCATTGCCGCCTACTGCAACGCCCGATTCGGCTCCGACTGGTGCGTGTCGGCGGAATATTCGCTGAAACTGCACGCCGGGACGACCTTGCTGCCCAAGCAGGTCGTCGTGCATGCGCCACTGGGCAAGAACGGCGTGCTCGACTTGCCGAACGGGTTCTCGCTCATGGACTACCAGGCGAGGGATTTTCCAGCGGCCGACCGGCGCGACAGCGTCGGCAATCTCCGTACGATGACACTGGCCCAGGCGCTCCTGAAAGTGCCGGAGAACTTCTTCAGGGCCTCCGCCGAGGACGCGCAAGTCGCGCTGCTGTCCATCAGCGACGCGTCCGAGCTGAGCCGCGTGCTTGCGGAAGGCAACCACGGCACGGTTGCCGGCCGCCTCGCCGGTGCGTTCCGCGCGGTGGGCCGGGACGCGATCGCGGATGACATCGTCGGTTTCATGCGGGCCTTGGGCAATCAGGTCACCGAGGCCAATCCATTCGAAACCCCTCTGCGAATTGTTCCGGGCGACCGCATCGAGTCCCCCTATGTTTCCAGATTGCGGCTCATGTGGGCCTCGATGCGCGACGATGCGGCGAGCGCCTTCCCGCTGAAGGAGCCGGGCCGGCCTGACGACGTTGCCGCATACATGCGCGCGGTCGAAGACGCCTATGTCACCGATGCCTATCACTCGCTGTCCATCGAAGGCTACAGAGTCACGCCGGAACTGATTCGCCGCGTCGCGAACGGAGACTGGAACGAGGACATCCACGAGCAGGACCACCAATCCCGGGATGCGATGGCGGCGCACGGCTATTGGCTTGCGCACAACGAGGTCAAGGCGTCCATCCAGAGTATCTTCGCGGGCGCGAACGCCGGGAACGTTCTCAAGGGCGACCACGGTGCCTGGTTCCGGGCGATGTTCTCGCCCAGCGTGACCGCAGGCCTCCTCGCGGCATCGGATCTCGCGGGCTACCGGGGCCATCAGGTCTACATCCGCAACGCGCAGCACGTGCCGCCCCCGCGCGAAGCGGTGCGCGAGATGATGCCGGTCCTGTTCGAGCTGTTGCGCGACGAGCCCTCGGCCGCCGTGCGCGCGGTGCTGGGCCATTTCATGTTCGTCTTCATTCATCCATACATGGACGGCAATGGGCGGCTCGGGCGCTTCCTCATGAACGCCATGCTGGCCTCGGGCGGGTTCCCCTGGACGGTGTTGCGCCTCGAAGATCGCGATCGCTATATGGCCGCGCTGAACTCAGCAAGCGGCCAGGGCGACATCAAGCCCTTTGCGGCATTCATTGCACAGAGCCTGGGTGCGGCCAGCGGGGCGCAGGCCCGTTCGCCGCGAAGCGACCCGCGCGGTTAAGGTACTTGTGGAAGAGGACAATCCGCCAAGCTCCGTTCGAAACCACAGCCACCACCATGCCCCGCCTCGACGACCCCCTCCACGATGCCGAGATCGGCTCCCGCGACAGCACGCTCGACACCACCCGCATCGACGACGTGCGCATCGGCGCGGTCCGTCCGCTCATCACCCCTGCCTTGCTGCAGGAGCGCGTGCCCGTGCGCGACAACACGCTGGCGCTGGTCGAAGGCAGCCGCGCGGCCATCGCCGACGTGCTGCACGGCCGCGACGACCGGCTGGTCGTGGTGGTTGGGCCATGCTCCATCCATGACCACGACCAGGCCATCGAATACGCGCAGCGCCTGAAGACCGTCGCCGACTCGCTGCAGGACGACCTCCTGATCGTGATGCGCGCCTATTTCGAGAAGCCGCGCACCACCGTGGGCTGGAAGGGCTACATCAACGACCCGCACCTGGACGGCAGCTTCGCGATCAACGAAGGGCTGGAGCGCGCGCGGCGCCTGCTGCTCGAGCTGACCACGCTGGGCCTGCCGACCGGCACCGAGTTCCTCGACCTGCTGAGCCCGCAGTTCATTGCCGACCTGATCGCCTGGGGTGCCATCGGCGCCCGCACCACCGAGAGCCAGAGCCATCGGCAGCTGGCGTCGGGCCTGAGCTGCCCGGTGGGCTTCAAGAACGGCACCGACGGCAGCGTGAAGGTTGCGGCCGACGCGATCCTCGCAGCGCGTGCGCCGCATGCCTTCATGGGCATGACCAAGATGGGCATGGCGGCGATCTTCGAGACGCGCGGCAACGACGACTGCCATGTGATCCTGCGCGGCGGCAAGGCGCCCAACTATTCGGCCGCGGATGTGGCTTCGAGCTGCGAGGCGCTGCTGGCGAACGGCCTGCGGCCGCAGGTGATGATCGACGTGTCGCACGGCAACAGCAGCAAGCAGCACCAGCGGCAGATCGTAGTCGCCGAAGACGTGGCGGCGCAGATCGCGGCCGGCGAGCGGCGCATCACGGGCCTCATGATCGAGAGCCATCTCGAGGAAGGCCGGCAGGACCTGAAGCCCGGCGCGGCGCTGAAGCACGGCGTCTCGATCACCGATGCCTGCATCGGCTTTGCCCAGACGGTGCCGGTGCTCGAGGGCCTGGCGTCGGCGGTCAAGGCAAGGCGGCGCCTGCCGAAGGCTTGAGAGCGGCCATGCCTCAGCATCGAATTTTCGCGATGGCGTTTGCGAAGGTCTATCCGATGTACGTCCAGAAGGCCGAACGCAAGAACCGGACGAAGGAAGAAGTGGATCAGATCATTCGCTGGCTGACCGGCTATGACCAGGCGGGCCTCGCGCGGCAGATCGAACAGGGGAAGGATTTCGAGGCCTTCTTTGCGGAGGCTCCGGCCATGAATCCGAACAGCGCATTGATCAAGGGCGTGGTCTGCGGCGTCCGCGTCGAGGAAGTCGACGATCCGCTGATGCAGAAGATCCGCTACCTGGACAAGCTGGTCGACGAGCTCGCGAAGGGCAGGAAGATGGAGAAGATCCTCCGGCAGCAGGACTGACTGCCAGGCATTGCATCCCATGGCACCTTATCCGCGGCATTGGCACAGGAGGCGATCGGCGTGACGACTCGACGTGATGGAGGGTGCCTGTGCGGGGCCGTGCGCTTCGTCGCCCTGGGCGAGCCCATGCGCACCTTGCAATGCCACTGCAGGTTCTGCCAGCGGGTGACGGGTTCGACCTCATACGCGGAGTCGATGTATCCGGTGGACGCGGTCCAGTTCTCGGGCGAGCCGATGGCAAGGTACTCGCACAAATCGGAAAGCAGTTCGAGGCAGGTGCATGTCCACTTCTGCCCCCGATGCGGCACCACGCTCACGCTCACGTTCGAGCGCTGGCCCGAGTACCGCGGGATCTCTCGCGGGGCGTTCGATGACCCGAATTCCGTGTCGATCAGCTCGCACATCTGGACCAGCTCGGCGCAGACGGGCGTCGTGCTTCCTGCCGGGATCGACTGCTTCCAGTTTGCCCGCGCGGACCTGGCCGGCTTGCCGCAGGCGCCTGCGCGCTTCGATGCACCGCGCATGGCGCGCACGGACAATGCCTGAGCTTCTCTCAAAAAGTTCTCACCCCCACCACTGGAGCCTTTGGCTCGCGGCGGCGTTCATGGCCATCCTTGTTCCGTCCGCCGAAGCTTCCCAGTCGATGGGCTGCAACGGTTCGCTCGTGGGCAAGGGCGATTCGCCCGTGTCGCTGCTTCAGAAATGCGGCGAGCCGATCTATCGCCAGAGCGTCTGCGTGCCGATGCTGCAGCTCGGCTGGATCGTGACGCCCTACCGCGCGGGCAGTCCCCAGGCGATTCTTGCGAACCAGTGCGTTCCCATGGAGGAATGGACATACGACCGCGGTCGCGGTGCATTCCTTGGCGTCGTGCGCATCTACAACGGCGCAATCGAATCCGTGCGCGACGGCGAGCGCAGCCGGTGAAAGCCAGGGCACCGGACATGCCCTGAGAGCCCGATCCCCTGGATGTCTCAGACCCCTTCGATGATCCGCAGGTCCCGTTCCGCGCCGTCGCCCAGCGCGTCAAGCGCGGCCTGGTAGTCGGGGCTGTCGTGCACGGCCCTGGCCTGCTCGACGCTGTCGAACTCGATCAGCACGGTGCGTTGGGACAGGCCGAACTCGTAGACCTCGGCGGGCAGGCCGCGCGCAAGAAAGCGGCCGCCGCCGGCGGTGATGGCCGGGCCGGCCAGTTTTGCGTAGGCCGCGAGTTTGTCGGCGTCGTTGACGGCACGGTACGCGCTGACCCAGTAGGCTTTTGCCATGGTGATTTCTTCTCTGTCTGTTGCTGAGCGCGCAATATAGCTCGCCCGCTGCGCCCTCAGTCCCACGCAGGAAGTTCGTGCAGCGCATCGTTGGGGTGGCCCACGACGTCGACGCCGGTGATGCCGGCGCCGCCCGGCAGGAGCTGGACATCGCAAACCACCTCCCAGGCATGGCTTTCGGTGCGCCGTGCAAGGCACACTTCCTCGCCGGCGGCGAGGAGCTCCACGCATTCGCCGATGCCGATGCGCCGTGCCGCGCCAAGCGCGAATTCGGTCGAGCCGAACTCCTGCTCCACCACCGGGTGAATCGCGACGAGATCGATCTTTCCGTCGCTGAAGTGAACAGCGGTAATTGCATGCTGGGCCATGTTCAACCTCCATTCGTGGAGAGCCCGACAGCGTTCCGGCAACCGCCGTGGGCGTGGGCTCGGCCACCCACTGTACGCCCGCAAATGCGCGTTCCCCTCGCCGCTTTGCCAAAGCCGACTCCAGCGAAGGGCGGCTGCGGCTGCACAATCCGCGCCATGCCCCGATCCCTGCCCGACCCCGATCCCGTGCCCTACTGGCTCTATCTCCTGGAGTGCGAAGGCGGCGTGTACTACGCAGGGATCGCGCTCGACGTGGAGCAGCGCTTCTTCCAGCATGTGTTCGGACTCGGCGCCAAGTTCACGCGCGCGCGTCCTCCGCTGCGCGTGCTTGCAGCGCGCGCCTATCCCGACAAGGGCGCCGCGCTGCGGGCGGAGATCAGGGTCAAGGCATTGCCCCGTGCGCGCAAGCTCGCTTTCTTCGACGCCGAGGACTGACGCGCCCGCAAGAAAAAATACGCGCTTGACCGGCTGCGCTCCCGCCTGAAATTCGCTAGGCTTTGCTGGCGAGCGATTCCATCGAGCGCGGAGACAACGCGATGAGCCAGGGCGTATCTCTTCGTCTGCATGTGCCGGAGCCCACCGGGCGGCCGGGGCATGAGACGGACTTTTCCTATCTCCACCTGTCGCGCGCCGGCGAGGTGCGAAAACCCCCGGTCGACGCGTCGCCGGCCGACACCAGCGACCTGGCCTACACACTGGTGCGCGTGCTCGACGACGAGGGCCGCGCAGTCGGCCCGTGGGCGCCCGAGGCCGACCCCGAGCTGCTGCGCCGCGGCCTGCGCGCGATGATGAAGACACGCGCCTTCGACGCCCGCATGCTGATCGCGCAGCGGCAGAAAAAAATATCGTTCTACATCCAGTGCCTTGGCGAAGAGGCCATTGCCACCGGCCACGCGCTGGTGCTGCAGCAGGGCGACATGTGCTTTCCCACCTACCGCCAGCAGGGCCTGCTGCTGGCGCGCGACGACGTGACGCTGCTCGAGCTGATCTGCGAGCTGATGTCCAACGAGCGCGATCCGCTCAAGGGACGGCAGCTGCCGGTGTGCTATTCGATGAAGCGGGCCGGCTTCTTCTCGATCTCGGGCAACCTGGCCACGCAGTTCATCCAGGCGGTGGGCTGGGGCATGGCCTCGGCGATCAAGGGCGACACGCGCATTGCCTCGGGATGGATCGGCGACGGCGCCACCGCCGAGTCGGACTTCCACACGGCGCTGACCTTCGCGCACGTGTACCGCGCGCCGGTGATCCTCAACGTGGTCAACAACCAGTGGGCGATCTCGACCTTCCAGGCGATTGCCGGCGGCGAGGCCACCACCTTCGCGGCGCGGGGCGTGGGCTGCGGCATCGCATCGCTGCGCGTCGACGGCAACGACTTTCTCGCGGTGCTGGCGGCCTCGCGCTGGGCCGCCGAGCGCGCCCGCAGCAACCTCGGGCCGACGCTGATCGAATGGGTGACCTATCGCGCCGGCGCGCACTCGACCTCGGACGATCCCTCGCGCTACCGTCCGGCCGACGACTGGGCGCATTTTCCGCTGGGCGATCCGATCCCGCGCCTGGCGCAGCACCTGAGGTCCATCGGCGCCTGGTCGCAGCAGGAGCACGAGCAGACGCAGGCCGACCTGGAGGCGCAGGTGAACACCGCGCTGAAGGAGGCCGAGCGCTTCGGCTCCATGGCCGACGGCCACGTCGCCGGCGCCGCGACCATGTTCGAGGACGTCTACAAGGAAATGCCCGAGCACCTGAAGCGGCAGCGCGAGCAGCTCGCGTCCGAGGGCTGACGCCATGGCCTCGATGACCATGATCCAGGCCCTGCGCTCCGCCATGGACGTGATGCTCGAGCGCGACGACAACGTGATCATCTATGGCCAGGACGTGGGCTACTTCGGCGGCGTGTTCCGCTGCACCGAAGGCCTGCAGGCCAAGTACGGCCGCTCGCGCGTGTTCGATGCGCCGATCAACGAGGGCGGCATCGTCGGCTCGGCCATCGGCATGGGCGCCTACGGCCTGCGCCCGGTGGTGGAAGTGCAGTTTGCCGACTACGTCTATCCGGCCTACGACCAGATCGTGTCCGAGGCGGCGCGCCTGCGCTACCGCTCGGCCGGCGACTTCACCGCGCCGATCACCATCCGCATGCCCTGCGGCGGCGGCATCTACGGCGGCCAGACGCACAGCCAGAGTCCCGAGGCGCTGTTCACGCACGTCTGCGGGCTGCGCACGGTGATGCCTTCCAATCCGCGCGATGCCAAGGGCCTCCTGATCGCCTCGATCGAGAACGACGACCCCGTCATCTTCCTGGAGCCCAAGCGGCTGTACAACGGCCCCTTCGACGGCCACCACGAGCGGCCGCTGGTGTCGTGGTCGGCGCATCCGCTCGGCGAGGTGCCCGAGGGCTACTACACGGTGCCGCTGGAGTCGGCCACCGTGTTCCGCCCCGGCGCCGACCTGACGGTGATCAGCTACGGCACCATGGTGTTCGTCTCGGAAGCGGCCGCACGCGAGACCGGCATCGATGCCGAGATCATCGACCTGCGCAGCCTGTGGCCGCTGGACCTGGAGACGCTGGTCGCCTCGGTGAAGAAGACCGGCCGCTGCGTGATCGTGCACGAGGCCACGCGCACCAACGGCTTCGGCGCCGAGCTGGTGGCACTGGTGCAGGAGCATTGCTTCCACCACCTGGAGGCGCCGATCGAGCGCGTGGCCGGCTGGGACACGCCCTATCCGCATGCGCAGGAGTGGGCCTACTTTCCGGGGCCGGCGCGCGTCGGCGCGGCGATGCGCCGCGTCATGGAGAACTGAATGGCCACGCATGCAATCAAGGTGCCGGACCTTGGCGAAGGCATTGCCGAGGTGGAGCTGGTGGCGTGGCGCGTGCAGCCCGGCGACACGGTGGCGGAAGACCAGGTGCTGGCCGACGTGATGACCGACAAGGCCACCGTCGAGATTCCCTCGCCGGTCGCGGGCCGGGTGCTCGCGCTCGGCGGCGAAGTGGGGCAGCAGCTCGCGGTGGGCGCGGAGCTGATACGGATCGACGTGGAGGCGCAGGGTGAGGCGGTGCAGGTGCCGGCCGCGCACGCACGCGCGTCCGCGCCCGTGCCGGCACCTGCACCGGCGGTAGCAGCTGCGGCGACATCCGCTCCGGCCGTGCGCATATCCTCATCGGCCGGCAAGCCGCTCGCCGCACCCGCGGTGCGCCATCGCGCCGCGGTGCTCGGCATCGATCTGCAGCAGGTGCCGGGCAGCGCCGCGGACGGCCGCATCCTGCACGAGGACCTCGACGCCTGGCTGCTCCGCAGGCAGGGCGCGCAGGCGCCGGGCCCGCCGCGTTACGCGGAGCGCCACGACGAGGAGGCCGTGCCCGTGACCGGCGTGCGCCGCCGCATCGCGCAGCGCATGCAGGATGCGATGCGCCGCATCCCGCACTTCACCTACGTCGAGGAAGTCGACGTGACCGAGTTGGAGCTGCTGCGCGCGCGGCTCAACGAACGCTGGGGCAGCGAGCGGGCGCACCTGACGCTGCTGCCGCTGCTGGTGCGCGCCATCGTGCTGGCGGTGCCGCGCTTTCCGCAGGTCAATGCCCGCTTCGACGACGAGACCGGCGTGCTCACGCGCCACGGCGCAGTGCATGCCGGCATCGCGACCCAGACCGCCGTGGGCCTCATGGTGCCGGTACTGCGCCACGCCGAAGCGCGCGACCCCTGGTCCAGCGCAACCGAGATCGCGCGCCTGGCCGAGGCCGCGCGCGCGGGCCGCGCCACGCGCGACGAGCTGAGCGGCTCGACCATTACCGTCACCAGCCTCGGCGCGCTGGGCGGCATCGCGTCCACGCCGATCATCAATGCGCCCGAGGCGGCGATCGTCGGCGTCAACCGCATCGTGCAGCGCCCGGTGATGAAGGATGGCGCCGTGGTCGCGCGCCGCATGATGAACCTGTCATCCTCCTTCGACCACCGCGTGGTCGACGGCCAGCTGGCGGCCGAGTTCGTGCAGGCCGTGCGCGCCTCGCTCGAATGCCCGGCGCTGCTCTTTGTCGAATAGCCGGCGTGCGACTGCAGCGCCTCAGGCGGCCGTGTCTGGCGCGAGGCCCGGTCCCTGGTGGAACACCAGGTCTTCCACCACCACGCCGCCCACCAGGTGCTGCGACAGGATGCGGTCCATGTTCTCCGGCGTGACGTTGTAGTACCAGGTGCCGTCGGGCTGCACGCACATCACCGGCCCGCCCTTGCAGGCCGCGAAGCAGCCGACGCGGCTGCGCTTGACGCGCAGTGCACCCTCGTTCAGGCCCGCGGCCTTGAACTTGTCGCCCAGGCTGTCGAACAGGTCCTGCGAGGCGCCGTCGGGGCTGCAGCGCGGTCCCGTGCAGACCAGCAGGTGGCGCTTGTAGCCGCCGATCTTGGGCTTGACCACCTCGCTCATTCCTGCGTCTCCTCGAGCGGCGCGGCCGCGGGGCTTTCTTCTTCCTCGGCCGGTGCGGCCAGCACGGCCTCGATGTAATCGACGGGCAGGCGGTGCTGCGCCGCCAGCGCGGCGGCGCTCGCGCCTTCGGCATGGTCGGCGCGCAGGTTGGCCATCCAGCCCAGCAGGCCGGTCGACAGCGAGCGGCCTGGCTTCTCGCCGCTGCGCGTGTTGCCGCCATCGTCCAGGTCGTACTTGTTGGCATAGCCGCGCGGCGTGACCATGAGGCCGTGCTGCACGAAGGTGTGGCTGTTGCCGATGAGCACCGTCGTCAGCATGCCGATGTCGCACTCGCTCATGTGGGCAAGCGTGGTGAACTCGATGCGCTCGCGCCGGCGGTAGGCCGACTTGACCACCGCCACCGGCGTGTCCGGCCGCCGGTGCCGCAGGAAGAGCTGCTGCGCCTGCACGATCTGCTGGGTGCGCCGCCCGCTCTTCGGGTTGTAGAGAGCCACCACGAAGTCGGCCGCCGCCACCGCGTCGAGCCGCCGCGCGATCACGGGCCAGGGCGTGAGCAGGTCGCTCAGCGAGATCGAGCAGAAGTCGTGCGTGAGCGGCGCGCCCACCAGCGCCGCGCAGGCGTTGATGGCCGACGCGCCGGGCACCACCTCGACGGCGATGTCGGAGTCCGGCGTCCAGCCGGCCTGGAACAGCACCTCGTAGGTCGGGCCGGCCATGCCGTAGACGCCGGCATCGCCGCTGGAGATCAGCGCCACCTTCTTGCCCTCGCGGGCACATTCGAGCGCATTGACCGCGCGGTCGAGCTCCTCGGTCATGCCCTTGCGGATCACTTCCTTGCCCTCGAGCAGGTCGGCCACCAGCTTGATGTAGGTGCTGTAGCCGACCACCACGTCGGCTTCGGCGATCGCGGCCAGCGCGCGGCCCGTCATGTGGTCGTGGTGGCCGGGCCCGATGCCGACCAATGAAATCTTGCCGCTCATGGATTCACCTCCAGTGCCGGCGCGGTGCGCGAATTGCCGAACGCAGCGGCCAGCACCGGCCGCAGCCAGCGCTCGAAGGCCAGGCCGCAGGCCACGCCCGTCGAGGCCCAGAAGCTCAGCGAGATCCAGGTGGTCACCCAGATGAAGCGCGCATCGAGCGTCCGCAGCGCGGCCTGTGCCTCGGGCCCGAAGCCCGCGAAAGGATCGCCTGCGGCCTGCGGCGCACCCACCACGAAAGGCAGCGCGAGCCAGGCCGCAGCCGCGGGCCAGCGCAAGGCACTGCGCAGGCCCGCGAGCGAGATGCAGGCCAGCGCCGCGCCGGCTGCGGCCAGCACCCACCAGCCCTGGCGCGAACCCAGCCGGGCCGCATCCATGCCGGGGATCTCGGCCGGCAGCCCGAGCGACGGCCAGAAGTGAAAGCTCAGCCAGCCGGCGGCAGACACCAGCAGCGCCAGCGGCAGCGAGCGCATGCGCGTGCCGCGCCAGAGGCAGACGCCCATTGCCGCAAGCACCAGCAGCGCCATGCTGAAGGCATGCAGCATGTTGGCGACCCAGCTCCAGAAGCTGCGCTCGGCGCCGTCCTCGGGCTGCCATTGAACTTCATCCGCGGCAGCGCCGTGGGCATGCGCCGCGTCATGGCCGTGGCCTGCAGGCGCGGCCTTCTGCGATTCGTAGCTTTCGGCCGCCTGGATGATCGGCGTGGCCTGCCACTGCTGCACGCCGGTCTGCACGCTGCCCACCAGCACGGCCGCCGCCAGCGCGGACCAGATCAGTCGTTGGAAGATCATGGGACGCTCCGCGCTCAGTGGCAGGGCTTGACCGTGACGTGGCGCACGTCGTGCGCGGCGTTGTGGGCGAGCGGGCTTTCGGCAAAGGCGACGCCGTACAGGACGAACAGGCCCAGCGCTGCGGCGCCGGCCAATTGCAGCAGCAGGCTGCGCGCCGTGCCGGCATGGGCGAAGCCGCCGGTGTGGGAAGTGGTGTGCGTGGAGGAGGCGTTCATTGCGGGTTCCATTCGAGAGAGTGAGGGTTGGAGTTCATCAGGACATGCGCGCGATCGAGACCGTCGCGTGGCGCCCGTCGGCGCCGCGGTGCTTGTGCTTGGGGACGACCAGCGCCGCCATCGGCAGGCCGCCGCCGGCCAGCAGCGCGGCCGCCTCGCTGACCGAAGGCGTGCCGGTGTGGCGGCGCACCGTTTCCGACGGATGCGGCACGGGCACTTCTGCCAGCTGCGCGGCAGAGTAGAAGCGCAACGCCCAGCCGTGGGCCGCGGCCAGTGCCAGCAGGCCCGGTTCGTCGGCCTTCAGGTCGATGCTGGCTGCCGCCGCCACCTGCGCGAGCTGCGTGCCGATGCCGGCCAGCGCTTCGTCGATCGCCTGCTGCAGCGTGGCCTGCGGCGTGCCGCGGTCGCAGCCCAAGCCGATGGCGTAGCGCACGGTGCTCATAGCGGCGGCCGATAGACGACGAGCCGCTCGGCCAGCGCGCTCCAGCGTTCGGCGCTGACTTCGGCCTGCGTGATCCACAGCACGGCCTTGAAGCGCGCGAGGTCGACCTCGTCGAAGCGCGCGAAGCGGTGGATGTTGGCGGGCAGGGGCGTGGGGCGGGTCCACCAGCCGGCGCTGCCCGCTTCCTGCACCACCGCAATCGGCTCGCCGTTCACCACATGGGCCGAGACGCGCGTGATGTTGATCTTGGGTGCCTCCACCTTCCAGCCGAGCTCGCGGCCGAGGATGTCGACCGGAATCGTCTTGCCCACGTCCGACGCGGTGGTCAGCACCGGCGTGGCGCCCAGCAGCGAAGCGACCTGCTCGGCCATCGCGTTGGCGCCACCCACGTGGCCCGAGAGCACCGGAATCACGAACTGCGCGGCGTCGTCCACCACCAGCACGCCCGGGTCCTCGTCCTTGCTCTTGAGGTGCGGCGCGATCAGCCGCACCACGGCACCGAGCGAGACGAAGAACACGACCTGGTCGAAGTCCGCGAACAGCGCTGCGATCTCGTCGCGGAAGGCGCCCGCGTAGGCGCGCACCGGGTTGGGCAAGCCGGCCATGAGCGGCGCGAACTTGTCCGCCACGCACACGCTGGCCTCCGGCAGCTGGCGGGCCAGGCCGGCGGCCTGCTGCGCGCCATGTTTGGTGATGGCCACAAGCACCACACGGGGTGCGGCTTCATTCGTCATTCGGGTTGTCCTCTTCGATTTCGGTGCTGGTCTTCTTGCGGCAGCCGCGCACCAGTTCGCCGCGTTCGCGGCCGGGGTTCTTCACCAGCAGCAGCGACAAGTAGTTGACCTTGCTGCCCTTCAGGCTGGCCACGTCGTGCACGATGCGTTCGACCGGCGAGCCGGCCTTTTCGATGAAGCGGCTGTGCGCGAGCAGGCCGCGCCGCGCCAGCAGGTCGATCAGGTCGTCGAGCAGCGGCTTGACCTTCATGAGCACCAGCGTGTCGAAGTCGTCCAGCATCTTCTCGACCGCCGCAATGCCGTAGGCCGCCGGCACGATGGCCACGGTGTCGTCCTGCTCCGAGAGCGGCAGCTGCAGGCGCGCGCAGGCCGCGTTGAACGAGGTGACGCCGGGCACCACGTCGATGCGCGCGGCCGGGTCGAGCTCGCGCAGCACGCGCGCCAGGTAGCAGAAGCTCGCGTAGGTGGAGGCATCGCCCTCGACCAGGAACAGCACGTCCTGCCCGGTGGCCAGCAGCGCCTGCACGGTCTCCGCGGCCTTCAGCCAGTGGCGCGCGAGCTTCTCGGCGTCGTGGGTCATCGGGAACAGCAGCGCCTGGTGCTGCGCGGGCGCCGACAGGCCGGCGCGCAGCGCGATGTCGAGCGCGTAGCTTTCCTTGCGCAGGCTGCGCACCGGGTAGGTCCAGACCGCATCGGCGCGCGTCAGCAGGGACCAGGCGCGGCGCGTGATCAGGTCCGGATCGCCCGGGCCGAGCGATACGCCGTGGAGCATGCCGGGTGCCGTCATGCCACACCGCCTGCTTGCGCACAGACCAGCCACACCGGGTTCTCGGCCGCGAGCCGGTGCATGTGCAGGATCGGCTTGCTGCGCGAGGCCTGCAGCTGCAGCACGTCCCAGGCCGCGCCCTGCGCCTTGAGCGCCTCGACCGCAGCCGCGAGGTTCTCGATGGTCACGAAGTTCATCACCAGCCAGCCGCCCGGCCGCAGGCGCCGCAGCACCAGCGCGATGAGCTCTGCCAGCTCGCCGCCGGAGCCGCCGATGAAGACCGCATCCGGATCGGCCCAGGCCGCCAGGCCCTCGGGCGCCTTGCCGTGCACCAGGCTGTGGTTGCTGATGCCCATGGCCTGGCGGTTGCGCGCGACGATGGCGCTGTCGTCCGCGTTCTTCTCGATCGCGTAGACATGGCCGCGCCAGCACAGCCGCGCGGCCTCCAGCCCGACCGAGCCGGAGCCCGCGCCGATGTCCCACACCACGCTGTCGGCGCGCAGCTGCATGCGCGCGAGCGAGACGGCGCGCACCTCGTTCTTGGTGATCAGGCCCTTCTCGGGATGGCGCTGCTCGAAGCTCGCATCCGGCAAGCCGAACAGCACCTGCGGCGCGCGCAGCCGCGTGCGCCAGAGCAGCACCACGTTCGGATCGGCAAAGCGCATCTGCGCCGCGGCCGTGATGCGCATGCCGCTGACCACGCGCTCCTCGGGCTGGCACAGGCGCTCGGCCACGGCCATCTCGAAATCGTCGGCCAGGCCTTCGGCCACCAGCATGCGCGCGATGCGGTCGGGCGTGTTGTCGGGGCTGGTGAGCACGGCCAGCCGGTCGTGCTGGCGGATGTCGCGCAGCAGCGCATAGAGGCCGTGCGCGGGCGGCGAGCCGGGGAGCCAGTCGCCCGCATCCTTCGCATGCACGGAGGCAAACTTCATCTCCTGCCACGGCAGGCCGAGCCGCGCGCAGGCCAGCTGCAGCGTCGATACGTTCGGAATGACCTCGATCGCCTCGATGCACAGGCGCGCGGCCAGGAAGGCCGCAATGCCATGGCACAGCGGATCGCCGGTGGCCAGCACGACCACGCGGCGCTCTTCGGCCTGCGCGGCGCGGATCCATTCGGGCACCTGCGACAGCGCGCCCGTGAGATCGCGCTGCACCGCGCCGGGCGCGATGTGCGGCGCGAACAGCGCCAGCGTGCGCGCGGCGCCGATCACCAGTTGCGCCTTTTGCAGGTGGGCCATCGCGCCGCGCCCGAGGCTCGCATCGCCGTCGTCCAGCACGCCGAGGATGCGGCATTTGTTGGTCATGTTGTTGTTCTCGCTGTCGTTCACGGGGCCTCCGCGATCTTTCGGCCTTCGAAGTCGCAGACCAGCACCTTCAGTTCGAACTGGTCGGGGTAGCGCGTGCGCAGCGTCTGGATGACGCGCTGCGCGAGCGCCGTGTGAAAGGCGGTGCCGAGCCCGAGCGCGTCCATGCGCTCGCCGGCATAGCGCGCGGTCTCGTTGCCGCGGATCGCATCGCACACATCGGGCGGCGCGCCGAGTCCGGCGGCCAGGTCGGCCAGCAGGCCGGTGTCGACCTCGGCCCGGCCGGCGTGGGTGATGGTCTCGCCCTGCGCGATCTTGGTGAGCTTGCCGACCATGCCGCCGATCACCACCTTCCGGATTCCGGCCTTGACCGCGGCGCCCATCGCGTAGCGCAGGAAGTCGCCCATCTGCACGAAGGCCGGCTCGGGCAGCTCCGGCATTTCGGCCATCACGAATTTCTCGGTGCGCCCGCCGGTCGTGAGCACGACCACGCCATGGCCCAGCGTGCCCGCCACCTGCACGCCCTGCACCACGCTCGCGCGGTAGGCGGCGGTGGAATACGGCTTGACGATGCCGGTGGTGCCGAGGATCGAAATGCCGCCGAGGATGCCCAGGCGCGCATTGAGCGTCTTCTTGGCCATCTCCTCGCCCTGCGGCACGGAGATCGCGACTTCGAGGCCGACCTCGTCGAGCAGCGCCGCGCCCACCGCGCGCACGTTCGCCTCGATGTTGCGGCGCGGCACCGGGTTGATGGCCGGCCCGCCCACGGCGAGCCCGAGGCCCGGCATGGTGACGGTGCCCACGCCGGTGCCGCCGGCCAGCACCACCTGGCCCGCCAGATCGGGCAGCAGGCGCACGTCGGCCGTGAGATGGGCCTTGTCGGTGCAGTCGGGGTCGTCGCCGGCGTCCTTGATGACCATGGCGTGCGCGCTCGCGCTGTCGACGCGGCCATCGTGTACCGCGAAGCGCACGAGATCACCGTTGGGCAGCAGGCACTCGACGTGGTCGGGCACCTGGCCCGTGACCAGGCCGATCACCGCCGCGCGCGCCGCCGCGGCCGAACACGCACCGGTCGTGAAACCGGTGCGGGTGCCGCGGGGCGCGCCCTTGTCCATCATGCGGCGTGTTCGCGCGCCTCGGCCAGGCCCAGCAGCGCGTGGATCGCGGCCACCACCAGCGTGGAGCCGCCCTTGCGCCCGCGGATCACGATCCAGGGCACCTCGTCTTCGAGCGCGGCCAGGTCCTTCGATTCGGCCGCCGACACGAAGCCCACCGGCATGCCCACCACCAGCGCGGGGCGCGCGCCCTCTTCGCGGATCAGCCGCACGATCTCGATCAGCGCGGTCGGTGCATTGCCGATGCCGACGATCGCGCCGTCGACCAGCCCGAGCCGGTGCGCCTTGCGCATGGCCTGCACCGCGCGCGTGGTGCCTTCGGCCATCGCCTGCGAGATCACGTCCGGGTCGCTGATGAACTGGTGAGTGCCCATGCCGAAGTGCGCGAGGCGCGGCGCCGAGAGGCCGACGCAGATCATCTCGACATCGGCCAGCACGCGGCTGGCGCGCGAGCGGATGGCGGCAATGGCGGCGTCGACTGCCTCCGGGTGGAAGTCGGTCAGGCCGTTGAAGTCGAAGTCGGCGTTCGCATGGATCATGCGGCGCACCACGGGCCACTGGTCGGCCGTGTAGGCATGCGAGGCCACCTCGCGGTCGATCACCGCGAAGGAGTCGTGCTCGATGGCGCGGCCCGCCGCGGTGAGCTGCTCGGTGACGACGTTGGCCGCCGGGGCGTGCGTCGGCTTCATCGCAGCGCCGGCACCGCGTCGTGCGCATGGACGTGGCCATGCGCGTGGTCGTGATCGTGGTCGTGGTCGTGGCCGTGCGCCGCCGCATCGCCATGGTGGTGGCCGCCCAGCCCGTGCTCCACCGCAAAGTCGCGGAACTTGCAGCCGTCGCAAGGCATGAGCGCGGCCGGCGCGCCGCGCCGCAGGTCGTCCACGCGCTGTTCGAGCAGCGCGAAGATCTCGGGCTCGAAGCCGAAGTAGCGCGTGGAAACGAAACGGATCGTCGGGTACTGCGCCTTCAGGTGCTCGACCTGGCGCGCGATGCGTTCGACCAGCGTGCCGTTGAACAGGTAGTAGGGCAGCACCACCACCTGCTTCATGCCCAGCAGGCCCTGGCGCTGCACGGCCTTCTCCAGGCGCGGGTAGGTGATGCCGGTGAAGGCAAGGTCGACCAGCTCGTGGTCGGTCTCCTCCATCAGCCAGCGCGCCATCTTGGCCATGTCGCCATTGGCCTGGCGGTCCGACGAACCCCGGCCCAGGATCACCACGCCGGTGGTGGTCGGGTCGGGCATGTCGAGCGCCTGCATCGCGTCCTTGAGGCGGCGCTTGAGGATCGCGAGGATCGGATCGCAGGCCGTGAGGTGCGGCGCGTAGAGGAACTGCACCATCGGGTACTTGAGCCGGGCGCCGTCGATGGCCTGCGGCACGTCCATCTTCACGTGGCCCGCGGCATTGAGGATGAGCGGCACCACGATCACGCGCCGCGCGCTCTCGGCCGCGCGGCGCAGGCCCTCGCTCATCGTGATCTCGGAGAACTCGATGAAGCAGACCTCGATGCGCCAGCCCGGCTGCCGCTCGCGCCATTGCGCGGCAAAGGCCTCGATCTCGTCGTTGCCGGATTTTTCGCGCGAGCCGTGGCCCACCAGCAGAATGGTTTCGGAGTTCATGGGAGTTCCTGGCGCAGGGTTTGGACGGGAACGCTCGCGCGCCGGAAGCGGTGCGTGAAGCTCGCGTCGTAGAGCTTGGATTTGGCGAGCGTGGTCCACTGCCGCGCGCCCAGCGTGGGGCTGGCGATGATCATCGACTGGCTCGCGATGCGGGCCTCGCGGCACAGCGCCTGGATGGTCGCGACCGTGCCGCGCACGATCTTCTCTTCGCCCGGCCAGCTTGCCTTGTGAACCACCACCACGGGCGCATCGGGCGACCAGCCGGCGGCCGTGAGCGCGGCCGTGACCTTGCCCATCAGGGTGATGCTCAGGAAGATGCACAGCGTGCTGTGGTGCGCGGCGAGCGCCTCGAGCGACTCGCCCTCGGGCATGGGCGTGCGGCCTTCGACGCGCGTGAAGATCACGGTCTGCGTGACCTCGGGCAGCGTGAGGCTTTCCACCGCCGCCGCCGCCGAGGCCATGGCGGAGGACACGCCCGGCACCACGCCGATCGGCACGCCCGCCGCATCCAGCGGCTGCACCAGCTCGATCAGTGCGCCGTACAGGCCCGGGTCGCCGGTCTGCAGGCGCACCACGGTCTCGCAGCGCGCGGCCTGCGCGATCAGCCAGGCCGACATCTGCTCGAGCGTCATGTCCTTGCTGTCGGCAATGGCGCAGTCCGGCCGCGCCCAGCGCATGGCGGTTTCGCTCACGAGCGAGCCCGCGAACAGGATCGCCCCGGCGCGCTCGACGAGGCCGCGGCCCTTGACGGTGATGAGTTCCGGATCGCCCGGGCCCGCACCGACGAACCACACGGTTCCCGGCGTCGGCGCACTGCCTGGAGCGATGGCTCGCTTGTTCATGATGATGATTCCTCCGCGCCCGCCGCGCGATAGATGGTCGGTACGACCGGGCGGGGGGAGAGAAATCGGAGGGGCGCCAGTGGATGCGGTTCCGGCGGATGCACACCTGCATCGAGCCGGACGCCATGCGCCGCCCGCCGATCCTCGCCCACCGCAAGGTCATGCGCTGGTCGTCAGGCCGGTCTCCGGGCTCACGAGCGCAGAGCCATCGGCTCTGCAGCAAGACCACCTTCCCATGCCGTTCGCGGCACAGTGGCGCGGGACCGAATCCCGGGGTCTTGCTTCTTGACTCGTTTACCGTTGCGGGGGCAGCGTCGGCATTGCGCGGTGTTCTCTCCACCGCCGCGCACCGACTTCCCGTTTCACCCTGGCCACCCCGCCGTTTACACGGGGCGCCAGGACACCTGACAACGCGCGCAAAGTGTATCAGCCGCTTGCGGCGGGGCGGCGGGCGATCACCTGTCCAGGCCGAGACGCCCGCGCAGTTCCTTGCGGGCCGCGGCGAAATCGCCCTGGTACGCGGGGTTGTTCTGGATCAGAACAGCCGCGCGTCGGCATGGCTCCCGGGTCTGTGTGGGCAGATCAGCGGGCCGGCCGCAGCCGCAGGCCAACCAGGAGTTCGTTGTAGGACGCGGTCACTGCGGCGTTGCCAGGCAGGTAGCGTTCGAGCGCGGCGCCCAGCTCGTCCTGCTCCGAATGGTTCAGCTCGCTCGCCACGCGCCTGAACTCGGCGTGGTAGCAGGGCAGCATCAACGCCGCCGTGAGCGCGTGGACGTCGTTGCCGCGCGCAAGGCGCTCGTTGCACGCCGCGATGCTTCGATAGATGCCGAGCGCCTGCGCGACGCGGTCGTTCTTGCTGCTGTTCCTGCTGTTCCTGCTGTTGCTGCTCATCGCCGGCTCCTTGTGGCGCGCCGTGGTTGGCGCCGCAAGGCAACTCTAGGGACTGGCGAGCGCAGCGGGGAGTAACAAGATCGTCGTGAATCCGGCCTACTCGACCGCGACCTTCCCCTCCTTGACCAGCCTCGCGAACTTCGCCGTCTCCTCGCGGATGCGGGCCGCCATCTCGGCGGAGCTGTCGCCGATCGGGTCGGCGCCGATCGCGCGCATCCGCTCGGCGAACTCCGGCGACTTGATGATCCTGGCCATCTCGATGTGGAGCTTTGCGGTGATGTCCTTCGGCGTTCCGGCCGGCGCGAGCACGCCGAACCAGGTGCCGATGTCGAAGCCCTTGAGCCCGGCCTCCTCGAGCGTCGGCACCTCGGGCAGTACGGCGGAACGCTTGGCGGTGGTGACGGCCAGCGCGCGCAGCTTGCCGCCCTTGATGTGCTGCAGCACGGGCGTGATGGTGTCGAAGGACATGTCCACCTGCCCGCCCAGCAGGTCGGTGGTGAGCGGACCGCTGCCCTTGTACGGCACGTGCAGCAGCTTGACGCCGGTGCTGGCCTGGAACTGGGTGCCGATCAGGTGTTGCGCCGTGCCGTTGCCGTTGGAGCCGTAGGCCAGCTCCTTCGGCGACGCCTTGGCAAGCGCGACCAGCTCGGCCACCGACTTGGCCGGCGTGAGCGAGGCATTGACCACCAGCACGTTCGGCACCATCGCCACCGTGGTGATCGGCGCGAAGTCTTTCTGGAAGTCGTAGGGCAGCTTCTTGTAGACGCTGGTCGCGATGGTGTGGTGCACCGCGCCCATCAGCAGCGTGTAGCCATCGGGCCTGGCCTTGGCGACGTAGTCGGCGCCGAGCGTGGCGCCGGCGCCCGGCTTGCTTTCCACGATCACGGGCTGGCCCAGGGCCTTGGACAGCGCATCGGCGAGCGCGCGGGCCAGCACGTCGGTGGTGCCGCCGGAAGGAAAGGGCACGACCAGGCTGATCGGCTTGGCCGGCCACGGCTCCTGGGCAGTGGCCCAGGGCGCGATGCAAAGGCCGAGGGCCGCCAGGGCGGTTCCCGCGAGGGCGCGGCGGCGCCCGATGGCGAATGGTTGCTTCAACATGTCTTTGTCTCCTGGCTGACGGTCTGCGCCGTGTGTTTGATTGGGTTACGCGAGCCGTGCGCACACGGCCTGCGTGACCTGCGCGGTGGTGGCGCGGCCGCCGAGATCGCGCGTGTGCAGCGCGGGGTCGGCCGTCACGGCTTCGACCGCCTGCATGACGCGCCGGGCGGCCTCGGCCTCGCCCAGGTGCTCCAGCATCATCACGACCGACCAGAAGGTGCCGACCGGATTGGCCAGGCCCTTGCCCATGATGTCGAAGGCGGAGCCGTGGATCGGTTCGAACATCGACGGGTAGCGCCGCTCGGGGTCGATGTTGCCGGTGGGTGCGATGCCCAGGCTGCCCGCGAGCGCGGCGGCCAGGTCGCTCAGGATGTCGGCATGCAGGTTGGTGGCGACGATGGTGTCGAGCGAGGCCGGCCGGTTGATCATGCGTGCGGTCGATGCGTCGACCAGTTCCTTGTCCCAGGTGACCTCCGGGAACTCCTTCGAGACCTGCAGCGCGATCTCGTCCCACATCACCATCGCGTGGCGCTGGGCGTTGCTCTTGGTGACGACCGTGAGCAGCTTGCGGGGCCGCGACTGCGCCAGTTTGAAGGCGAAGCGCATGATGCGTTCGACGCCGGCGCGCGTCATCATGGACACGTCGGTGGCGGCCTCGATCGGATGGCCCTGGTGCACGCGGCCGCCGACGCCGGCGTACTCGCCCTCGGAGTTCTCGCGCACGATGACCCAGTTCAGATCATGGGGGCCGCAGCGCTTGAGCGGGCCGTCGATGCCGGGCAGGATGCGCGTCGGGCGCACGTTGGCGTACTGGTCGAAGCCCTGGCAGATCTTCAGGCGCAGGCCCCAGAGCGTGATGTGGTCGGGAATATGCGGATCGCCCGCCGAGCCGAACAGGATCGCGTCCTTGCCGCGCAGCGCATCGAGGCCGTCGGCCGGCATCATCGCGCCGTGTTCGCGGTAGTGGTCGCCGCCCCAGCCGAAATTCTCGAACTCGAACGTGAAGCTGCTGCCGGCCGAAGCCAGCGCTTCGAGCACCTGCTGGCCCGCGGGCACGACTTCCTTGCCGATGCCGTCTCCGGGAATGGTTGCGATCTTGTACGTCTTCATGGCGATGCCTGCGGGAGGTTGAAAAAGAGATTCCACTGTAAGAAGCAGCAGCCCGCGGAATCGGCGCTAAAGTGAAGCCATTGTTAACCTGAGTTCAACAGTGGGGCCACGATGAGCAGCGCCATCCTTCCGGCCGATCTCGGCTTCTTTTCCACCCTGGCCAGCGCCGGCAGCCTGAGCGCCGCCGCGCGGGAGCTGGGCATCACCACACCCGCGGTCAGCAAGCACCTGGCGCTGATGGAATCGCGCGCGGGCGTGCTGCTGGTCAACCGCTCCACGCGCCGCATGAGCCTCACGCCCGAGGGCGAGCTGTACCTGGAGCATGCGCGCCGCATCCTCGGCGAGATCGACGGCATGGAGGAGCTGCTGGGCGTGTCGCGCGCCACGCCGCGCGGCCTGCTGCGCGTGAACGCCACGCTGGGCTTCGGGCGCAGCCATGTGGCGCCGCTGATCTCGCGCTTCGTGCGCAAGCATCCGGCCGTGGAGGTGCAGCTGCAGCTGTCGGTCAATCCACCGGCGCCGAGCGAAGACCTGTTCGATGTCTGCGTGCGCTTTGGCGCGCCGCCGGACAGCCGCGTGGTGGCAAGGCACATCGCATCGAACCGCCGGCTGCTGTGCGCATCGCCCGCCTACCTGGCGGCGCGCGGCATGCCCAAGGTTCCGAACGACCTGGCCAGGCATAACTGCATCGGCATTCGCCAGGGCGAGGAAGCCTACGGCGTCTGGCGCCTGACGAGCGGCCGAGGCCGCCATGCGCGCACCGAATCGATCAAGACGCGCGGCAGCCTCGCGACCAACGACGGCGAGATCGCCGTGAACTGGGCGCTCGAAGGCCACGGCATCCTGATGCGGGCGGAGTGGGACATCAACCGCTACCTGCGCAACGGCCGCCTGGTGCAGGTGCTGCCGCAGTACTTCACGCCCGATGCCGACATCTACGCGGTGTATCCGCAGCGGCACCAGCTGGCCGCGCGCGTGCGGGCCTTTGTCGATTTCCTGGCGCTTTCATTCACGCAGCAGGTGGCGTCCGGCAAGGCATAGCCGGACGCGCGCGAGCCGGTCGCGGCAGCTCAGCGTGCCATCGCGCGGCACGCGGCTGCGCAATCGCGGCAGGCCTTGGCGCAGGCCTGGCAGTGCTCGTGCTTGTGCCTGGCGCATTCCTCGCCGCAGGCTTCGCAGATGCCGGCGCACAGCGCGCAGATGGCTTTCGCATGTTCGCTGCCGCGCGCCATGGCGGCCGCGGCAAACTGGCAGGCGGCCGCGCAATCCATGTCGAGCGCGATGCACCGGGCCATCATCTGGACGTCGGGCTCCTTCAGGCAGGACGCGGCGCAGTGATGGCATGCGGTGGCGCAGCCGTTGCACGCCTCGATGCATGCGGCGTAGGTTTGATGTGGCATCACTGTCCCCTTCGAGATTCGAGCCGCGGGAGTTCGCTGCTGCTGACGGCCCATGCTCGCTGGCCCGCCCACCGCAGCTGTAGGAAAGGGGCGCGTCGGTGCGTGAGAACGGCTTGCCGCCGTGCAGCACGGGTGAGAATCCGCGGATGCATCCAACCAGCAGCACCTCATTCCTGCAGTCCACCATCCGGCCCGCCCTTGTGGCCGCAGCCACCGCGGCGCTTGTCGCGGGCTGCGCTTCCGCACCGCCCGGGCCGGCGTCGCAGCCGCCGGGCTCCACGGCGAGTCAGCGGCCCGCAACTGCGCCCGCGCCCGCAGCCCCTGACGCTGCCGCGCTCGAGCAGCAGCGCTTCGCCAAATGGGTGGCAGACTTCCGCGCCACCGCACGCGCATCCGGCATCCGCGAAGCCACCTTGCAAAGCGCCTTCGACCAGGTGCAGTTTCTTCCGCGCGTGATCGAGCTGGACCGCGCCCAGCCCGAGTTCACACGCACGGTCTGGGACTATCTCGACAACACCGTCTCGCCCCAGCGCATTGCCACGGGCCAGGACAAGCTGCAGCAGGTGCGCGCCGAAGCCGATGCGGCCGCCGCGCGCTATGGCGTGCCGGCCACCGTCGTCGTCGCCATCTGGGGCATGGAAAGCAACTACGGCGGCAACTACGGTAGCACCCCGGTCATCGACGCGCTGGCCACGCTCGGCTTCGAGGGCCGGCGCGAAGACTGGGCGCGCCGCGAGCTGCTCGCGGCACTGAAGATCCTCGACAGCGGCGACATCGCGCGCGACCGCATGATCGGCTCCTGGGCGGGCGCCATGGGCCAGACGCAATTCCTGCCGTCGAACTTCCTGGCCTACGCGGTGGATGCCGACGGCGACGGGCGCCGCGACATCTGGGGCAGCATGCCCGACGTGGTGGCCTCGACGGCCAACTTTCTCTCGCGCTCGGGCTGGCAGGCCGGCATGCCGTGGGGCGTGGAGATCAAGTTGCCCGCGGGCTTCGACTACGGCCGCGCCGACATGGCCGTGCGCCAGCCGAGCGCGCAGTGGGCGGCCGAGGGAATCACGAGCATGGACGGCCAGCCGCTGCCGGAATTTGCCGATGGCTCGGTGCTGCTGCCCGCGGGCGCGCAGGGGCCGGCCTTCCTGGTCGGGCCGAACTTTCGCGCCGTGCTGCGCTACAACAACTCGACCAACTACGCGCTCGCCGTGGGCCTGCTCGCGCAGCGCCTGGGCGGCGGCCCCGACGTGCAGGCGCCATGGCCGAGGAACCTGACGGCGCTCTCGCGCAGCCAGATCGCCGAACTGCAGGCCGCGCTCACCCGGCGCGGCTTTGCCACTGGCGCGGCCGACGGCGTCATGGGCCCCGCCACGCGCGAAGGGCTGCGCCGCTACCAGCGCAGCGTGGGCCTGCCCGCGGACGGCTACCCGAGCGCGGAGCTGCTGCAGCGCCTGCAGCAGCCCTAGCCGGCGGGCCCCGTTAAACTGGGGCTGGGTGCGGGGCCGCTTGCTTCTTGTTGGCGGCGCCGCAGGTTCATGCGATGGTCGGGCCGCCACGCGGATCAACCACGCCATCCGTCCCATGCAAGAGCCCACCATCCAGTACCTTGCCGCAGCGATCTTCGCCGTCGCGCTCGTCCACACCTTCGCCGCCAAGCAGTTCGAGCGGCTGTCGCACCGCTTTCCCCGCCATGCCGGCCTCTTTCACCTGCTGGGCGAGGTGGAAGTCGTCTTCGGCTTCTGGGCCATCGTGCTTGTGCTTGCGATGGCCCTGGTCGTTGGCGGCGGGCCGGCACTCGGCTATGCGGAGTCGCGCAACTACACCGAGCCCCTGTTCGTCTTCGTCGTGATGGTGGTGGCCGCCTCGCGGCCCGTGCTGCGCACCGTCATGTCGGGCGTGAGCCTTGTCGCGCGGGTGCTGCCGCTGCCCACGCCCGTTGCGGCGGCATGGCTCGGCCTGGCGGCCGTTCCGCTGCTGGGCTCGCTCGTCACCGAGCCCGCGGCCATGACCATTGCGGCGCTGATGCTCGCGCCGCAGATCTTCAGGCCGCAGGTGCCCGAAGCCGTGAAGTACCTCGCGCTGGGCGTGCTGTTCGTCAACGTGTCGATCGGCGGCACGCTCACGTCGTACGCCGCGCCGCCGGTGCTGATGGTGGCCTCGACCTGGCAATGGGACAGCGCCTTCATGCTTGCCACCTTCGGCTGGAAGGCCGCCGTGGCCGTGCTCGTCAACGCCACCGTGGCCACTTTCGTATTGCGCAAGCACCTGCCCGCGGCTTCGAGCGCGCACGCGGCGCTCTCCGAAGCGCCCGTGCCGCCCGCCGTGGCGCTGGTGCACCTCGTGCTGCTGGCCGGTATCGTGCTGTTCGCACATCATCCGGTGGCGTTCCTCGGGCTCTTCCTGATGTTTCTCGGCTACACGCAAGCCTACGAGCGCCACCAGAGTCCGCTCATCATCAAGGAGGCACTGCTCGTCGGCTTCTTCCTGGCGGGGCTGGTGGTGCTCGGCGGCATGCAGCAGTGGTGGCTGGAGCCGGTCGTATCGAGCCTGCAGCCGCTCGCCTTGTTCTTCGGCGCACTGGGCCTCACGGCCATCACCGACAACGCGGCGCTCACCTACCTGGGTTCGCTGATCACCAACATCTCGGACGAATCGAAGTACATGCTCGTGGCCGGCGCGGTGGCCGGCGGCGGCCTGACGGTGATTGCCAACGCGCCCAATCCCGCGGGCGTCGCGCTGCTCAAGCGCGGCTTCTCCGACGAGACCATCGGCGCCGGCGGACTGCTGCTGGGTGCGCTCGGGCCCACGCTGGTGGCCGCCGCGGCTTTCATGCTGTTGTAGCGATGAAACCGCGCATGGCGCGGATCGAAAGGAGACGAGAACATGCGCACGTTCTTTCGCATCGGCTCGGCCGCAGCTGCGGTGCTCGCGGCGGCCCTGGCCATCGGCGGCTGCTCTTCGCATGGCGGTGCTGTTTCATCCAGGAGCGCAAGGGCGGCACCGCCGCCCACCGATTGCCGCGCCTGGGTCGGCGTCGACCGCAACCACGAACTGCCCGGCTACCGGCTGCCGCAGTCCGATGGCCGCACCGCCTGCGTGCCGTTCGGCGTCAATGCCTACCGCCCGCCAGCGGGCTATGCGGACAGCGACTACTACGTCGACGAATTCACAGATGCGCGGCTGAAGGAGCGCTGGCGCGCCTGCAAGGCCGATGCCGCCTGCTTTGCGCGCATCGATGCGCAGATGCAGCGCTGGCTGCCGCCGAACAAGGCGCGCGCGACGCGCTCGACCGGCGTGGTCGATCCTTCCGGCAGGATCGATCCGGAAGGGCCCGTCGACCTGCGGCAGATCCGGCGTCCGGCCTTCTTCGCCAAGGCGCCCTATGCCGAGGCGATTGCGCGCGCCGATGCCGGCACCTTCGTGGTCGAGTTCACCGTGCCGCGCGACAGCTTCGAGCGCATCGACCTGCAGATGGCCGATCCGGTCAAGCTGCGCGGCTGGTACATCGAAGGCCGCGGCGTCGACGATGGCAAGGGCGGCAGGATGCGCGCGCTGGTCGTCATGGCGCCGGGCGGCGGCGGGCAGCTCACCGCGATCCAGCACCCCGACGAAAAGCCCTACCGCATCGACCCGGCCACGGGCCGCGCGGTCGACGTCAAGTTCCCGAACGCCACCACCGAGACCATGGGCCAGCGCTGGTGGCGCGAGAACCTCGATGCGCTCAACCAGGCGGGCTTCGACGTGCTGGCCTACGACCGGCGCGGCGAGGGCATCTCCGGCGGATTCAGCGACACCCACACGCTGGAGCAGGGCGAGGACGTGTTTCGCGTGCTCGCGCAGTTCGACAGCGGCGACGGCCTGCGGCTGCTCACGCCCGACGGCCGCGTGCTCGAAGGCAAGGAGGCGGCCGGCAAGCTGCTGGGCGGCATGAAGTCGACGCGCATTCCGATCCTGCTTGGCGGCTATTCGCGCGGCTCGATGTCGACCGCATGGGCCATGGCCAAGAACTTTTCGGGCGCGTGCAGCTACGACATGCCGGTGCCCGAATGCCAGCCGCCCAAGGGGCTTTCGAACATCAAGGGCGCCATTCTGTTGTCTTCCTTTGCGAGCGGCGCGGGCTACCTGCCCGCATCGCCCGACCTGGCCGATCGCAACCTGTTCCTTGGCGGCATGGCGGCGGACCACCACATCCTTTTCTATCCGAACTCGGCGCCGCTCGCGGGCATGCACAAGTGGCCGGCCGCCTTCTTCGGCAAGGGCCTGTGGGACCGCGCCGAAACACTCGAAGGCACCATCGCCGCCTACGACCGCATTCGCGGTGCGCGCGAAATCGTGGTGGCCCGCGCGCCCCATTCCATCGAGACCTGGCCCGAGAGCGACAGGCAATACCTGCGCGAGCGGATGGTCGCCTTCGCGAAGGTGGCGATCACGGGCGGCACCACCGTGCCGGGCGCAAAGCCCTGGTCCAACCTCAAGGAGCTGGTCGCGACCACGCCTGATTCTTGGGAGCCGTCGTCGAGGCCGAAGGACGGGCAGGACGCTCCCGCCGGTCGATAACTCGCCTTGACTTCTATTCCATGATGTTGGATATTCATCCGGCATCATGGAAACTCAGCCGCCCAGCCTCAACGACCGCATCGCGCAGCGCGTGCGGGACCTGCGCGCCGACCGCGGCCTTTCGCTCGAGGCGCTGGCGGCGCATTGCGGCGTCAGCCGCTCGATGATCTCGCTCATCGAACGCGGCGAAAGCAGCCCGACGGCGGTGCTGCTCGAGAAACTTGCAACCGGCCTCGGCGTTCCGCTGGCGTCGCTGTTCGAGGCGCCGGTGCCTGCGTCGGGGCCGGTGTCCCGGCTGGCCGACCAGCTGCAATGGCGCGATCCGCATTCGGGCTATGTGCGCCGCAACGTGTCGCCCGGCGGCTCCGCATCGCCGATCCACATCGTCGAGATCCTTTTTCCGCCCAAGGCGCGCGTGGCCTACGAAACCGGCGCGCGGGAACCGCAGGTCCACCAGCAGGTGTGGGTGCTCGAAGGAAGCATCGAAGTCACGCTCGGCGACGAGCGCCACCGGCTCGGCACGGGCGACTGCCTGGCGCTGGTGCTCGACCGTCCCACCAGCTACTACAACCCCACGCGGCAGATCGCGCGCTATGCCGTCGTGATCGCCACCTCGCCCTCTTCCTGGAGATGACATGACCCAACCTGCGGCAACAGACTCCGCGCCACGCATCCGCCTTCTCTCCAGCGTCGGCGACGCGCATGTCCGGCAGCTGGCCGACCTGCTCGTCGACTGCGTCGAAGGCGGTGCCTCGGTCAGCTTCATGCTGCCGCTCACGCCCGAGCGCGCCCAGGCCTTCTGGCAGCGCGTGGCCGAAGGCGTGGCAAGCGGCGAGCGCGCGCTGCTGGTGGCCGAAGACGCGCAAGGCATCGTCGGCACCGTGCAGCTGGTGCTCGGGCAGCCCGAGAACCAGCCGCACCGCGCCGAGGTTTCGAAGATGCTCGTGCACCGGCGCGCCCGGCGCCAGGGCATCGGCGCACTGCTGATGCAGGCCGCCGAACAGCTCGCGCTCGAACACCGAAAGACCCTGCTCGTGCTCGACACCTCCAGCGCCGAGGCCGAGCGGCTCTATGCCCGGCTCGGCTGGACGCGCGTCGGCGTGATTCCGGGCTATGCGCTGCTGCCGGGCGGCGCGCCCTGCGACACCACCTACTTCTATCGCGCGCTGGCGCCGCAGGCGCGGTAGCCCGCGGTGCTGTTGCCGCCCGCGGCGCGCGCTGCGGGTGCGGCTGCCGCCCTGCGGCTCGCGGCCGTATGCAGCAGCAGTCCGCCGACCACCATCGCCATGCCGGCCAGCTCGTGAGCCGATGGCAGCTTGCCCAGCGCGACGCCCATCAGCAAGGCCGACACCGGAACGAAATTCAGGAAGGCCGTGCCGGTGACGGCGCCCAGCGTGCGAACGCCATAGTTGAAGGCCAGCACGGAGATGGCGGAGGGCACCAGGCCCACGAACAGCAGCGCGTGCCACGACAGGCGCAGGCCCTCGGCGCTGGGTGCGTGGCTCGCGCCGAAGGCGGTGGCGAGCAGCGCGCCCGCCAGCAGCAGCGGCCACGAAGCCAGCACCGTGAGCGCCGAATACTCGACCACGTCGAGCGCCGGAAAGCGCGCCGCGCCGCGCGTGTACCAGATCCAGCCCAGCGTGCCGGCAAAGGCCACCGCGTCGCCGAAGAGCGTCGAGCCGGCCGACGAGGCGCCGCCAAAGAGCAGGCCCGACACCATGGCAACGCCCGCGAGCGCCAGCGCCGTTGCCAGCAGCGCCAGCCGCGCGGGCCGCACGCCATCGAAGGCCCAGCGCACCAGCTGCGTAGTCATGGGCGTGGTGGCCACGATCACCGCGCCGTGCGAAGGCACCGAGTGCGCGAGCCCGACGAACAGCATCACGCTGAAGACGCCGAAGCCCGCGGCGCCCCGCAATGCCAGCGGCACCGCATGCAGGCGGAGCTTGCGCCAGGGCACCGCGCCGCGCGGCAGCAGCAGCGCGGCGAACAGCAGGGCCGACATGCTGTAGCGGATCAGCGTGAGCCACATGGGTTCGACGTGGTGCAGGACGTCCTTGCCGACAAGGAACATGGCACCCCATCCGGAGGTGGCGAGCAGCAGCGCGGCAATGCCGAGCGGGCGTGGGTTGGCGGTGGACATGGTGTGCGGGCCTCGTTGCATTGAATCGATGGCACCAAGCTTCGGCTTTTCCGCGCCGCGCGGCCATTCGCTTCTTTGGACCAGGGCCTCCGAAAAAACGAAGGGACGCGGGCCGCGCCAGCGCTCACAATTTGCGCCATGGAGCTCTACCAATTGAAGACCTTCGTCGCCATTGCGAAGGAGGGCAGCCTCACCCGCGCGGCCGAGCGCGTGTTCACCAGCGCGCCGGCTGTCAGCGCCCAGCTCAAGGCGCTGGAGGACGAACTGGGCGTGAAGCTGTTCGAGCGCACGCCGCGCGGCATGGTGCCCACGCAGGCCGGCCGCAGCCTGCTCGAGGAGGCCGAGCGCACGCTGGCCTCGGCCATGCGCATGCGCTCGGCCGCCGAGCAGCTGCGCGGCGCGGCGCAGGGCGTGGTGCGCTTCGGCACCGTGGTCGACCCGGTGGCGCTCAGGCTCGGCGAGGTGCTGGTGAAGCTTGCCGAGCGCCACCCGCAGGTCACGCTGCAGCTGCGGCAAGGCCTGTCCTTCGAGACGCTGGCGGCGGTGCAGCGCGGCGAGCTCGACTGCGCCTACGCGCTCAGCGACAGCGAGCAGGTCGAAGGCATGGAGCTGCTGCGCCTCGTGCCGGTCGAGCTGGTCGTGACGCTGCCGCTGCCGGTTTCCGAGGCCCACCCCGGCCTCACGCTCGACGAGCTCACCCGCCTGCCGTGGGTGGGAACGCCGCCCTCGTGCATCCTGCGCACGCACCTCGAGAAGCTCTTCGCGGGCGCCGGCCGCGACTACCGGCAAGGGCGCACGGCCGACAGCGAGAGCGCGGTGCGCAGCATGGTCGCGAGCGGCATGGGCGCCGGCCTGCTGCGGCTCGACCAGGCCGAGCAGGGCCAGCGCAACGGCGAGCTCGCGATCTGGAACGGCTGGCGCTCGCGCACCTGGCTTTGCTGGCTCGCGGCCGAAGGCCGGCATGCGAGCGCCGTCGAGGCGGTGCGCAGCGCGGTGCTCGAAACCTGGACCTGAGCGGCGCGCGGGGAGGCCGCCGAATTTGCAGCGGGCGCGCGCGGCCTGTCATCATTCGCGCCTGCATGACCCAAGAACCGACTCTTTCCATGGATCTGTTGAACCGCGCCAGGCAGATACTGGCCGCCCCGGACGGCACGCTGCCCGGCGCCGCCGCCACGCCCGAGGCCGGCTGCGTGGTACTGATTGCCATGGGCGACGGCACGAGCCGCGCGCGCGTGGTTGCCGGGCGCGCCGAAAGCGCCGAGCAGGCCTGGCAACAGGCCAGCGATGCAGCAGTTGCGCTCGCACAGCGCATCGGCATGCAGCCGCGCCATGTGCGCGTGGAACTGGTCGACCAGGTCGAGCCCATGAGCTGGGGCGCGCTGAAGGCCCGCCTGGCGGGCACCAGGCGCAACTACTTCAACCATGGCGTGTCCTTCGACGCGAAGTTCGAGGTGGCGCTGCTCGCGCCGGAGATCAACGGCAGCGCCGTCTTCTACAACGGCACCGTGGACCATGCCGAGCCCAATCCGGGCAACCTGCGCCTTCATGCGAAGCGGCGCTTCGGTGCCGAACTCGATTTTCCGCAGGATGACGCGGCGCCGGTGTGGTGCTTCACCACGCGCGCGGCCTATGCCGATACCGAAGGCGCGTGGCCGATCACTCCCGCGGGCCAGTCGGCGGGCTACCGCACGCTGCCCGAGTGGGGCGCCGGCCAGGTGCGCAGCCTCGTGGACAGCGCGAGCGACTATCTTGCGGCGCAGGTCAAGCCCACGGGCGAGTTCCACTACGGATGGTTCCCCTGCTTCGACCGCGCGATTCCCACCTACAACACGCTGCGCCACGCGAGCTCGACCTATGCGTTGCTCGAGGCCTGGGAGCTGACCCGCAGCGACAGCCAGAAGGCGGCCATCGACCGCTCGCTGTCGCTGCTGACGAAGCGGCTGATCCGCCAGGCCGAGCTGCCGGGCGGCACGCGCGCGGCCTACCTGCTGGACGTCGGCGACGAGATCAAGCTCGGCGGCAACGCGGTGTGCCTGCTGGCGCTCGTCAAGTACACGGAGCTCACGGGCGATCCGCAGTACCTGCCGCTGATGGAGCAGCTCGCGCTCGGCATCCAGGCCATGCAGGACCCGGCCAGCGGGCGCTTCGTGCACGTGCTCAACTACCCCTCGCTCGAAGTGAAGGACGCCTTCCGCGTCATCTACTACGACGGCGAAGCCGCCTTCGGCCTGATGCGCCTGTACGGCCTCACGCGCGACGAGCGCTGGCTCGCGGTGGTCGAGAAGGCCTTCGAGCATTTCATTGCCGCGGAGCACTGGCGCGCGCACGACCACTGGCTGAGCTACTGCGTCAACGAGCTCACGCGTGTTCGGCCCGAGACGCGCTACTACCAGTTCGGGTTGCGCAACGTGGCCGACTACCTGGACTTCGTGCTGGAGCGCATCACCACCTTTCCGACCCTGCTCGAGCTCATGATGGCCGCGCGCGAGATGGTGGAGCGCCTGGCCGCCGACCCCGCGCTGCGCCCGCTGCTCGAAGGCTTCGACCGCGCCAAGTTCGACCGCGCGCTCGAGCACCGCGCGCGCTACCTGGCCAACGGCTACTTCTGGCCCGAGCTCGCGATGTTCTTCCGCAACCCGGACCGCATCACCGGTTCGTTCTTCATCAAGCACCACAGCTTCCGCGTGCGCATCGACGACGTGGAGCACTATCTCTCGGGCTACGTGGCTTACCACCGGCTGTTGAAGCACCGCGAAGCATCGGGACTCCCGGCTGCGTGCGGAATTCCCCAAGCCACTTCTGCGCCAGCGCCGGCGGACAGTGGCCGCGCGCCCGTCGCGGTCTGGGGCGGCGACGTGAACCTCGGCCGCCGGCTGCACTACCGCCTGGCAGAGCTCGGCGGCCCGCAGGAGATGCTTGGCGGCATCGCTGCACTTCGCGAGGCGGACCTGCGCATCGCCAACCTCGAATGCGTGGTCGCCACCACCGGCGAACAGGGCGTCGAGAAGGATGAGAGCAGCCCCTACTACTACCGCGCCCGGCCCGAGATGCTCGCGGTGCTGGCCGAAGCGGGCATCGGCATGGTCGCCACCGCCAACAACCACAGCGGCGACTACGGAGCCGCCGCGCTGATGGAGCAGCAGGCGCTGCTGGATGCCGCCGGCATTGCGCACGCGGGCACCGGGCGCAACCTGGATGAGGCGCTGCGGCCGGCCATCGGCCGGGCCGGCGGCGTGCGCGTGGCGCTGTTCTCGCTCGACGCCACGCAGCCGCGCTTCGCGGCAACGGCCGATGCTCCGGGTGCCGCCTGGCTGCCGCTCGGCGATCCCGCCGCCTGGACTGCCACGCTTGCGCCGCGCATTGCCGCCGCGCGTGCCGAGGCCGATGTGGTGCTGGTGGCCGTGCACTGGGGCGCAAACCTCGAAACCGCGCCTTCGCAGGCCGAAATCGATGTCGGCCATGCCATCGTCGATGCCGGTGCCGACGCAATTCTCGGCAGCTCGGCCCATGTGCTGCAGGGCATCGAGATCTACCGCGGCCGGCCGATCCTGCACGATGCGGGCGACCTGCTGTTCGAGTCCATCCGCAACGACCTCGGGGATTCCGGTGTGTTCTCGCTGGCGCTGAGTGTGCGCGGTGTCGAAGAGGTGGTGTTCACGCCCATTGGCGTGGGTTTCGGTTTCTCGCGGCAGCACACGGGCGCGCCGGCCGAGGCCGCGAGTGCGCGCTTCGCCGAGCAATGCCGCGCACTGGGGACCGAAATGGTGCCGGTGGCGGGAGGCCGGTGCGCGGTGAGGCTGTCGCCACCCGAGCGGCGGCCCGCCCTCGCCGCCGCAGCGCCCGCCGCGCGCGCGCCTCGCGCCATCAGGCCGCTCCTCGCGCCCCGGCCCGAATGGATGGCCGATGCGGTGCCGCCCGACGCATGGGTGCCGCCTCTCCAGGCCGGGCCGCTGCGCCTGGTGGGCGTGCGTTGCGCGCCGCGCCAGCTCGTCGGGCGGCGCATGCTGTGGGTGGAGTCTTTCTGGACCGCCGACGCGCCCGTAACGGCCGACCTGCGCATCCAGTTCCGCGCGGTCCCGCTGCGCAGCACCCGCATGCCCGCGTGGGGCGAAGGCATGGACCACGAGCCCTGCGACTGGATGTGGCCGACCAGCCGATGGGAGCCGGGCCGCATCTATCGCGACCGCTACGGGCTGCGCGCGCCTCGCGCCGGCCTGCTGGAGAGCGATGTGCTGCAGCTCGAGCTGCGCGTACGCGGCGCGCTGGCTGGGCTGCCGCCCGCGCGCCGGCTGTCCATCTGGTGCGGCCTGCGCGTGCCCGGTGCGCCGGTGCCATTGCCCGCGCGGCCCGCGCCCGTGCCCGCGGCCCTGCATCCCGGTGCCAGCCCGACCCCGGCGCCGGTCTGGACCGCCGAGCAGCTGCAGCGCATCACGGGCGGCCGATGGCTGGTCGAGCCTCCGCCAGGCTGGTTCGTGAACTCGGTGGTGCGCGGGCCGCGCCATCTGCCGCTGCTGCCGCCGCCTGCGCTTTTCGTCGCGGCCGACTACGACACGCTGGCCGCGCACGAGAACTACAGCAAGCGCCTGCCCGGCAATCCGGACCGCCACGCCGACCTGCCGCCGCTCGAAAAAAAGCTGGCAGGCGCGGTGGTCGCGCATGCGGTGGAAGGACTGGCTCCCGACTTTCCGCTGCTGCAGCTGGACGATCCGATCCGCGGAATGATCGCGCTCGGCGAGGCGGCGCGCGCGCGTTTCAAGGGCTTGGTGGTGGGGGTGACCGGCACGGTCGGCAAGTCGTCCACCATTGCCATGCTGCGCGACCTGCTGCCCGAAGCCGCGCGCGTGCACACCACCGTGGACAACTACAACTCGCGCGTCGGCGTGCCGGCCATGCTGGCCAATCTCGGGTCCGATGCGGACGTGTGCATTCTCGAAATGGCGCAGAGCGGCCTGTGGATGGACCGGGGGCCGATCTCGCTGATGGCGCGGCCGCACGTGGCCATCATCACCGAGGTCGGGCTGTCGCAGACCCGCCAGGCCTCGACCCTCGAACAGACGGCGGCCTTCAAGTCGCGCATCTTCCTGGGGCTGGAGCCTGGCGGCGTCGCGATCGTGCCCGACCACATTCCCTGCCTCGCGCAGGTGGTGCGCGCCGCCGCACTCACGGCGGGCGCCATCTGGGTGGTGGGGCCCGGGCCGGACGCCAACATCCGCGTGCTCGACACGCACCCCGAGCCCGGCGGCGGCTGCCGCGTGCGCATTGCGACGGAGGGCCGCAGCTTCGAGTACCTGTTTCCCATCGCGAGTGCCGGGCTGGTGCGCAACTCGGCCCTGGCGTTTGCCGCGCTGCTGGCGATGGGCTTCGATGCGGATGCCGCCTGCGCGCGCATGCCCGGGGTGCGGCTTCCCGCGTCGGTGATGCAGGTGCGCACGCTGCGCACCCGGGCCGGCATCGAGGCCACGCTGATCGACGACAGCTGGAACGCCGAGGTCATGTCGATGCGCAACGCGATGGAGTTCGTGCGCACCTACCGGCGTGCGGACGATGCGCCGGTGCAGCGCAAGATCGGCGTGCTCGGGCGCATCGTGAACCTCGGGCGCGATTCGCAAGCCCTGCACCGCGGCCTTGCCGAACCGCTGCTGGCCTCCGGCATCGAGCACCTGGTGACGCACGGCGCAGAGATGCGCTGGCTGCGCGAGGATGTACCGGCCGGGCTGCTCGGACCGCACTTCGACGATGCCGAGAAACTCGCGGACTACCTCGGCACCTTCCTGCGCGACGGCGACCTGGTGCTGCTGAAGGGCGACCGCGTCGGTTCCGACTTCGGCACCATCCCCCAAAGGCTGCAGCAGCTGTGACACCCATGGGCGCATGGCGACGGTGCACCCGCTTCGCGTGGCTCCTGCTGGCGCTCGCGCAAGCGGCGTGCGCACAACGCGCAGGCCCCGATCCGCGCGTGCCGGCCGCCTCCAAAGACCAGGCGCTGCAATGGAACCAGCCTGCCGTACGCGCGAACTGCCCCGACCGGCGCGGCTACCTCTGGGTGCAGCCGGCCGAAGGGCCGGCCTGCATCCGCTACTTCGCAAGCGACGAGATCGATGGCGCGCGCGTGGCCATCGTGCAGTTCTCCGGCGACCGCGACGGCGTGATGGACCAGCCGCCCGCGCGCATCCCCGGCAACACCGCGGCGCTGCGCACGCTCGACGCGCAGCGCAGCCGCAACCGCTCCGGCGTGCCGTGGATCTTCATGGCACGGCCCGGCACCTACGGCTCGTCGGGGGACCATCGCAAGCGGCGCGAGCCCGTGGAATTCCATGCCCTCGACGCCGCGCTCGATGCGCTCATGCAGCGCCACCAATTGCAGCGCATCGTGATCCTGGGCCACAGCGGCGGTGCCACGGCCGGCGCGGCGCTCCTCACCATGGGCCGCACGCGCGTGGCCTGCGCGGTGCTGACTTCGGGCGCCTATGGCCTGCTCGAACGCGCGCGCATGCTGGGCATGTCGAGGGGCGGCCGGACCGACACCACCGGCAGTGCGCAGTTCTACGATCCGCTCGAGCATGTGGGCGGCATCGTGCGCGACCCGTCGCGGCGCATCGTGCTGATCGGCAACCGCGACGACCGGAACACGCCCTTCGCCCTGCAGCAGCGCTTTGCCGATGCGGTGGCGCAGGCGGGCCACCGCATCGAGCTGCAGACCCACGCGGCCGAGCCGCCCACCCACCACGACCTCACGGACGGCATCGGCCTGCAAACCGCATCGCTGTGCGCGCGCGAGGCGCTTTTTCCACCAACTCCAGCAACCGAATGAGCAGCAACATCACCACCCGCGAATTCGGCCGCATGCCCGACGGCCGCATCGTGACCGAATACACCCTGGACAACGGCCTGGGCCTGCGCCTGGGTGCCATCAACCATGGCGGCATCGTCACCGCATTGCACGTGCCCGACCGGCATGGGCACAGCGGCAACATCGTGCTCGGCCTGCCGAGCCTTGCGGACTACCTGGGCCCGCATCCGCACCTGGGCACCATCGTCGGGCGCTATGCGAACCGGATCGCGGGTGGGCGCTTCACGCTCGATGGCGCCCAGCACCAGCTCCCGCTGAACAACGGCGCCAACTCGCTGCACGGCGGGCACCGGGGCTTCGGCACGCGCTTCTGGCAGATCGAGCCGGTGCCGGCGGACGGCGCGGCGGGCGAGGAAATCGCCATCGAGCTTCGCTACACCAGCGCCGATGGCGAAGAAGGCTTTCCGGGCGAAGTGCAACTGACGGTGCGCTACGCGCTCAGCACCCGCGAGAACACCTGGCGCATCGACTACCGCGCCGTGACCGACCGGCCCACGGTGCTGAACCTGAGCCACCACGACTACTTCAACCTGGCGGGCGAGGGCGCGGTGCTGGACCATCGGCTCACCATTCCCGCGAGCCGCTACTGCCCCGTGGATGCAGGCCTGATTCCGCTCGGCCTTGCGCCGGTGGCCGGAACGCCATTCGACTTCCGCGCGGCCACGCCGGTCGGCGAGCGCATCGATGCGCCGCACGAGCAATTGCGCGTCGCCGGCGGCTACGACCACAACTGGGTGCTCGACCGCGAGCCCGCCGGCCTGGCGCTGGCGGCGCGGCTCGAGCACCCGCCGTCAGGGCGCGTGATGGAGGTGCACACGACCGAGCCGGCGGTGCAGTTCTATTCGGGCAACTTCCTCGACGGCAGCCTGCGCGGCGCCGATGGCGAGAGCTTGCGGCGCGGCGCCGGGTTGTGCCTGGAAACGCAGCACTATCCCGATTCGCCGAACCAGCCGGACTTTCCTTCGACGGTGCTGCGGCCGGGCGAAGTGTTCAGCAGCAGCACGCTGCACCGCTTCGGCACACTGGCCTAGCCCCCGAACTCGGCCGCAAGCAGGCCGGGGCTGCCGATGCGCACCGCGAACAACCCGCCGGCCAGCGGCTCGGCCTCGAGCTGTTCGGCCGTGAGCCCGCTGCGCGCGGTGCTGATGTAGAGCGTGCACAGGTCCTCGCCGCCGAAGGCGCAGTCCGTGACGTTGCTTGCGGGCAGTTCGATGCGGCACAGCTCGGCGCCGCTCAGCGGGTCGTGGCAGCTCACGCAGTGGCCGCCCCAGCGCGCGATCCAGAGGCGGCCGGCCGCGTCGGTCGTCATGCCGTCGGGCAGGCCATCGCCCTCGGCAAAGCGAAGCCACACCCGCTTGTTGCCCACCGTGCCGGCTGCGCTGTCGAAGTCGTAGGCATAGACGCAGCCTTCCACCGTGGCATTGAAGTACATCGTGCGTTCGTCGAGCGACCAGGTCGGCCCGTTGGTCACGGCAAAGCCGTCGTCGTGGCGCGTGCAGCGGCCGTCGGCGTCGAAGCGGTAGAGCGCGCCGGTCGGTGCCACGCAGTCGAAGTCCATGGTGCCGCCCCAGAAGCGGCCCTGGCGGTCGCACTTGCCGTCGTTGAAGCGGTTGCCGGGCCGGTCGGGCTCGGGCTGGTGCAGGTAGCGCGGCGCCGCATCCACCGCGGGATCGAACAAGGCGAAGCCGCGGCGCATGGTGACGATCAGCCCCGGCGCGTTGGCGCGCTCGGCCAGCGCGGTGATCTCCTCGTCGAACTGCCAGCTGCGCCGCGCGCCGCTGGCCGGGTCGAGCCGGTACAGGCGGCTTTCGAGGATGTCGATCCAGTAGAGCGCCCGTTCGCGCGGCGACCACAGCGTGCCCTCGCCGAGCGTGGCGCCCGCGGGCCACAGGCACTCGGGCTGGCCGAGGATCGATGGCACGCCAAGGGGCGTGGGAGTGGATGCGGTGCGGCCGGTCTGGGTCATTTGTTTTGCGCCTTTGTTGTCTCTGTCCTTGACGCGGCGGATCGTATCAAGGCATATTGATAATAGAAACCAAACTATTTGGCATCAAGTGATATTGATTTTGCAATGTCACCGCCAGCTCTCTGGAGACACGCATCTTGAAGGATTCCCCGCAGCTTTCGATCCATCCCAGCCTGAAGGGCCGCACGGTGTTCGTCACCGGCGGCGGCAGCGGCATTGGCGCGGCCATGGTGGCCGCGTTCGCCGCGCAGGGCGCACGCGTGGCCTTCGTCGACATTGCCGAAGGCGCCAGCGCCGCGCTCGCCCAGCGCATCGCGCAAGAAGGCCATGCCGCGCCATGGTGGCGCGCTTGCGACGTGCGCGACATCGGCGCGCTGCAAAAAGCCATTGCCGACGCGGCCGCCGAGCTCGGCGACTTTGCGGTGCTGGTCAACAACGTGGCAAGCGACGACCGCCACACGCTCGAATCGGTCACGCCCGACTACTACGACAACCGCATGGCCATCAACGAGCGGCCCGCGCTGTTCGCGATCCAGTCGGTGGTGCCGGGCATGCGGCGGCTGGGCTTCGGCTCGGTCATCAACCTGGGCTCCACGGGCTGGCAGACCAAGGGCTCGGGCTACCCCTGCTACGCAATTGCCAAGTCCTCGGTCAACGGCCTCACGCGCGGCCTCGCAGTGGAACTGGGCCGTGACCGCATCCGCATCAACACCGTGTCGCCCGGCTGGGTGATGACCGAGCGGCAGGTGCAGCTCTGGCTCGACGACGAAGGCGAGCAATCGCTCAAGCGCAACCAGTGCCTGCCCGACAAGCTGATGCCCGAGGACATCGCGCGCATGGTGCTGTTCCTCGCGTCGGACGACGCCAGGATGTGCACCGCGCAGGAGTTCACCGTGGACGCGGGCTGGACCTGATCAGTCCATTTCAAGTTTGCGGCCGTAGACGCTCAGGCTCGCGGTCTTCAGCGCCTTCATCATCACCTTGGCCGCCGGCGACAGCAGCCGGTCGGTGCGCGTGATGATGCCGAAGGCGTCCATGTGGCAGGGCATGTCCAGCGGCAGCAGCGACACGATGCCGTGCGCGGCGTAGTAGCGCGCCACGTCGGTCGCGAGCACGGCCACCATGTCGCTCTGCTGCAGCATGCGCGTGATGAAGAGCAGGGCCGAGCTCTCGATGATGTTGTTCGGCGGCACCAGGCCCTCCTCCTGGAACATCAGTTCGAAGCGGTGGCGCAGCACGCTGCCCGCGGGCGGCACGATCCAGCCGGCGCCCACCACGTCGCGCAGCGTGAGGCCGCTCACGCCCAGGAGCGGATGGCCCGGGCGCACCAGCGCGCACACCGGCTCCTCGGCCAGCGCTTCGTAGCGCAGCTGCGACTTGTCGTGCTCGGCGAAGAGCCGCGCCACCAGGATGTCGAGCTTGCCCTGCTCGAGCCGCTCGATCAGCACCGCACTCGTTTCGATCTCGAGCGACACGCGCAGGTCGGGCTGCTCGCGCTTCACCATCGCTACCGCGGGCGGCATCAGCGTGAGGCCGGGCGCGGTGATGGCGCCCACGCCCACCTGGCCGAAGCGGCCGGCCTTGAGCGCGGTGAGTTCGTCGTGCGCCTGGTTCAGGCTGGCCAGCGCCACGCGGGCATGGCGGATCATGGTTTCGCCGTACCAGGTGGGCCGCATGCCGCGCGGCAGCCGGTCGAACAGCGGCACCTCCAGCACGTCTTCCAGGTCCTTCAGCAGCTTGGAGGCCGCTGGCTGGGTCATGTTGAGCACCTGGGCCGCGCGGTGGATGTTGCCTTCCTCCGCCAGCGCCACCAGCAGGAGCAGCTGCCGCGTCTTGAGGCGGGCGCGGATGAACCAATGGTTGTAGTTGGTCATGTCTCGTGGGTTGTTGTTTGTTAAAGCTTTGTGATCAGAGGGTTTTCCAGAATCCAGCGATTGATATGCATTTTGTCGAAAAAATGATTGGATTGATATCAATTCTGTTCATAGACTCGCCGCACTTCCAAAACCAGAGACAAGGTTGGCGCGCAGGTGATTCACGGCGAGATCCATCAGAACGTGCGGCAATACATCAACGGCCGCTGGGAAACCAGCGCGACCACCGGTGTGAGCGCCAATCCTTCGGACACCAGCGAAGTGGTGGCCGAATACGCACGGGCCGATCGCCGCCAGGTGGAGTCCGCGATCCGCGCAGCCGCCGATGCCTTTTCCCACTGGAGCCACAGCACGCCGCAGCGCCGGGCCGACGTGCTCGACCGCATCGGCACCGAACTCCTGGCGCGCAAGGACGAGCTGGGCCTGCTGCTGGCGCGCGAGGTTGGCAAGACCCTGCCCGAGGCCGTGGCCGAGGCGGCGCGCGCGGGGCAGGTGTTCAAGTTCTTCGCGGGCGAGGCACTGCGCGGCGGCGGCGAGAACATGGCCTCGCTGCGCGCGGGCGTGCAGGTCGACGTCACGCGCGAGCCGGTGGGCGTGGCCGGGCTCATCACGCCGTGGAATTCGCCGCTCGCGGTGCCGGCCACCAAGATTGCACCGGCGCTCGCGCACGGCAACTGCGTGGTGTTCAAGCCGGCCGAGCTGGTGCCGGCCTGCGGCTGGACGCTGGCCGAGATCATCAGCCGCGCGGCACTGCCCGCGGGCGTGTTCAACCTCGTGATGGGCAGCGGCCGCGAAGCCGGCCAGGCGCTGGTCGACAGCCCGCTGGTCGATGCCCTGAGCTTCACCGGCTCGGCGCGCAACGGCGAACGCATCCTGCAGGCGGCCGCCGCGCGGCGCGCCAAGGTGCAGCTCGAGATGGGCGGCAAGAACGCGCTCGTGGTGCTGGCCGATGCCGACATCGACCACGCGGTCGACTGCGCGGTGCAGGGCGCCTATTTTTCCAACGGCCAGCGCTGCACGGCGTCGAGCCGGCTGATCGTCGAGGCCGCGGTGCACGATGCCTTCGTCTCGCGGCTTCGCGAGCGGCTCAAGGCGCTGAAGATCGGCCATGCGCTCGAACGCGGCGTCGACGTCGGGCCGCTGGTCGATGAAGAGCGCCTCGCGCGCAGCCTGGCCTGGGTCGGCATTGCGCGCGAAGAGGGCGCTGAGCATGTGTGGGGCGGCGAGCCGCTCCAGCGCGCCACGGCCGGCCACTACATGAGCCCCGCGCTGTTCCTGGCCCAGCCCGGGCACCGCATCGCGCGCGAGGAAATCTTCGGCCCGCTGGCCTGCGTGCTGCGCGCGGCCGACTACGACGAGGCGCTGGCGCTGTGCAACGACACGCCTTCGGGCCTGAGCGCGGGCATCTGCACCAATTCGCTCAAGCACGCGATGCATTTCAGGCGCCATGCCGAAGTCGGCATGACGATGGTCAACCTGCCGACGGCGGGCGTGGACTTCCACGCGCCCTTCGGCGGGCGCAAGGGGTCGGGCTACGGGCCGCGCGAACAAGGGCGCCATGCCGCGGAGTTCTACACGACGGTCAAGACCGGCTACATGCTGGCCTGACCACCACGGACGGTTTTCATCAGCAAGCAAACATAGCACTCAGAAAGAAGGAGACATTCCAATGAAACTCAATCGCCGCACCCTCAATATCGCACTCGCCGCCGCCTCGCTCGGCGGGCTCCTGCCCGCCACCGCGCTGGCGCAGAAGAAGATCGTGCTCGGCTTCAGCCAGGTGGGCGCCGAGAGCGAATGGCGCACCGCCAACACCGAGTCGATCAAGGCCTCGGCCAAGGAAGCCGGCATCGAGCTCAAGTTCTCCGACGCGCAGCAGAAGCAGGAAAACCAGATCAAGGCGATCCGCTCGTTCATCGCGCAGAAGGTGGACGTGATCGCCTTCTCGCCGGTGGTCGAATCGGGCTGGGAGACCGTGCTGCGCGAAGCCAAGGCCGCCAAGATCCCGGTGGTGCTGACCGACCGCTCGGTGAACACCAAGGACGACTCGCTCTACGTGACCTTCATGGGCTCCGACTTCGTCGAGGAAGGCCGCAAGGCGGGCCGCTGGCTGGTCGAGAAGATGAAGGACCAGAAGGGCGAGGTGAACATCGTCGAGCTGCAGGGCACCGTGGGCTCGGCGCCGGCCATCGACCGCAAGAAGGGCTTCGAGGAAATCATCAAGGCCGACCCCAAGTTCAAGATCCTGCGCTCGCAGACCGGCGACTTCACGCGCGCCAAGGGCAAGGAAGTGATGGAAGCCTTCCTGAAGGCCGATGGCAAGAAGATCAACGTGCTCTACGCGCACAACGACGACATGGCCATTGGCGCCATCCAGGCCATCGAGGAAGCGGGCCTGAAGCCGGCCAAGGACATCACGATCATCTCGATCGATGCCGTCAAGGGCGCCTTCGAAGCCATGATCGCCGGCAAGCTCAACGTGTCGGTCGAATGCAGCCCGCTGCTCGGCCCCCAGCTGATGAGCGCCGTGAAGGACATCAAGGCCGGCAAGCAGCTGCCCAAGCGCATCGTGACCGAAGAGACGATCTTCCCGATGGAAGTCGCCGCCAAGGAATTCCCCAACCGAAAATATTGAACTCCCCCAGTCTTCGCGCACTTCGTGTCGCTACGCCAACCCCCTCACCGGGGGCGACACCAGCGGCCCGGCGAAGCCGGTTCCGCGGTGTCCCTGGAAAAGACAGTAATTATTGAAAAAACGGATCGAATCATGAAACGCAACTTCCTCAAGGCCTCGCTCGCAGGCATCGCACTGGCCATCGCCGGCATCGCGCCGCTCGCGCATGCGCAGGACAAGGGCCCGATCGCCATCTCGATGCCGACCAAGTCGTCGGCGCGCTGGATCGCCGATGGCGCCAACATGGTCAAGTACTTCAAGGAGAAGGGCTACAAGACCGACCTGCAGTACGCCGACGACGACATCCCGAACCAGCTCGCGCAGATCGAGAACATGGTGACCAAGGGCTCCAAGGTGCTGGTCATCGCGGCCATCGACGGCACCACGCTGTCCGACGTGCTGCAGAAGGCCGCCGACAAGGGCGTGAAGGTCATTGCCTACGACCGGCTCATCAAGGGCTCGAAGAACGTCGACTACTACGCCACCTTCGACAACTTCCAGGTCGGCGTGCTGCAGGCGCAGTCGATCGAGTCGGCGCTCGGCCTGAAGAGCGGCAAGGGCCCGTTCAACATCGAGCTGTTCGGCGGCTCGCCCGACGACAACAACGCCTTCTTCTTCTACAACGGCGCGATGTCGGTGCTGGAGCCGTACATCAAGAGCGGCAAGCTGGTGGTTCGCAGCAAGCAGATGGGCATGGACAAGGTCGGCACGCTGCGCTGGGACGGCGCGGTGGCGCAGGCGCGCATGGACAACCTGCTGTCGGCCTACTACAGCAAGGACCGCGTCGATGCGGTGCTGTCGCCGTACGACGGGCTGTCGATCGGCATTCTCTCGTCGCTCAAGGGCGTGGGCTACGGCTCGGCGTCGCAGCCGATGCCCGTCGTCTCGGGCCAGGACGCGGAGATTCCGTCGGTCAAGTCGATCCTGCGCAAGGAGCAGACCTCGACCGTGTTCAAGGACACGCGCGAGCTGGCCAAGGTCACGGTGGCCATGGTCGACGCCATGCTGTCGGGCAAGACGCCCGAGGTGAACGACACCAAGACCTACAACAACGGCATCAAGGTGGTGCCTTCCTACCTGCTCAAGCCCGTGAGCGTGGACGGCGGCAACTGGAAGCAGGTGCTGGTCGACAGCGGCTACTACAAGGAAAGCCAGGTCAAGTGAGCGTTGGAATGGCAGCAGCAGCAGCAGCAGCGGACAGCCGCAGCATCCTCGAGATGCGCGGCATCACCAAGACATTTCCGGGCGTGAAGGCGCTCAGCGATGTCAACCTGGCGGTGCGCGCGGGCGAGATCCACGCGGTGGTCGGCGAGAACGGCGCGGGCAAGTCGACGCTCATGAAGGTGCTGAGCGGCGTCTACCCGTGCGACTCGTACACCGGGGAGATCCACTTCGAGGGCGAGCTGCGCCGCTTCAAGGGCATTGCCGACAGCGAGAAGCTCGGCATCATCATCATCCACCAGGAGCTGGCGCTGGTGCCGCTGCTGTCCATTGCCGAGAACATCTTCCTTGGCAACGAAATTGCGCGCGGCGGCGTGATCGACTGGTTCGCCGCCTATGCGAAGACGCGCGAGCTGCTTGCCAAGGTGGGCCTCAAGGAGCCGCCCACCACGCTCGTGACCGACCTGGGCGTGGGCAAGCAGCAGCTGGTGGAGATTGCGAAAGCACTGGCCAAGGAGGTCAAGCTGCTGATCCTCGACGAGCCCACGGCCAGCCTCAACGAGAACGACAGCGACGCGCTGCTGATGCTGCTGCTGGAGCTCAAGCGCCAGGGCATCGCGTCGATCCTGATCTCGCACAAGCTCAACGAGATTGCCAAGGTGGCCGACTCCATCACCGTGCTGCGCGACGGCGCCACGGTGGAGACCATGGACTGCCGCGGCCAGCCGATCAGCGAGGACCGCATCATCCGCGGCATGGTCGGGCGCGACATGGCGCACCGCTATCCGCAGCGCGATCCGAAGATCGGCGAGACGGTGTTCGAGGTGCGCGACTGGCGCGTGCACCATGCGCTGCATGCCGACCGCGAACAGATCAAGGGCGTGGACCTGCATGTGCGCAAGGGCGAGATCGTCGGCATCGCGGGCCTCATGGGCGCGGGCCGCACCGAGCTGGCGATGAGCGTGTTCGGCAAGTCCTACGGCCAGCGCATCAGCGGCACGGTGCTGATGCACGGCCAGCCGGTGGACGTGGGCACGGTGCGCAAGGCCATCGACCATGGCATTGCCTACGTCACCGAGGACCGCAAGGGCCTCGGGCTGGTGCTGGAGGAAAACATCCAGAAGAACGTGAGCCTGGCCAACCTGGAGGCGGTCTCCAGTTCGATGGTGATCGACGACGCGCGCGAATTCAAGGTGGCGAGCGACTACCGCCGGGCACTCAACATCCGTTCATCGGGCGTGGAGCAGCTGGTGGTGAACCTGTCGGGCGGCAACCAGCAGAAGGTGGTGCTCAGCAAATGGCTCTTCACCAAACCCGAACTCCTGATTCTCGACGAACCCACGCGCGGCATCGACGTGGGCGCCAAGTACGAGATCTACACCATCATCGACCAGCTCGCGAGCGAGGGCAAAGGTATTCTCATGATTTCTTCCGAACTGCCGGAACTGCTCGGCATGTGCGACCGCATCTACGTGATGAACGAGGGCCGCTTCGTGGCCGAATTTCCGGCCGCCGAGGCTTCGCAGGAGCGCATCATGCACGCCATCGTGAGCGCGGGGAGTTCCGTCCATGTCGCAGCCTGACGCCAACGCGGTGAACGCCGCCGTCCCCATCGCAGAGGCCGCCCCGAAGCTGCACGCCGGCTTCCTCAAGAACAACCTGCGCGAATACGGCATGCTGATCTCGCTGGTCGCGATCATGGTGCTGTTCCAGGTGCTGACCGACGGCACGCTGCTGCGGCCGCTGAACCTCACCAACCTGCTGCTGCAGAACAGCTACGTCGTCATCATGGCGCTGGGCATGCTGCTGGTGATCGTGGCGGGGCACATCGACCTGTCGGTGGGCTCGGTCTGCGGCTTCATCGGCGCGCTGGCGGCGGTGCTGATGGTGGAGTATGAATGGCACTTCGTGCCGACGGCCATCGTCAGCATTGCGGCGGGCGCGCTCATCGGCGCTGCGCAAGGCTGGTTCGTCGCGTTCCGCAAGATCCCGTCATTCATCGTCACGCTCGCGGGCATGCTGGTGTTCAAGGGGCTCACGCTGGCGCTGCTGGCGGGGCAGTCGGTGGGGCCGTTCCCGGTCGAGTTCCAGCGGCTGAGCTCGGGCTTCATTCCCGATCCGCTGGGCGGTGACACGTTGCGCACCACCTCGCTGGTGGTCGGCGCGCTGGCTGCCGCGGCGCTGGTGTTCTTCAAGCTGCGCGGGCGCGCCAAGCTCGCGGCGCACGGCATGGAGACGGAGCCGTATGTGTTCTTCCTGGTGAAGAACCTGTTCTTCGCGGCCATCATCCTGTTCTTCAGCTACCTGCTCTCGACCTACAAGGGCCTGCCCAACGTGCTGATCGTGATGGCGGTGCTGATCGTGGTGTACGACTTCGTCACCAACCGCACCACCATCGGCCGGCGCATCTATGCGCTGGGCGGCAACGAGAAGGCAGCGCGGCTGTCGGGCGTGAAGACGCAGCGGCTCGCCTTCCTGACCTTCGTCAACATGGGCGCGCTGGCCGCGCTCGCGGGCCTGGTGTTCGCGGCGCGGCTCAACACGGCCACGCCCAAGGCGGGCCTGGGCTTCGAACTCGACGTGATCGCGGCCTGCTTCATCGGCGGTGCCTCGGCCTCGGGCGGCGTGGGCCGGGTGATGGGCGCGGTGATCGGCGCCTTCATCATGGGCGTGATGAACAACGGCATGTCGATCCTGGGCATCGGCATCGACTACCAGCAGGTCATCAAGGGCCTGGTGCTGCTGGCGGCCGTGTTCATCGACGTCTACAACAAGAACAAGTAGGCGAGCGCATGAGCCAGAGCAGCACCAGCCCCGTGCTCGAACTGCGGGGCATCCACAAGCAGTTCGGCGGCATCCCGGTGCTGCGCGACGTGCAGCTGAAGCTCTACCCCGGCGAGATCCATGCGCTCATGGGGCAGAACGGCGCGGGCAAGTCGACGCTCATCAAGGTGCTCACGGGGGTTCTTCCGTCGAGCGGTGGCGAGATGCACCTGGACGGACAACCCATTCATCCCGCCTCGCCGCTGGAGGCGCAGAAGCTCGGCATCAGCACGGTCTACCAGGAGGTCAACCTGTGCCCGAACCTTTCGGTGGCCGAGAACGTGTTTGCGGGCCGCTATCCGCGCTGCGGCGCGGCGCAGGGTTTTCGCATCGACTGGGCGGCGGTGAACCGGCGCGCCGAAGAGCTGCTGGCGCGCATCGGCCTGGACATCGACGTGAGCCGGCTGCTGTCGAGCTATTCGGTCGCGGTGCAGCAGATGGTGGCCATTGCGCGCTCGCTGGGCGTGTCGTCGAAGGTGCTGATCCTCGACGAGCCGACCTCGAGCCTGGACGACGACGAGGTCGAGAAGCTGTTCGAGGTGCTGCGGCGCCTGCGCAGCGAAGGTCTCGCGATCGTCTTCGTGACGCACTTCTTCAACCAGATGTATGCGGTGTCGGACCGCATCACGGTGCTGCGCAACGGCAACTGGGTGGGCGAGTGGCGCGCCGCGGACCTCGGCCCGCAGGCACTGATTGCCGCGATGCTGGGGCGCGAGCTGGCGGCGCAGTCAGCCCGGCCGGCGGCGCTGCCGGCCTTCGATGAAGCGGCGCCCGCCCTGCTGCAGGCCGAGGGCCTGGGCCAGGCGGGCCAGCTGCAGGCCACCGACCTGCGCGTACGCGCTGGCGAGGTGGTCGGCATCGCGGGCCTCTTGGGCGCGGGCCGCACCGAGCTGGCGCGCCTCCTGTTCGGGCTCGAAGCGCCCGACCGCGGCGTGCTGAGCATCGATGGCCGCTCCGTCAGCTTCTCGAACCCTGCCGACGCGATCCGCGAAGGGCTCGCACTGTGCCCCGAAGAGCGCAAGACCGACGGCATCGTGGCCGAGCTCTCGGTGCGCGAGAACATCGCGCTGGCGCTGCAGGCGCGCCTGGGCGTGCGGCGCTTCCTGTCGCGCGCCGAGCAGACGGCGATCGCGGAGCGCTTTGTCGCGTCGCTGGGCATCAAGACCGCGAGCGTGGAAACCCCCATCGGCCTGCTCTCGGGCGGCAACCAGCAAAAAGCCATGATCGCGCGCTGGCTCGCGACCGAGCCGCGCCTGTTGATCCTCGACGAGCCCACGCGCGGCATCGACGTGGCGGCCAAGCAGGAGATCATGGAAGAGATCCTGCGGCTCGCGAAGGCGGGCATGGCGGTGATCTTCATCTCGTCGGAGATGAGCGAGGTGGTGCGTGTCGCGCATCGCATCGTGGTGCTGCGCGACCGGCAGAAGGTGGGCGAACTCCCAGGTGGTTCGACCGAGGACGAGGTCTACGAAATGATTGCCGCAGCATGACGCCTTCTTTGTTTTTCTCCCTCCCCTCCCGGGGGAGGGCAGGGGTGGGGGCACAGCGGCCTTCCGTTGAGCGCTGCCGCATTGCTGGCGCCGCCTGCCCCCATCCCAGCCTTCCCCCGGAAGGGGAAGGAGCAAGGCGGAACACATGACACGCCTCTCCTCCTTCATGAGCCACCGCCTCGCCTGGCCCATCGTCACGCTGCTTCTGCTGCTCGCGGTCAACACCGCGTTCAACGCCAGCTTCCTGCACCTCGAATGGCGCGACGGCCACCTGTACGGCAGCCTGGTCGACATCCTCAACCGCGCGGCGCCGCTGGTGCTGGTGTCGCTGGGCATGACGCTGGTGATTGCCACGCGCGGCATCGACATCTCGGTGGGCGCGGTCGTGGCCATTGCGGCGGCCGTCGCGGCCTGGATGATCGGCGGCTCGGTGGCGAGCGACGTGAGCCGGTTCCCGATGCCGCTTGCGATCCTCGCGGCCCTGGGCGTTGCACTGCTCTGCGGCCTCTGGAACGGAATGCTGGTGGCCAAGGTCGGCATGCAGCCGATCATTGCCACGCTGATCCTCATGGTGGCGGGCCGCGGCGTTGCGCAGCTCATCGCCGACGGGCAGATCATCACCATCTACTACAAGCCCTTCTTCTTCCTCGGCAGCGGCTACCTGCTGGGCCTGCCGTTCTCGCTGTTCATCGTGGCCGCGGTGTTCGTGCTGCTCTACCTGGCCATCACGCGCACGGCGCTCGGGCTCTTCATCCAGGCGGTGGGCATCAACCCGACGGCCGCGCGCGTGGCCGGCGTGCAGGCGCGCAGGCTCGTCGTGGGCGCCTATGCGTTCTGCGGGCTGTGCGCGGGCGTGGCGGGCCTTTTGATCAGCTCCAATGTCAAGAGCGCGGACGGCAACAACGCCGGCCAGCTGCTGGAGCTCGACGCGATCCTGGCCGTGACCTTGGGCGGCACCGCGCTCACGGGCGGACGCTTCAGCCTCATGGGCAGCGTGATCGGCGCGCTCATCATCCAGACGCTGACCTATGCAATCTATTCGCTGGGCGTGCCGCCGGAGATCAACCTCGTCGTGAAGGCGGTGGTGGTGTTCGCGGTGATGCTGCTGCAATCGCCGGAGTTCCGGGCACAAGTGCGCACGCTGGTGCAGCGGCCGGTGCATGAGGGGGAACGGGCATGAGCGCGGTGATCGAAGCGGCACCCTCACCCCAGCCCTCTCCCGCGAGCGGAAGAGGGGGCAGGGCAGGGTTCAATCCCAAGTATTTGCCGCTGGCCGCAACCATCTCGCTCTTCGTGCTGGTGGCCACGCTGGGCTCGGTGTTCTACGACGGCTTCTTCTCGGCGCAGGTGTTCCTCAACCTGCTGATCGACAACGCCTTCCTGATCGTCGTGGCCGTGGGCATGACCTTCGTGATTCTTTCGGGCGGCATCGACCTGTCGGTGGGCTCGGTGATCGCGCTCACCACGATGGTGTCGGCCTCGCTGGTCGAGAAGCACGGCTGGAGCCCGGCGGTGGTCATTCCGCTGGTGCTGGCCATGGGCACGGCCTTCGGCGCGTTCATGGGACTGCTCATCGAGCGCTTCAGGCTGCAGCCCTTCATCGTCACGCTCGCGGGCATGTTCCTGGCGCGCGGGCTTTGCTACCTGATCAGCATCGACTCCATCAGCATCACCAACGCCTTCTATGCCGAGGTCTCGCAGATCCGCATTCCGGTCTGGGGCGAGGCTTCGCTGTCGATCAGCGCGGTGATCGCCATCGGCGTGCTGCTGGCGGCGGTGTTCATTGCGCACTGCACGCCCTTCGGCCGCGCGGTGTATGCCATTGGCGGCAGCGAGCAGTCGGCCCTGCTGATGGGCCTGCCGGTGCGCTCCACCATCATCGGCGTCTACACGCTGTCGGGCTTCTGCTCGGCGCTCGCGGGCGTGATCTTCACCTTCTACATGCTCTCGGGCTACGGCCTGCATGCGCTGGGGCTGGAGCTCGATGCGATTGCGGCGGTGGTGATCGGCGGCACGCTGCTCACGGGCGGCGTCGGCTATGTGGCGGGCACGCTGTTCGGCGTGCTGATGCTCGGGATCATCCAGACGCTGATCTCCTTCGACGGCACGCTGAGCTCGTGGTGGACGCGCATCGTGGTGGGTGCGCTGCTCTTCGTGTTCTGCCTGCTGCAGCGCTTCTTCACTTCGCGTGCGCCACGGCGCTGACGCTTTTTTTCTTTCTCGCTTTCAGGAAACTTCCGCATGCCGGACAACACCCCCAAGAAGAAGCTGCGCTCGACCGAATGGTTCGGCTCGGCCGACAAGAACGGCTTCATGTACCGCAGCTGGATGAAGAACCAGGGCATACCGGACCACGAGTTCGACGGCCGGCCGATCATCGGCATCTGCAACACCTGGTCGGAGCTCACGCCCTGCAATGCGCACTTCCGCAAGATCGCCGAGCATGTGAAGCGCGGCATCTCGGAGGCGGGCGGCTTTCCGGTCGAGTTTCCGGTGTTCTCCAATGGCGAATCGAACCTGCGGCCCACCGCCATGCTCACGCGCAACCTTGCGAGCATGGACGTCGAAGAGGCCATCCGCGGCAACCCGGTCGATGCGGTGGTGCTGCTCACGGGCTGCGACAAGACCACGCCCGCATTGCTGATGGGCGCGGCCAGCTGCGACATCCCGGCCATCGTGGTCACGGGCGGACCGATGCTCAACGGCAAGCTCGACGGCAAGGACATCGGCTCGGGCACGGCCGTGTGGCAGTTGCACGAGTCGCTCAAGGCCGGCGAGATCAACCTGCACCAGTTCCTCTCGGCCGAAGGCGGCATGTCGCGTTCGGCCGGCACCTGCAACACCATGGGCACGGCCTCCACCATGGCCTGCATGGCCGAGGCGCTGGGCACTTCGCTGCCGCACAACGCGGCCATTCCCGCGGTCGACGCGCGGCGCTACGTGCTCGCGCAGATGTCGGGCATGCGCGCGGTCGAGATGGCGAAGGAGGGGCTCACGCTGTCGAAGATCCTCACGCGCGAGGCCTTCGAGAATGCCATTCGCGTCAATGCCGCCATCGGCGGGTCGACCAATGCGGTGATCCACCTGAAGGCCATTGCGGGGCGCATCGGCGTCGACCTGGAACTGGAAGACTGGACGCGCATCGGCAGCAACACGCCGACCATCGTCGACCTGTTGCCCTCGGGCCGCTTCCTGATGGAGGAGTTCTACTACGCGGGCGGCCTGCCCGCGGTGCTGCGGCGCCTGGGCGAGAACGGCCTCTTGCCGCACCCCGGCGCGCTCACCGTCAACGGCCAGTCGATCTGGGACAACGTGCGCGAGGCGCCGAGCCTCAACGACGAGGTGATCCGCCCGCTCGACAAGCCGCTGATCGCCGACGGCGGCATCCGCATCCTGCGCGGCAATTTGTCGCCGCGCGGCGCGGTGCTCAAGCCCTCGGCCGCATCGCCCGAACTGCTCAAGCACCGCGGCCGCGCGGTGGTGTTCGAGAACCTGGAGCACTACAAGGAGCGCATCGTCGACGAGAGCCTCGAGATCGACGCCAGCTCGGTGATGGTGATGAAGAACTGCGGCCCCAAGGGCTACCCTGGCATGGCCGAGGTCGGCAACATGGGCCTGCCGCCCAAGCTGCTGCGGCAGGGCGTGAAGGACATGGTGCGCATCTCGGATGCACGCATGAGCGGCACGGCCTACGGCACGGTGGTGCTGCACGTCGCGCCCGAGGCGGCTGACGGCGGACCGCTTGCGGCGGTGCGCGACGGCGACTGGATCGAGCTCGACTGCGATGCGGGCCGCCTGCACCTGGACATCAGCGACGAAGAGCTGGCCGCGCGCCTGGCTTCGCTCAGCAGTGCCGACGCGCAGCCCATGAGCACGCGCGGCGGCGGCTACCAGAAGCTCTACGTCAACCACGTGCTGCAGGCCGACGAAGGCTGCGACTTCGATTTTCTGGTGGGCTGCAGAGGCTCCGCCGTTCCCCGCCATTCACACTGATCCACCATGACCCCCAGATACCGCGGCATCTTCCCGGTGGTGCCGACCACCTTCACCGAACAGGGCGCGCTCGACCTCGAGAGCCAGAAGCGCTGCGTCGACTTCATGATCGACGCGGGCTCGGACGGCCTGTGCATCCTGGCCAACTTCTCCGAGCAGTTCGTGCTGTCCGACGACGAGCGCGAGGTGCTCACGCGCACGGTGCTCGAGCATGTGGCGGGCCGCGTGCCGGTGATCGTCACCACCACGCACTACAGCACCCGCATCTGCGCCGAGCGCAGCCGGCGCGCGCAGGACATGGGCGCCGCCATGCTGATGGTGATGCCGCCCTACCACGGCGCCACCTTCCGCGTGCCCGAGCCGCAGATCTTCGAGTTCTACGCCGGCCTGTCCGATGCGGTGAACATCCCGATCATGATCCAGGACGCGCCCGCGAGCGGCACGCTGCTGTCGGCGGCCTTTCTCGCGCGCATGGCTCGCGAGATCGAGCACGTCGCCTACTTCAAGATCGAAACGGCCGGTGCCGCGTCGAAGCTGCGCGAGCTGATCCGCCTGGGCGGCGATGCGGTCGAAGGCCCGTGGGACGGCGAAGAGGCCATCACGCTGATGCCCGACCTCGATGCCGGCGCCACCGGCTCGATGACCGGCGGCGGCTATCCCGACGGCATCCGCCCGATCATCGAGGCGCACCGCGCGGGCGACCGCGACAAGGCCTTCGCCCTCTACCAGCAGTGGCTGCCGCTCATCAACTACGAGAACCGCCAGGCGGGCCTCCTGGCCTGCAAGTCGCTCATGAAGGAGGGCGGCGTGATCGCTTGCGAGGCGCCGCGCCATCCGCTGCCGGCGATGCACCCCGAGACGCGCGCCGGCCTGATCGAGACGGCGAAGCGGCTCGACCCGATGGTGCTGCGCTGGGGGCGTTGACAGTGGCGCCGCGCCCCTTGACGAAGTAGGGCGCGACGATCTCGGTCAGCCAGTCCATCACGGCCAGCACGCGCGGTGCGAGCTGGCGCCGGTTGGCATAGAGCAGCGAAACCGGCATCGGGCGCGCGCTGAACTCCGGCATCACCTGCACCAGCCCGCCCGCGGCCAGGCTCGCTTCCAGGCCCGCGAACGGCGCCTGGATCAGGCCCAGGCCGGCCCGCGCGGCCGCCTGGTAGGCGTCGGTGCCGTTCACCGTGACGGTCGCCGCCACGGGCCATGTCCTGTACACGCCATCGGCGGGGTCGAGGTACTCCCAGCCTGCGTCGCTGGAGGCGAGCGTCTGCGCGAAATGAACGACCTGGTGCTGCGCCAGGTCGTCGAGCGTGCGGGGCGTGCCGTGCGCGCGCAGGTAGCCGGGGCTCGCCGCATTGGCCATGCGCAGTGCACCGAGCGGCCGCGCGACGAGTTCCGAATCCCCGAGCATGCCCACGCGCAGCACGCAGTCGAAGCCTTCGTGCACCAGGTCGACACGGCGGTCCGAGGTGCTGATGCCGACTTCGAGCGCGGGATGCCGCGCGAGGAATTCGGGCAGGCGCGGAATGACGAGGTCGCGCGCGATGGCGTTCGGCAGGTCGACGCGCAGCCGACCCGTGAGGCCGCCGGCGTGCGAACGGAACATGGTGGCGAGCTGCTCGCCCTCGGCCAGGTAGTCCTTGCAGCGGTCGAGGAAGCGCGCCCCGTCCTCGGTGAGCCGCACGCTGCGCGTGGTGCGCTGCAGCAGCCGCGTGCCCAGCCGCTCCTCGAGCTGCTGCACGGCCACCGAGACGCGCGCGCGGGTCAGGCCGAGCTGGTCCGCAGCACGGCTGAAGCTCGCGAGCTCGGCCACCCTCGAGAAGATGCGCAATTCATCGGTGTTCATGGCCGAGGATTGTTTCCTTTTTGGTTGACAGTGTGCGCAGTTTCCCGGAATTTATCTTTCTGACGGTAATTTTTAAAGTCCACCCATCGACTCATCGATCAACCCACCAAGGACTTTGAAATGACAGCTTCCACAACCGCCAACCCCTTGCGCATCGCACTCGTCACCGGCGGCAGCCGCGGCCTCGGCCGCAGCGCCGCGCTGGCGCTCGCCGCCGATGGCGTCGACGTGATCCTCACCTACGTGTCGAACGACGCCAGCGCGCAGGCGGTGGTGGCGCAGATCGAGGCGAAGGGGCGCCGCGCCGTCGCCCTCAGGCTCGATGTCGGGGACAGCACGACCTTCGCCGCATTCGCGGATTCGGTGAAGGCGGCGCTGGCTGCCACCTGGCAGCGCGAGCGCTTCGACTTCCTGGTGAACAACGCCGGCGTGGGCCTGCACGCGAACTTCGAGGACACGACGGAAGCCCAGTTCGACATGCTCTTCAACGTGCACTTGAAGGGGCCGTACTTCCTCACGCAGAAGCTGCTGCCGCTCATCAACGACGGCGGACGCATCGTCAACGTATCGTCGGGGCTCACCCGGTTCTCGATCGCCGGTGCATCCGCCTATGCCGCGATGAAGGGCGGCGTGGAAACGCTCACACGCTACCTCGCGAAGGAACTCGGCGCGCGCGGCATTGCGGCCAACACGATCGCGCCGGGTGCGATCGAAACCGACTTCAGTGGAGGCATGGTGCGCGACAACCCGCAGGTGAACGCGATGGTGGCCGGTTTCACCGCGCTCGGACGCGCGGGCCAGCCCGACGATATCGGCGGAGTGATCGCGCTCTTGTTGGGGGAGGGCAGTCGCTGGGTGAATGCCCAGCGCATCGAAGCTTCCGGAGGGATGCTGGTCTGAGCGCGCAGCCCCGGCCGCTTGGGGCTCAGCTCTTCTCGAGCTCGCTCACTTGCAGGGACAGGTCGAACAGCTTCGACTTGCTCGCGTAGTAGCGGTCGAGCCGCCATTCCTTCAGGATGTCCATGGCGAGCTCGAAGCTCTTGTAGTCGAGGCTGTAGAGCGTGACCAGCTCGAAGCTGCGTTCGGATTCGAGCGCCAACACGAGCTGCGCCAGGATTTTGGACGACTCGTTGGCCGGGTCCGTTTCTATGAATCGGCGAGCGACCTTGATGGCATTCATGGGATAGTGTTCCTCGGTAGGCAGAGACCGAGAACTATAGCTAGCACGCCCTCGTGCTTTATGACAGTCGTGTGACATGCGAAGGTCATTGCCCTTGACGGGCATGGCGCATGCATCCACCGCCGCCCGGTGCGGGCGGCGGGGACGCCGCTGGATCGCGTGCTTCAGCGCTTCAGCGCATCGGTGCCGGCATGGGAGCCGGCATCGGCGCCGGCTCCATCGGCGCGATGGGCGCAATGGCCGGCGGCGGGACCCGCGAAGGCGCGGGCATCGGCGCCGGCATCGCGGCGGCGGGTGCCGGCATGACGACGGTGGTGACCGATTCGCGGATCACGCCGCCGCCCATCACGCTGCCATCCACATTGCCGCGGGTGTTGCCGCTGCCGCCCATCACGCGGGCCTCGCAGTCGGCGCGGTCGGCCGGTGGCTGGAGCCCGCAGCGCGCGAGGGCGTTGCGCTGGTAGTCGGGCGCGCTGGTCAGGCCGCCGCGTGCGGCTTCCTGGCGTGCGGCGCCGGCCTCGCGGATGCAGGCCGCGCGGTCCTGCTGGTTGTGGCCGCAGACCGCGAGTTCCTGCTGGTAGGTGGAATCGCCGCGGCGCGGCTGGGCCGAGGCCGAGGTGGCGGCGGCCAGGCCGCCCACGGCAATCAGGGCGGCAATCATCGAACGGGTGGTGCTGTTCATGGGGTGCTCCTTGGAGTGACCTGAAACATGAAACTGTTGGACAAGTCGGGCCGCGCCGGGTTCCTTGCGGCCCCTGCCGGTCAGCGCGCGGGTGCGGCCGGCTGTACCGGCTGTGCCGGCAGCGGTGTCACTGTTTCGCGGATGACGCCGCCGCCCATCACGCTGCCTTCGGTGCTGGTGCGTGCGCCGCCCTGCAGGCGCGCCTCGCAGTCGGCGCGGTCGGCCGCGGGCTGTTCGCGGCAGCGCGCCATGGCATTGGCGTCGTAGCGGCCGGGGCTCGCGCTCGTGAGGCCGTTGCGGCCCGCTTCCTGGCGCGCGGCGCCGGCTTCGCGCAGGCAGGCCGCGCGGTCCTGCTGCACGCCGTCGCAGGTGGCGCGCTCCTGCTGCGCACGTGCGGCCGTGCCGGGCGCCTGCGCTTGTGATGCGCCGGAAAAAAGCAGGCCGCTTGCTGCAAGAAGCGCGGCAGCACAAAGGGTGGAACGAACTGTTGTTGTCATCGGGTGCTCCTGGTTGAGGCGCGCCCTCCGAAAGCGCGACCGGACACGCAGTGTGGTCCGGTGCAGGCCGTGCGGGGTGTGGGACGGCACAGACAGCAGCCCCGGCCGGACTCGCCCTTGCGTGTGGGACGTGTCCGGCATGGGCCGGCGCGCGGCCGGCCCGGTGCGGGTCAGCCCGCCGCGATGCGCTGCGCCAGGTGCGCGAGCGCTTCCTCGACCTGGTCGACCAGGATCAGCGACAGGTCGCCCGGCTGCAGCCGCGCAAGCGCGGTGTCGATGGCGACGAACTCGCCGCGGATCTCGTCGATGTAGCGCGTGCGCGCCGCGCCCTGCAGGCCCTGGCGCAGCAGCGCCATCACCTCGCCGTCGGCACGGCCGCGCTGGGCCGCGTCCTGGTAGAGGATCACGTCGTCGAAGGCCTGGCCGAGGATGGCGGTCTGGTCGCGGATGTCGGAATCGCGCCGGTCGCCCGCGCCGCTGATCACCACCGAGCGCTTGTTGGCCGGCATGGTGTCCACGGCCGAGACCAGCGCGCGCATGGCGTCGGTGTTGTGGCCGTAGTCGGCGATCACGGTGGCGCCGCGGTAGTCCATGACGTTGAAGCGCCCCGGCACGCCGGCCGCGTCGTTCAGGAAGCTCGCGAGGCCGCTGCGGATGGTGTCCCAGTCCAGGCCCACGGCCCATGCGGCGGCCACGGCCGCCATCACGTTGTCGACCTGGAAGCCGATGGTGCCGCCGCGCGTGATGGGCACGTCGCGCAGCGCGATGCGCTCGCGCCAGGAGCCTTCGGCCGCGACCAGCGTGTCCTGGTCGACGTAGACGGTGCGCTTGCCCTGCGCGCGGTGCGTGGCCATCACGGGGTGCTGGCGGTCGGCGGTGAAGAAGATCACGTGGCCCGGGCAGCCGGCGGCCATGGCGGCGACGTTGACGTCGGCGGCATTGAGCACCGCGTAGCCGTCGGGCGCGACGTTGCGCACGATCACGCGCTTGAGCACCGCGAGGTCTTCGACGGTGGTGATGTAGTTCAGGCCCAGGTGGTCGCCGCTGCCGATGTTGGTGACCACGGCCACCTGGCAGCGGTCGAAGCCGAGGCCTTCGCGCAGCACGCCGCCGCGCGCCACTTCGAACACGGCCGCATCCACGTCGGGGTGCATGAGCACGTTGCGCGCGCTCTTGGGGCCGCTGCAGTCGCCGCTGTCGGTCTGGCGGCCGTCGACGTACACGCCGTCGGTGTTGGTCATGCCGGTGCGCAGGCCGCTGGATGCGAGCAGGTGGTTGATGAGGCGCGCCGTGGTGGTCTTGCCGTTGGTGCCGGTCACGGCCACCACCGGAATGCGGCCGTCGTCGCCATGCGCGAACAGCGTGTCCATGACGGCTTCGCCCACCGCGCGGCCGCGGCCGAACGAGGGCGAGATGTGCATGCGCAGGCCGGGCGCGGCATTGACCTCGACCACGCCGCCGTGCTGTTCCTCGAGCGGGCGCAGCACGTTCTCGCAGACCATGTCGACGCCGCAGATGTGCAGGCCGACCATCTGCGCCGCATCGACCGCGCGCGCGGCCACTTCGGGGTGCACGGTGTCGGTCACGTCGGTGGCGGTGCCGCCGGTGGACAGGTTGGCATTGTTGCGCAGTACCACGCGCTGGCCGCGCGCGGGCACGCTGTCGGGCATGAGGCCCTGGGCCTCGAGGCGGCCGATGGCGATGTCGTCCAGGCGGATCTTGGTGAGCGAGGTGGCATGGCCTTCGCCGCGCCGCGGGTCGAGGTTCACGGCGTCGATCAGCTGGCGCACGGTGGCGCTGCCGTCGCCGATCACGTGCGGCGGATCGCGCCGCGCGGCGGCCACCAGGCGGTCGCCCACCACCAGCAGGCGGAAGTCGAAGCCCGGCAGGAATTTCTCGACCATGACCTCGCCATAGGCGGCGGCCGAATCGTAGGCGGCGGTGAGCTGCTCCTGGGTCGTGATGTTGACCGTGACGCCCTTGCCCTGGTTGCCGTCCTGCGGCTTCACCACCACGGGCAGGCCGATCTCCACGGCCGCGGCCCAGCCGTCCTGCGCATCCGAAACCGGGCGGCCCAGCGGCACCGGCACGCCGGCCGCGTTGAGCAACTGCTTGGTGAGTTCCTTGTCCTGCGCGATCGATTCGGCCACGCCGCTGGTGCTGTCGACCTCGGCCGCCTGGATGCGGCGCTGCTTGGAGCCCCAGCCGAACTGCACCAGGCTGCCGCTGGTGAGCCGGCGGTAGGGAATGCCGCGCGCCACGGCGGCATCGACGATGGAGCCGGTGCTCGGGCCCAGGCGCTCGGACTCGTCGAGGTCGCGCAGCTCGGTGATGGCGGCGGCGGCGTCGAAGGCGGTGTCGGCCTGCGCGGCCGCGATCAGCTGTTCGGCCAGTTCGATGGCGCGCCGGCCCACGGCCTCTTCGCTGTACTGGAACACGACCTGGTAGACGCCTTCTTCCACCGTGGGCGAGGTGTGGCCGAAGTTGACCGCGCAGCCGGCCTGGGCCTGCAGCGCCACGGCCGCGTTCTCGAGCACGTGCGCCAGGGCCATCGGCTGGCCCAGCACCATCGGATGCAGCTCGCCGATGTGGGGGAACAGCGCGCGCAGGCGTGCTTCGAAGCCCGGCAGGCGGCTGATGGCGTTCTCGTCGCCTTCGCAGGCAACCACCGCTTCGATGGCGGTGTGGCGGCTCCAGAGGTTGGGGCCGCGCAAGGCGCGGATACGGGTGACTTTCATGGGGCGGCGGTGCGCTTCAGGCGAGTTGCAGTTGGGGGGACGAAAGCGGCTGTGTCTGCGAAAGCTGCAGCGAGGCCAGCGCCGCCTGCAGGTCGGCCTCGAAGGCCTCGACGCCGGCGCCGATGAGGTTCAGCGGAATGCCCAGCGCCCAGGCCGCGGCCACCGCGGCCAGCACGCTCTCCAGGCTCACGCCCGCGTGCGTGGCGCGCCAGACGGTCAGGCGGCCGAGGCCGGGCAGGAAGGATTCGCTGCTGCCGTTGGCCAGCACCACGCGGTCCTGCCGCACCAGCACGGCCTTGCCGCCGGCGGCCTGGTGCGCGGTGAGCGCGGCAGCCTGCGGGTCGGCCGCATAGAGAATGACGGCGCCGTCGCACAGCGGGGCCAGGCCCGCCACGCGCGGATCGCCCGCGTTGAGCACCGCGGTGCCTTCGCCCAGCACCACGTCGACCTGCGTGCGCAGCACCTTGACCATCTGGTCGCTCTCGGTGATGTCGTAGTCGGCCAGCGCCTCGGCGCCTTCGAGGTCGGTCACGATGCCGAGCTCGCAGCGGTCGTAGGCCAGGCCGTCGCGCAGGATGGTCTCGGCGCCGTTCTCGATCACCACGGCTTCCACCGCGCGGTTCACCAGCAGGCGGCGGCCGGCTTCCCAGTTGGCGCTGTCGCGCGCATCGACGCGGCGGCGCTCCAGGAACAGGCCGTCGCGGCAGGCCAGGCCCGTGTGGCGCCCGCCCAGGTTGATGAGCCAGGCGACCAGGCGCGCGAGCACCGCGGTGTCGCGCGAGCCGGCCACGCCGATCACGGGGATGCGGCCCGGCGCATCGCCCGGGAACAGGTGGTCGCAGATCGCGCGGCCCACCGGGCGCGGCGAGCCGACGGCCGGCTTCAGGTGCATCAAGAGGCCGGGGCCGGCATTCACTTCGACGATGGCGCCGCGCTGCGGGCCGAGCGGCTTGCCGATGTCCAGTGCCACCAGGTCGATGCCCGCGATGTCCAGGCCCACCACGCGTGCGGCCAGCACGGCGGCATGCGCGACTTCAGGATGGACCTGGTCGGTGCAGTCGTTGGCCATGTTGCCGTTGCGCTGGATCGTAACCACGCGGCCGGCCGCCGGCACCGAGGCGCCGTCGAGCTCCTGGCGCTTGAGTTCGAGCTGCAGCTTGGCGTCGGTGTCCAGCACGATCAGGTCGAGCGGGTATTCCTCTTCGGCGCCGCGGCGCGGATCGCTGTTGAGCTGCTTGTCGATCAGCTCGGCCACGGTGCTCTTGCCGTCGCCGGTCACGGTGATGATCTCGCCGCGCGCGGCCGCCACCACCTCGCCGCCCACCACCAGCAGGCGGTGTTCGTGGCCGCGGATGAAGCGCTCGACCATCACGTCGCTGCCTTCGGGCTCGGCCACCGCGAAGGCGGCCATGACTTCGTCGCGCGTGGTCAGCTCGAGCGACACGCCGCGGCCGTGGTTGGCGTCCGAGGGCTTCACGACCACCGGCAGGCCGATGTCCTCGGCCGCTTCCCAGGCTTCCTCGGCGCTGGCCACCACCTGGCCCTCGGGCACCGGCACGCCGCAGCTCGCGAGCAGCGACTTGGTCAGCTCCTTGTCGCTCGCGATCGATTCGCCGATGGCGCTGGTGTAGTCGGTCTCGGCGGTCCAGATACGCTGCTGGTTGGCGCCATAGCCCAGCTGCACCAGGTTGCCGCTGTTGAGCCGGATGTGCGGAATGCCGCGGTCGGTGGCGGCGGACACGATGGCCGCGGTGCTCGGGCCGAGGTAGCAGTCCTCGACCTTGGCCTTGACCGCATCGACCGCCTTCTGCACGTCGTCTGCGGTGAAGGGATCGTTGTTGATCGCCGCCATCAGCAGGCGGTGGCCCTGGGCCAGCGCCACGCGGGCCACCTGCTCGTCGCGCGCGCGGAACACCATGCGGTAGACGCCGTGCTCCGAGGTGCTGCGGGTCTGCCCGAAGCCGGTCGGCATGCCGGCCAGGTTCAGCAGCTCGATCACCACGTGCTCCAGCACGTGGCCCGACCAGGTGCCTTCGGTCAGCCGCTGGATGAAGCCGCCGCGCTCGCCCACGCCGCAGTGGTGCTCGATGAGCGCCGGCAGCAGCGCCGTGAGCCGGTCGGTAAAGCCGTCGATCTTGTTGGAGGGGTAGTCCTCCAGCTGGCCCAGGTCGAGCCAGACTTCCAGCACGGGCCGGTAGGTCCAGAGGTTCGGACCGCGCAAATAGTTGATGCGCAGCAGGCGGATGTCGTCGAAACGGGTCATGCAAACGTTCGATGTGCTTTGGCCGAGCACCGCGGCGCCTTCAAGCGCGCCCATGGCAATCGGTCAGAATCGGCGCCCGACAAAGGACGCCATGGCGCGGTCCCTGCGGCCCGCGACGGGCAAGAGTCAAAGAAACACAATGCAACATCACGATCCAGTCGGCACCCGGGAGGGCGAAATCGAGGCGGCCTCAGACGCGCTGAAAAGCCGGCTCGCAGCCGCGGAAAACGTTCTGGTCACACTGCCGGTTGACCTTGACGATGAACTTCTGTTTACCTTTGGGCTCGTGGCCCTCACCGACCGGCGGCTGCTGGCGCTGCAACCGGATGGCCAGTGGTGTGAGTGGACACTATCAGATTCGGCCCTCCGTTTGCATTTGAGCGACCATTCGGGCGTTGGAACGCTCGATCTGGTGGGTGCCGAAGGGCGCCTTGCGCGCTGGCGCTACACGCTGGCGAGCCAGCCGGCCGCGCTGCGGCTACTCAAGCTCTTCGGCCAGCGCGAGAACGGCACTGTCGCCGAGGCGACAGCCGAGCCCGACGGCGACGACCTGGCCCTGCCCGACGCCGAGCTCCAGGCACCGCCCTCCACCTGGGTGCTGCTGCGGCTCGGCCGCTTCGCCAAGCCCTACCGCAAGCAGCTGATCGCAGGCTTCCTGCTGACGCTGGTCTCCACGGCCGCGACGCTGGTGCCGCCCTACCTGACCATCCCGCTGATGGACGACATCCTGATTCCGTTCCAGAACGGGCAGAAGATCGACCCGGCGCGCGTCGGGCTCTACCTGAGCGGGCTGCTGGGCGCGGCGCTGGTCGGCTGGGGCCTGGGCTGGGCGCGCACCTACCTGCTGGCGCTGGTGTCCGAGCGCATCGGCGCCGACCTGCGCACCACCACCTACGAGCACCTGCTCACGCTGCCGCTCGACTATTTCGGCGGCAAGCGCACCGGCGACCTGATGGCGCGCATCGGCTCGGAAACCGACCGCATCAACGTGTTCCTCTCGCTGCACGCGCTCGACTTTGCGAACGACGTGCTGATGATCGTGATGACCGCGGTCATCCTGGTTTCCATCAACCCGCTGCTGGCCGTGGTCACGCTGGTGCCGCTGCCCTTCATCGCCTGGATGATCCACGTGGTGCGCGACCGGCTGCGCACCGGCTTCGAGAAGATCGACCGCGTGTGGTCCGAGGTGACCAACGTGCTGGCCGACACCATCCCGGGCATCCGCGTGGTCAAGGCCTTTGCGCAGGAGCGCCGCGAAGCCGAGCGCTTCCGCGTGGCCAACGCCTACAACCTGCAGGTCAACGACAAGCTCAACCGCACCTGGTCGCTGTTCACGCCCACCGTCTCGCTGCTGACCGAGATCGGCCTGCTCGTGGTCTGGGGCTTCGGCATCTGGCAGGTGGCGCGCGGCAGCATCACGGTGGGTGTGCTCACGGCCTTCATTGCCTACATCGGCCGCTTCTACACGCGGCTCGATTCGATGAGCCGCATCGTCTCGGTCACGCAGAAGGCGGCGGCCGGCGCCAAGCGCATCTTCGACATCCTGGACCACGTGAGCAACGTGCCCGAGCCCGCCAACCCGGTGAAGATCGAGCGCGTGCAGGGCCGCATCGAGATGAGCGGGCTGGGCTTTCGCTACGGCTCGCGCGCCGTGATCCACGACCTCGACCTGACCATCGAGCCCGGCGAGATGATCGGCCTGGTGGGCCACAGCGGCTCGGGCAAGAGCACGCTGGTCAACCTGATTTGCCGCTTCTACGACGTGACCGACGGCGCCATCAAGGTCGACGGCACCGACATCCGCCGCTTTGCCGTGGCCGACTACCGGCGCCACGTGGGGCTGGTGCTGCAGGAGCCGTTCCTGTTCTTCGGCACCATCGCGCAGAACATCGCCTACGGCAAGCCCGACGCCACACGCGCCGAAGTGGTGGCCGCCGCGCGCGCCGCGCATGCGCACGACTTCATCCTGCGCCTGCCGCACGGCTACGACTCGCTGGTGGGCGAGCGCGGCCAGGGCCTGTCGGGCGGCGAGCGGCAGCGCATCAGCATTGCGCGCGCGCTGCTCATCGACCCGCGCATCCTGATCCTTGACGAGGCCACCTCGGCCGTGGACACCGAGACCGAGAAGGAAATCCAGAAGGCGCTCGACAACCTCGTGCAGGGCCGCACCACCATCGCCATTGCGCACCGCCTCTCGACGCTGCGCAAGGCCGACCGGCTGGTGGTCATGGACCGCGGCGAGGTGGTCGAGGTCGGTCCGCACGACGCCCTGATGGAGAAGCAGGGCGCCTACTGGCGGCTCTACCAGGCGCAGCTGCGCCAGGCCGACGAGGAGGCGAGCGAAGGCGCCGTCGACGAACGCGCCGGCGCGCAGCTGCCCCTGGTCATCAGCCATGCGGCCCATCCCGCCGGAGACGCATGATGAACGACACCATTCCCACTTTCGACCTCGAGCGCGATGCCTTCGGCCGCCTGGTGCTGACCGATGCCGAGGGCGAGCGCCACGTGGGCGTGACGCCTGTGCGCGCCTTTCCGCTCAGCGCGCCCGGCGAGGGCGTGTCGCTGGTCGGCAGCGAAGGCCGCGAGCTGGTCTGGATCGACCGCCTCGAGGCCCTGCCGGCGGCGGCGCGCGCGCTGCTCGAACAGGAGCTCGCGGTGCGCGACTTTGCACCCACGCTGCTCAAGTTGCATGGCGTGTCGAGCTTCGGCGTGCCCAGCACCTGGACCGTGAGCACCGACCGCGGTGACACCAGCTTCGTGCTCAAGGCCGAGGAAGACATCCGCCGGCTCGAAGGCGGCGCACTGCTGATTGCCAGCGCGCACGGCGTGCAGTTCCGCATTCCCGACGTGAAGGCGCTCGACCGCGCCTCGCGCAAGCTGCTGGAGCGCTTTCTCTAGACCGCCGCGCGTTCAGGCCGACGCGGCGCCGCCCGATGCGGCCGGCAAGGCAGGCGCCGGCTGGGTGGCCGCCCGGGCCTGCCGGTGGCCCCAGTCGGTGATCGGCTTCTCGAACCGGCGGTAGAGAAAGTCGGAGACAAGCAGTGCCACGCCGAAGGACGCGAACAGCAGCGTCGCCCCCGCCACCGTGGTGGGCGAGATGCCGATCACGGCCTGCGCCGCGAGGTACTGCACCAGGTACATCGCGTACGAGCGGCGCCCCACGAACAGCATGAAGCGCGACGAAAGAAGCCTGCGCAGCCAGCTGTCCGCCGCAACCAGCGAAGGCAGCCACAGGCCCACCAGCACCACGTACACGGCAATCAGCTGCGGCTCGCCGAAGCGCGCGCTGATCGTGAGCGACTTGCGGTGCACCAGGAACAGGGCGAGCGCGATCGCGATGGCGGCCGTCTGCGTCATGAGGCCGCGCATCCATGCGAAGGTCCGGCGCGTGTGCATCGCGATCGCCACCATCGAGCCCACCAGCATGCCAAGGTAGTGCCAGGGCGAGAATCCGGCCGGGTGGGCACCGGTCATCCAGACGGCAACCAGCAGCGCGAGGCTGCATGCAGCGGTCCCGAAGCGCGAGGCGGCGGTGGAACCGAACAGCGTGAACAGCGCCGGCCACACCAGGTAGTACTTCCACTCGACGCCCAGCGTCCAGGTCATCTGCAGCGGCGCGAAGCCGGCAAACTCGTTCAGCAGCGTGAGGTAGTAGGGCGTGGCCGCCTTCATCTGCTCCCAGGCCGCGCCCTGGGCGAGGTAGCTCAGCGCGAGCACCAGCAGGTAGACCAGAAAATAGAGCGGCAGGATCCGGGCCGCGCGCCGGATGTAGAAGGCCTTGAGCGACACCGTGCCGGTGGCATCGCGCTCGCGCAGCAGCAGCGTGGTGATCAGGAAGCCGGAGAGCACGAAGAAGGCATGCACGCCGAGCCAGCCCGAGAACTTGTCCCAGCGCGGACCGCCGAAGTGGAACCCGAAGACAAGAAAGACGGCCACCGCCCGCAGCCCATCGAGCGCTGCGAAATTGCGGGTCTCCAGGTAATCGCCGAGGCCGTGGATCGACCCTTGTTCGCGCATGTTGTGCGTTGCCTCTCCTTCGAATCGCGCGGATTCTGCCCGAGATAGCACTTTGGTGGTGCATCGGCAGGGCCGGACGGCCGCGGCTGTTGGTGCGGCGCCACGTTGCGCCGCCAAGGCTGCGAAAATCGCGGTTTTGAAGAGACGGACATGCCCCTGCACACCACCGCCCTCGTCCTGTTCTCCGGCGGCCAGGATTCGACCACCTGCCTTGCGGACGCGCTGTCCAAGTACCAGCGCGTCGAGACGCTGGGCTTCGACTATGGCCAGCGGCACCGCATCGAGCTCGACGTGCGCGGCACCATCCTTGCCAGGATGCGCGAGCGCTTCCCCGACTGGGCGCCGCGCCTGGGCGAGGACCACGTGCTCACGCTGGCCGCGCTGGCCCAGCTCGGCGGCTCCTCGCTCACCGAGGAGGTGGCCTTTGAAATGCAGGCCGACGGCCTGCCCAACACCTTCGTGCCGGGGCGCAACCTGCTGTTCCTCACGCTGGCCGGCGCGCTGGCCTACCGGCGCGGGCTGCAGGTGATCGTCACCGGCGTCTGCGAGACCGACTTCTCGGGCTACCCCGACTGCCGCGACGACACCATGAAGGCCATGCAGCTCGCGCTCTCGCTCGGGCTGGAGCGCCGCCTGGTGATCGAGACGCCGCTGATGTGGATCGACAAGGCCGAGACCTGGCAGATGGCGCATCGCCTGGGCGGCGAGCCGCTGGTCGAGCTGATCGTGGAAGAAACCCACACCTGCTACCTCGGCGACCGCGAACATCGCCAGGCCTGGGGCTACGGCTGCGGCGAGTGCCCGGCCTGCGAGCTGCGCAAGAAGGGCTGGGAGCGCTACGCCTCGCGCCCCCAGCAGGTCTAGGTGGCCGCAGTCTCCAGCCGGTAGCGCGCGCCGCCCGCCGGTGCGCCTTCGGGCTGGGGCACCAGCGTCCAGCGCTGGTTGTGGAAGTCGCCGACCGCCGCGCGGTGCGCGATCGACACCATGGCGCCGCCCGCGGCCTTCACCCGGTCGGAGAGCCGCTTGTAGAGCACGCCCTCGGCCTCGGCATCGAGTGCGCTGGTGATCTCGTCGGCAAAGAGCCACGACGGCTTCTTCAGCAGCACACGCGCGATCGACAGCCGCTGCTGCTCGCCGCCCGAAAGCTTCTGGCTCCAGGCATCGCTGTCGTCGAGGCGGTCCACGAGGTTGGGCAGCAGCGCATCGGCCAGCGCCTGGCGCAGCTCGGCATCGCTGTAGTTCTCGGCCGGATTCGGATAGGTCAGCGCATTGCGCAGGGTGCCGTCCGGCACGTAGGGCCGCTGCGGCATGAACACCGCGCCCTCGGGCACCTTCACATGGCCGCGTGCGAACGGCCAGATGCCGGCAAAAGTGCGGAACAGGGTCGACTTGCCGCTGCCCGACGGCCCCTGCAGCAGCACGCTGTCGCCCGGCTGGACCGCGAGCGCCGCGCCGGCGAGCAGCGAGGTGCCGTTGGGCAGGGCCACCGTCAGGTCGCCGGTCTGCAGCGCGGGTGCGGTACCGTCGCGCTCGAGCGACTGGCTGCGCGCCGCATGTGCGCGCATCGCATCGTCGAAGCTGGTGAGGCGGTCGGTGGTTGCGCGCCAGACGGCCACGCGGTCGTAGTTGTCGACGAACCAGCTGAGCGAATCCTGCACCTTGCCGAAGGCCGACGAGATCTGCATCAGCTGGCCGAGCTGGATGGCGCCGCTGAAGAAGCGCGGCGCGGCCACCAGGAACGGGAAGATCACGGCCGCCTGCCCGAAGAACGAGGTGAAGGTGATCAGGTTCTTCTGCTGCTTGATCAGCACCAGGTAGTTGCGCAGCACGCTGCCAAAGCGCAGGTCGAGCTGGCCGTGCTCGACCTTCTCGCCCTTGTCCAGCGCAATGGCCTCGCTGTATTCGCGCACCCGCACCAGGTGGTGCCGGAAGTCGGCCTCGAAGCGCTGCTGCCGGAAGTTGGTGCCGATCAGCGGGCGGCCGATGAAGTGCGTGATGGCCGTGCCCACCACGCAATAGGCCACCGCCAGCCAGACCATCGCCCCCGCGATCTGGTAGCTGCTGCCGCCCATCGAGAACGCGAAGCTGCCCGACAGCCCCCAGAGAATGCCCACGAAGCTCACCAGCGTGACCACGGCGTTCAGGAGGCCCATCGACAGCGTCATCGTGTAGTCGGTGAACATCTGCATGTCCTCCTGGATCCGCTGGTCGGGGTTGTCGGGCGCCTGGCCTTCCTTGTTCGCGTAGCGCGCAAGCTCGAGGTGATAGAAGGTGCGGTCGGCCATCCAGCGCGACAGGTAGTCGCGCGTCATCCAGGTGCGCCAGCGCAGCTGCAGCAGCTGCGTCACATAGAACTTGAGCACCTGCACCGCGATGTTGAAGAAGGCGATCCAGCCGAAGACGCCCACCTCGCGCCAGAAGACCGCCGAGTCCTTGTTCTGCAGCCCGTCGTAGAAGCGCCCGTACCACTGGTTGCCCAGCACCGCCACGTACACGTAGAACAGGTTCAGCGCGACGATGCCCAGCAGCATCGCGCGGGCGCGCCATTTTTCCTCGGAACGGAAGTAGGGCGCCGCAAGCGTGAAGACGCGCTTCACTACCTGGGCGAACGTGGCGGCGCGCGCCGTGACGGATAAAGACATGCAGGTTTCCTCGCTGGGCGCGGGTGCGCCGGACTTCGTGAAGAAACGATGGTAGTCAAATGTTCCTTAAGCGGGACTGAACCGGCCCGGCGCCCCGCAAAGTGCTCAGTGCAGCATGACCCGCGCCGCTGCTTCCAGGAAGTGCTTGAGCGGCGGCGTCTCGCGTCCCTGCACCTTCGCTTCCTCGTCCCACAGCCGCAGCCGCACCGCATCGCCGGCCCAGCGCTGCTCGGCGAAGCGCTGCGCCGCGGCCTCGTCCATCACGCCTCCCTGCAGCGCGAGACTGCGCACCGAATCCGCCGAGAGCCGCGAGAAGTAGCCGGGCCGTGTCGCGCAAAGGTAGCGCTTGGCGTCCACGTGCAGCCGGATCGGCTCGCGCACCTCGGCGCCGAAGACGCCGCGCAGGAGCGGCATGGCGATGTACTGGTGGCGGTCGTCGATGCCCAGCTCGGTGGGCGAGCGCGGCAGCGTCTGGTGCTCGGCGATCAGCAGGTGGCCGAGATCGTGCAGCAGCGAGGCCGTGACCAGTGCATCGCCCGCGCCGGCCTGCTCTGCCAGCCATGCGCACTGCAGCGCATGCTCGAGCTGCGACACCGGCTCGCCCGCATACGCAACCCCGCCGCGCTCGGCGAACAGGCGGGCGATTTTGGCGAGGTCGAGTGTCATGGACCCGGCAGCTTCGCGCACCGCAATGACACCCGCATGACGAATCCCATGAGGCGCCATGCAGCCGCGCGGCACGGTCGGCGCGGCGTCCGACTTGACTTGCCAGGCCGCGGGCATAGCATCCGCCGCATGAGAAGCACAGTCCTTGTTCTTCTGCTCTGCATCGGCCTGGTGGCGGCCGGCTGCAACGACAAGCCCAAGCCTGGCGTGCCGGTGCCGAAGGCTTCGGCCGATGTCGTGATGCCGGTCCCGTTCGCGGGCTGATTCGCCCCTCTCGGGCGCGCGGGCGGCCATGCGCCGCCGGGCATTGCGCGCGCTTGCCTTCGCATGTCCGCGCCCGGCGGTATCCTCGGCGCGGAGCAAAAAACAATGAAGACATTCGAGACAAGCGCCCACGAGGCGGATTCGCGCTACGCCATGCTGCGGCTCGGCCTCACGCTGCTGGTCATGACGGTCGGCAGCAGTGGCATGTACGTGGTCTCGGTGATGCTGCCGGCCGTGCAGGCCGAGTTCGGCATCGCGCGCGCCGATGCCTCGCTGCCCTACACGCTGCTGATGCTCGGCTTCGGCGTGGGCGGCGTGCTGATGGGGCGGCTGGCCGATCGCTTCGGCGTGATGTGGCCCCTGCTGATCGGCGCGCTGAGCCTCGGCGTGGGTTATGTCGCGTGCGGCATGGCCGATGGCATCGTGTCTTTCACCCTCGCGCAGGCGGTGCTGGTCGGCCTGCTCGGCAGCGCCGCGGCCTTTGCGCCGCTGGTGGCGGACACCTCGCTCTGGTTCGTCAAGCGGCGCGGCATCGCGGTGGCGGTGTGCGCGAGCGGCAACTACGTGGCAGGCGCCATCGGGCCGCCGATTGCGGAGCACTTCATCGAGACGGTGGGCTGGCGCCAGACCTACATCGGCATGGGCCTCTTTTGCGGCCTGGCAATGGCGGCGCTCGCGCTCTTCTTTCGCGCGCGGCCGCCGGCAGTGGCCGCGGCGCCGGCCAGCCATGCGGGCCATGCCGGGCGGCGGCGCGACATGACGCGGCCCTTCGGCTTCAGCATGGGCACCGCACAGGGCCTGCTGTGCGTGGCGGGCGTGGCCTGCTGCGTGGCCATGGCGATGCCGCAGGTGCACATCGTGGCCTACTGCGGCGACCTCGGCTACGGCCCGGCGCAGGGCGCGCAGATGCTGTCGCTGATGCTGGGCTTCGGCGTGGTGAGCCGGCTGGTGTCGGGCGCGATCTGCGACCGCATCGGCGGGCTGCGCACGCTGCTGCTCGGCGGCGCGCTGCAGGGCGTGGCGCTGCTGCTGTTCCTGCCGTTCGACGGGCTGGTGTCGCTCTATGTGATCTCGGCGCTGTTCGGGCTGTTCCAGGGCGGCATCGTGCCGTCCTACGCGATCATCGTGCGCGAGCATTTCCCGCCCGAGGAAGCCGGCGCGCGCGTGGGCACGGTGCTGATGTTCACGCTGTTCGGCATGGCGTTGGGCGGCTGGATGTCGGGCAAGGTGTTCGACCTGACCGGCAGCTACCACGCGGCGTTCCTCAACGGCATCGGCTGGAACCTGCTGAACGTCAGCATCGCGGCGATGCTGCTGTTCAGGGTCCGGCATCTGCGGCTTCGCACCGCCGCGGCGTAGCTCTCTCGCGCCGTCAGAGATCGGCCAGGCCCATTGCCGGATCGCTCACCGAATGCCGGCCGGTCTCGACGCGGCCGGCAAAGCGCCGCACGAAGCTGGTGTCGGCATCGCATCGCACGGCAAAGTCGTACCACGCGCCGCTCGCTGCCAGGTCCCAGTGCAGCTCGGCCTTGGCGCCGCCTTCCACCGTCGCGGTCCACGGACCGTCGTTGCGGTAGGCCTTGGCACGCACGGTGAACTTGCAGGCGCTCTTGCCGTCGTTGCGCATCTCCAGGTACACGTTGCCGTTGGCGATGTCGTAGCACACGCGCACTTCGGGCACGGCCGCATCGCCGGCGCGAAGCGCGTTCAGGTCGCCCTTGAAGTGGCGGTGAAAGCCGTTGGGCCCGAGCACCCACAGGTCGTAGAAGCCGCTGTCGTCGCGCATCGCGTTCCACGTGTCGTCGAGCGTCTTGCCGGGCTCGACCATGTAGCGGCGCGGCAGGCGGTCGAGGTTGAGCTTGTCGTAGACGTGGAACACGGCGCTGGCGGTGCCGGTGTTCGCGAACAGCAGCTGGATCTTTCCGCCGATGGCATCGGCACGGGCGCTCGTGTGCAGCTCGTAGGGCAGCGCGCGCGAGGGCCGCGTGCCGGTGGCCTGGCGCGGCAGCAGCGGGTCGAGCGGCAGTGCCACTTGCGCCAGGGCCTGCTGGTCGGCACGCAGCTTGTCGGCGTCCGCTTTGGTCGTGCGCCCCGCCAGCGCGGGCAGCGCTTCCGTGTTGGGCGTGGCGAAGTTGAAGGCACTCGTGAGGTCGCCGCACACCGCGCGGCGGAAATCGCTGATGTTGGTTTCCTTCACGCCAAAGCGCGTCTCGATGAAGCGCAGCACCGAGGTGTGGTCGAAGGCCTGCGAGTTGACCCAGCCGCCGCGGCTCCAGGGCGACACCACATACATCGGCACGCGCACGCCGGGGCCGTAGACGCGGCCGTCGGGCGGCGGCTGGTCGGTGGTGCCGGGCGGATTCGGATGGTTGAAGTATTCGGGCGCGAGCGCTTGCACTGGCAGCGTGGTCTTGCCTGCGGGCGTGCCGCCGGCGTCGATCGAAGGCGCGGCCGGCGAAGGAACGTGGTCGAAGTAGCCGTCGTTCTCGTCGAAGTTGATGAACAGCACGGTCTTGCTCCACACCTCGGGCACGGCAGTGAGCGCATCGAGCGTTTCCTGGATGTACCAGGCGCCCTGCACCGGGCTCGACGGGCCGGGGTGCTCCGAATAGGTCGCGGGCGCGACGATCCACGACACCTGGGGCAGCTTGCCGTTCCTGATGTCCTGGCGGAACTGCTCGAGAAAGCCGCCGTCGGGCATGGTGTTGGCAATGCCCTTGTAGAGCGGATTGCCGGCGTCGTCGCTGGCCGGGTCGTAGGCGGGCGAGGCCACGTCGTTGCTCACGGGCTTGCCCGAGGCCTCGTTGGCGAGCCGGTACTGCTTGAAGCCGGCCAGCGAGTTGTCGCCGAAATTCTCGGGCATGTTCTGGTAGACGATCCAGCTGACCTTGGCTTCCTGCAGCCGCTCGGGGTAGGTCTTCCAGCTGTAGCCGTTGGCCGAGCTGTCGATCGAATCCCACTCGTTGTTGACCGTGGCCACGTTCGCGCCGGTGGGGCCGTTGGTGCCGGTCCAGAGGAACATGCGGTTCGAATTGGTGCCGGTGTGCATGCTGCAGTGGTAGGCATCGCAGAGCGTGAAGGCGTTGGCCAGCGCGAACTGGAAGGGCAGTTCCGCCTCTTCGAGATAGCCCATCGACTGCGTGAAAGGCGCCGTCTTCGTTTTCTTGTAGCGCACCCATTCGTACATGCGCCCGCCCGCCCACGCAGCCTGGCCGTCGCTCCAGCTGTGCGGCGTGCCGGCCACGCGCTGCGCGTTGCCCTTGGAGCCGTCCAGGTGGTAGGGCAGCACTTCCTTGCCGGTGTCGTCGAGCTGCTGCCAGACGCTGCGGCCCTGCGGCAGCGGAATGGTGAAGCGGTCGCCGAAGCCGCGCACGCCCATGAGCGTGCCGAAGTAGTGGTCGAACGAGCGGTTCTCCTGCATCAGGATGACGATGTGCTCCACGTCCTTGATGGTGCCGGTCTTGTTGTTGGCGGGAATGGCGAGCGCGCGGCGGATGCTCGGCGGAAAGGCCGAGAGCGCGAGCGCGGCGGCGCCGGTGGTGGCGGTGGCTGTGAGGAAGCTGCGGCGTGAGGTCATGGTGTCGTTCGGATGTGGGAGGGTGTTCAGGGCGCGCAGCGCATCTCGGGCTTTGTCCCGGTGTCGGGCGGCGGTGTGGTGGGCGTGGTCGGTGCCGGCGTGCCCACGCCAGGCAGGCCGCCGAAGAAGCCGCCACCGCCGTTGCTGCCGCCGCCGCAGGCGGAAAGGACGCAGGCCAGGAGCAGCGCGGGAACGAGCCGCGCAGGCAGGGATGAAAGTCGCATGGGTGGATTCCTTGGGAGTCGTCGTTGCGTGGGCGCCCGGAAGAGCGCTGAAGAAAGGCCGCGCGGGCTCGAAGGCGCAACGCCGAAAAGGCATCGCGAAGCACCGCGCAGAGGCAGGCCGCAAGACTAGGGAGATCGCGTTACATCGCCATGAACGGGCGATGACAAGGCTGCGGCGCAGGGCGCGCCGCGCAAGCGCTCAGCGCTCGTTGCTGATGCCGCTGGAGACGTGGCCCGCGGGCACGTGGCGCGCCGCGGCATCGACGTGGCCGGTCTGGTCGTCGAAGAAAAAGTCGGGTTCGAACTCGCGCAGGAATTCGCCCTTGGGCAGGCCGCCGAGGAACATCGCCTCGTCGACGCGGATGTTCCACTTCATGAGCGTGCGGATCGCGCGCTCGTGCGCCGGGGCGCTGCGCGCGGTGACCAGCGCGGTGCGGATGCGCATCTGCGCGTTGCCCGCCATCTGCAGGCGATGCAGCGCCGTCAGCAGCGGCTTGAAGGGGCCTTCGGGCAGCGGCAGGTCGGCCTTGCTGAGTTCGTGCGCCTGGAAGGCATCGAGCCCCTCGGCCTGGAACACGCGCTCGGCCTCGTCGCTGAAGAGCACCGCATCGCCGTCGAAGGCAATGCGCACTTCGTTCGGCCAGGCATCGCTGGCCTTCACCGATTCGACCAGCACCCGCGCGGCCGGAAAGCCCGCGCCCAGCGCTTCGCGCACGTCCTGCGCGTTGACCGACAGGAACAGGTGCGCGCGCAGCGGCCGCAGGTAGCCGAAGGGCGGACGCCCCTGCGTGAACACGCCGCGCTGCAGCTTGATGTCGGCCGCCGCGCTCGAGCGGAAGATGCGCATGCCCGAGACCGGATCGTTGCGCGAAAGAATGACCACCTCGACGCGCTGCACGCCGTCGTCGTTGAAGCGCAGCAGCTTGCGGATCAGCGAGTACGCGATGCCCGGCGCGGCCGGCACGTCGATGCGGTCGAGCTGCAGCTTCATGTAGCCCTCGTTGTCGCCGGCCTCGAAGATCCTGTTTTCTTCTTCGAGGTTGAACAGCGCGCGCGACGAGATCGCGACCACGAGCTTGTCTTCGAGCGTGACGGGCATGGCGTGCAGTGCTTCCTGGCGGACTTACTTGACGAACTGGTTGAGCTGGATGATAGGCAGCATCACGGCCAGCACAATGAGCATCACCACGCCGCCCATGGCCACGATCAGCAGCGGCTCCAGGATGGTGGCCAAGTGCATGGCGCGGCGCTGCACTTCGGCGCCCAGCTGGTTGGCGGCGCGCTGCAGCATCAGGGGCAGCGTGCCGGTCTGCTCGCCCAGCCGCGCGAACATCGAGACCAGCCCGGGAAAGCGTTTTTTCTGCGCCAGCGCCGAGGCCAGCGGCGCGCCTTCGCGCACCAGCACCAGCGCGTCGAGCGCGTCCGCGCGCATGGCGCGGTTGCCCAGCGTTTCGGAGGCCGCCTGCAGCGCGCGCAGGATCGGCACGCCGGCAGTGGCCAGCATGGCCAGCGTGCTGGCAAAGCGCGCCGCGTTGTAGCCGCGCGCAAGCTTGCCCACGAGCGGCAGCCGCAGCCAGGCGGCGTCGAATTTCAGGCGCAAGGCTTCCTGCGCCAGCGCCAATCGCGCGGCGATGGCGGCCAGCACCACGCCGCCCAGCATCCACCAGCCGTAGTTGCGCACCGCCGCGCTCAGCGACAGCATGACGGTGGTGAGGAAGGGCAGCGAGCGCTTGGTGCCCGCGAACACCTGCGCCACCTGCGGCACTACGTAGCTCACGAGGAAGATCACGATCACGATCGCCACCAGCGTGACGATGGCCGGATAGAGCGCCGCGCCGATGAGCTTCTGCTGCAGCGCCTGCCGCTCCTCGAGGTCGTCGGCGAGCCGGTCGAGCACGAGGCCGAGGTTGCCGCTTTGCTCGCCCGCGCCGATCACGGCGGTGTAGATGGGCGAGAACTCGCGCGGATGGGCCGCGAGCGCACGCGCGAAGAGCGAGCCCGCGTTGACCTCGGCGCGCAGCGAAGCGACCAGGTTGCGCTGCGGCTCGGTCTCGGCTTCGTCGGTGAGCGCCGTCAGCGCGCGTTCGAGCGGCAGGCCCGAAGAGACCAGGCCCGCGAGCTGCCGCGTCCAGACCGAAAGGCCGGTGGAGCTGAAGACCCGGGCGCCGCCGCCCAGCCAGCGGCGCAGGCCGCCATTGCCGGTGCCGTTGGCATGGCTGCTGCCCACCGGCGTGACCGACAGCGGAATGAGCGCCTGCGCGCGCAGCAGGCTGCGGGCACTGCGCGCGGTGTCGGCCTCGAGCACGCCTTCGCGCGACTGGCCGCTGGCATCGATGGCTTCGAAGGAATAGGCGGGCATGGTGGTGCCGGGCGGATCAGTCGCGCGTGACGCGCAGCAGCTCGGCGCGCGAGGTGATGCCGGCCTGCACCAGCCGTTCGCCGTCTTCGCGCATCAGGCGCAGGCCGCCGCGCGCGCCGGCCTGGAGCAGTTCGCTCTCGGCCGCCTTGCTGTGGATCAGGCCCTGCACGGTCTCGTCGGCCACCAGCAGCTCGAAGATGCCGGTGCGCCCCTGGTAGCCGGTCTGCCCGCATGCTTCGCAGCCGGCGCCGCCGCAGGCCGTGCAGACCTTGCGCACCAGGCGCTGCGCGAGCACGCCCAGCAGCGACGAGCTCAGCAGGAACGGCTCCACGCCCATGTCGGTCAGCCGCGTGACGGCGCTGACCGAGTCGTTGGTGTGCAGCGTGGCAAGCACCAGGTGGCCGGTGAGCGAGGCCTGGATGGCGATCTGCGCGGTCTCGAAGTCGCGGATCTCGCCGATCATGATCACGTCCGGATCCTGCCGCAGGATCGCGCGCAGCGCCTTCGCGAAGGTGAGCTCGATCTTCGCGTTGATCTGCGTCTGGCCCACGCCCGGCAGTTCGTATTCGATCGGGTCTTCCACCGTCATGATGTTGCTGCGGCTCGCATCCAGCCGGGCCAGCGCGGCGTACAGCGTGGTGGTCTTGCCCGAGCCCGTGGGCCCGGTCACCAGGATGATGCCGTGCGGCTGCGCAATGAGCTTCTCGAAGCGCGCGAGCGTGTCGCCCTGCATGCCGACCGATTCGAGCGTGAGCTTCGATTCGCTCTTGTCCAGGAGGCGCAGCACCGCGCGTTCGCCATGCGCGCTCGGCAGCGTGGAGACGCGCACATCGACTGCGCGCGTGCCGATGCGAAGGCTGATGCGCCCGTCCTGCGGCAGCCGCTTCTCGGAGATGTCGAGGTCGGCCATGATCTTCAGGCGCGAGATCAGCGCGGCGTGCAGCGCGCGGTTGGGCTGCACCACCTCGCGCAGCGTGCCGTCGATGCGAAAGCGCACGGACGAAGTGCGCTCGTAGGGCTCGATGTGGATGTCGCTCGCGCCGTCGCGCGCGGCCTGCGTGAGCAGCGCGTTGAGCATGCGGATGATGGGCGCGTCGCCGGCGCTTTCCAGCAGGTCCTCGACCGCCGGCAGCTCCTGCATCATGCGCGAGAGGTCGGCGTCGCTCTGCACCTCGCTCACCACCGCGGCGGCGCTCGATTCGCCCTGCGCATAGGCCGCGCTGATGCGCTGCGCGAGCGGGCCGTCGGCCAGCACCTCGAAGGCCTGCACGCCGTACTTGCGCGTGACTTCGCCGACCGCGCTGCGCGAGGGATGGCTCGACATCCACAGCGTGTGGCTGCCGTCGTCGGCTTCTTCGAGCAGCAGCTGCTGGCTGCGTGCGAACGCGTAGGGCAGGGGGTGGCGCATGGGCTTCAGGGCAGTTCGCGCGAGCTGGTGGGGTCGGCCGTGGGCGGCAGCGCGCCGCGCAGCGGGCTCGGGCGCAGGGTGCGGGTGTCGGCGGCTGGGCGCGGCGGCGGGATCAGCTGCGTGCCCTGGATGCGGTCGCTGCCGTTGCTGCTGGTGTCGCGGGCACCCGAGCGCGGCAGCGGGGCTTCCGGCAGCACGGGGGCGGCATCCACGCCGCGCAGCATGATGTTGTCGGTGTTCGGCTGGGTCCGCTGCTGCATGCCGCGGATCTCGTCGTAGCGGTCGTAGGCAAAGGCTTCGGTCGAGGCGCCGTCGCGCATGACCGCGGGGCGCAGGAACATCATCAGGTTGCTCTTGTTGCGCGTGCGGATCTCGTTCTTGAACAGGTTGCCGAGCACCGGGATGTCGCCCGCCACCGGCACCTTCTCGATCGTGTTGCCGTAGTCGTCCGACAGCAGCCCGCCGAGCATGACCAGGCCGCCGTCTTCCACCAGCACGCTCGATTCGATCGAACGCTTGTTGGTGGTCGGGCCGTTGGGGTTGTTGATGGTGTTGCCGTCGACGGTCGAGGTCTCCTGGAAGATGGTCATCTTCACGGTGCCGTTCTCGTTGATGGTCGGGCGCACGCGCAGCGTGAGGCCCACGTCCTTGCGCTCCACCGTGGTGAACGGGTTGATGCCCACCGAGCCCGAGGTGCTGGCGTACTGGCCCGTGACGAAGGGCACGTTCTGGCCGATCACGATCTTGGCCTCCTCGTTGTCCAGCGTCAGCAGGTTGGGCGTGGAGAGCACGTTGGCGTCGCCGTCGCTGTTGAAGAAGTTCGCAATGGCGCCCAGGATGTACTGGCCGCCGATCTTGCCGGCAATGCCGAGGTTCAGCCCCGACGACGGCCGCACGTTGGCCACGTCGCGCGTGGCCAGCGCCTGCGTCAGCGCCAGGATGTTGGCGCTGGCCAGGCTCGAATTGGTGCCGATGACCGCGTTGTTGCCCAGCGCGCTCTGCCACTGCACGCCGAAGTTGGCGGCCTTCTTGGCGCTGACCTCGACGATCAGCGCCTCGATCATGACCTGCGCGCGCCGGCCGTCGAGCTTGTCGATCACGGCGCGCATCTGGCGGTACTGCGGCTCGGGCGCCGTGATGATCAGCGAGTTGGTCGACGGGTCGGCCTGGATCTGCCCGCCGGTCGAGGGCTGGTTGGCATTGTTGAGCGGCGCGTTGGCGGCCGCCGAGCCGCCGCCTTGCCCGCTGAGGCTGGTCTGCTGCATGGCCTGCGGAATGTTGGCTTGCGGCTGCGACTGGCCACCACCGCCCGCGGCGCCTGGCGAGCCCGGCGTGCCGGGCAGCTGGTTGGCCGCCATGGCGGCGCGCAGCGTGGCCGCCAGCCGCACCGCATCGGCGTTCTTCAGGTAGACCACGTAGATGTTGCCGGCCGCGCCGTTGCTGCTCTCGGCGGGCGCGCGGTCGAGCTTCTGGACCAGCGTGCGCACCAGCGCCGCGCGCGCCGGGTTGGCCGCGCGCAGGATCAGCGCATTGCTGCGCGGGTCGGCCAGCAAGGTGGTGCGGAACGACGCATCGGCCACACCCGGCGCGGCGGCGCCAGGCGTGGCGCCCGAGCCGCTGCCGTCGACCAGCCGGGTGATCAGCGGCAGCATGTCGGTGGCGATCGAATGCTTGAGCGGGATCACCTCGATGTCGGACGCATTGGGCACGTCGAGCGCCGCGATGATGCGCGCCAGCCGGCGCATGTTGTCCGCGTAGTCGGTGATCACGAGCGAGTTGTTGCCCGGGTTCACGTTGATGGTGTTGTTGGGCGGAATGAGCGGGCGCAGCACCGGCAGCAGGCTGTTCGGCGACTCGTAGTTGAGCCTGAAGATCTGCGTGACGATCTGGTTGCCGGCCACCGAGCCGGCGCTGGGCGTGGCGGTGTTGACGGTCTGGGTCTGGAGCTTGGCGTCGGCCTCGGGCACCACCTTGTAGAGCCCTTCGGCCTCCACCACCGCAAAGCCCTGCAGGCGCAGCGCGGAAGCGAACTGGTTGAACGCCGCGGCCGGCGCGATGGCGCGGTCGGTGACGAGGTTCATCGTGCCCTTGACGCGCGGGTCGACCACCACGTCGCGGCCGGTGACCACCGCCATGGTGCGGGCCACGGCCTCGATGTCGGCGTTGGCGAAGTTGAGCGTGATGGGCTCGCCCCGACGCGGCGCATCGCCGGACTGTGCGAACACGGGCGCGGACTGCAGCAAGGTGGCGGCAACCAGCACCTGCGCTGCGAGTGCAACGGCGGCGAGGCGGCTGCCGGGCGAAGTCAGTGGCTTCATCATGATCAACCCAGGGTGATGATCGAACGCGCGTTGTCGCGCCGCCCGATGATGTTCAACAAATTGGAAAGCGCGTCTTCGCGGCCGGCCGCGGCACTGGCTTCGCCATTGAAGCGAAAGGCGGTGCCGTTCCAGCTGCCGCTGCCGTTCAGCTGCAGGCTGCCTTCGCGCGTGCTCAGCAGCAGGCTCGGGCGGCTGCCGCCTTCGAGCGTGAGGCGGTAGCTGCCCATCGGCTTGAGCGTCGAGAGGCTGGACGACACGTCGGTGGCGTCGAGCGTGGCCTGGCCCGCGATGCGCAGCACGGGGCCGTCCCACTGCATCGAGAGGCCCCGGGTGGAGAGGTCGAGCGTGCCCTCGAGCCTGAGCGTGTTCCAGGGCGCGCCCAGACCGGTCAGCAAAGTGGCGGGCCAGCGCGAACTGCCGTCGCCCCACTGCAGCTGCATGCCGTCCGTGCGCGGGCTGGCCTTGAGCTGGAGCGGCCGCGCCGCGCAGCAGGGCAGGTCGAGCACGGCGAACATGCCGCTCCAGGCCGGGCGCATGCGCCAGTTGAGCGCGCCGGGCAGCGACACCGCCTCGGCGCCGCCGGCGCCGCTGGCAAGCACCACGGCCGCGGTGCCGTTCCAGACCGTGCCGCGCGGGTTGACGAGCAGCAGCCGGCCCTGGCTCCAGTTCGAGAGCGCCGTGGCCAGCCAGCGCGCGGGCGCGAACAGCACCAGCGCCAGCAGCGCCCCCAGCACGATGCCGAGCAGGGCCCAGCGCCAGCCGCGGCGCGGCGCGGATTCGGCAAGGGAGGAGCGCGTCACCATGCGGCCAGGCTCAACGGGCTGCGGGCAGCGCCATCACGAGCGTGCCCTCCCAGCGCACCTTCGCGGGCTGCGGGTCCTTGCTGCCGGCGGCCGGCGGCGCGGCGGCCGCACGGGTCAGGTGGGCCTCGCGCGGCACCGCGTGGGCATTGCCGCGCGCCTGCGCCAGCCACTGGGCCACGGCGTCGGCCGGCGTGGCGCGCATGGTGATGGTGGCGGCGCCATCGCCGCTGGCCGTCATGAGCTGGGCATTGGTGCCCAGGCTCTCGCGCACCGAGGTTTCGAGGGCGCGCAGCGCATCGTCGCGGTTCAGCCGGGGCTGCGCCTGCAGCGCCTTGGCGCGGTTCTGCAGGAGGGCCATCTGCTGCAGCTGCGCATCGAGCTGCGCATGGTCGGCCGGCGCCGCGGCCAGCGTGCGCAGCGCGGGTGCGAGCGCAACCCACCAAAGCAGCGCGAGCACCACGAGCGCGGCCGCGATGGCGACCATGCGCCGCTCGCGCAGTTCGAGCGCGGCCCAGCGGGCCCGGAGCTGTTCGCCGAGGTTCATCGCGCAGCCTCGGCCTGCACCAGCAGCAGGTCGCCTTCGGCGCGCACGCTGTAGCCGCGCGGGCCCATCGCGCCCGAGAGCCGCGTGAGCTCCGAAGGCTGCAGGCCCAGGCCGCGCAGGCGCAGCTGGCCGGCGCTGTAGTCGATGGCGCTGGGCGTCCTGCCCGGCGGAAGATGGGGAGCGAGCGCGCCGATCATCGGTTCGAGGTCGCTGCCCGCGACATCGCCCACGGCCTGCTGCAGCGCCGCGACCTCGCGCGCCATCTGCAGCGGCGCGTCGACCACGAGTTTCACGGAGGGGAAGGTCTGGGTCAGCATGGTCTTCACGGCCTGGCGCTTGGCCTCGAGTGCATTGCGCTCCTTCCAAGCCCAGGCATTGAGGCCGATCAGTTGGGTCAGCAGCAGGGCGACGATGCCCCAGCGCGCGGCGCGCCACTCGGGCGCATAGCGCAGCGTCTGCACCACCGACGCAAATTTCTTGCCGGCGCGGGCACGGCCCGTCACGGCGAGGTCGAACTGCGCGAGCTCCCAGGGCGAGCGCGCCGCCTGCAGCCAGCGCTGCGGCGCCTGCACGATGGGCACGCGGCGCTCGAGCAGGTGCTCGGCGGCTTGCGCGACGGCGGGCTCGGCGCTGATCACGGCGGTGTCCAGCGGCAGGCCGGCGGCCAGCGCCAGCCCGGCACCCGCGAGCGGCAGCGAGACCACGCCGTCGGCATCGCACACCGTGAGCTGCGGCGCCTCGGCTTCGCCGGTGACCTGCAGCAGCGGCGGGCCGTCCGCGGGCTGCGGCGCGAATTCGGGAACGATGCGCACCACGCGCCGCCCGGCCGACTCCAGCCCCTGCACCAGCGTGCGCAGCCAGATGCGGTTGCAGGCCGCCACCCAGACCGGCGCGCCGGCCTTGGCCGCGGGTTCGAGTGCGAAGTGCAGGGCCTCGGGATCGTCGAGCAGATGCTCTTCGAGCAGGCCGTCGAGCACGGCGCGCAGCTTCGACGCGCTGCTCGTGCTGCCCTTGGGCAGCGTGACGCGGTGCCAGGACAGCGCCGCGGCCGGAATGCCGAGCGTGACTTCCGCGCTGGCCGGCAGCAGCGCGAGCAGCGCGCGGCCATGGTTGCGCAGGGCGATGCCGTCGTCGCCAGCCTGGGCCCAGTCGTACTCGCCCGCGGCGTCGGCCGGGGGGAGGGGAGCGATGAGCAGCAGCGGGGTCATTTCGTTTTCAGGAGGGCGGGTGATTGTAGGGGTGCACCGATGGTGCCATTGCTACTCTATTTGTAGCGTTTGACGTAGATGCGACGGGCTCTGGACGATGTATTGATGCAACAGAAATGAAGAAAATCAGCCGCACTCAGGGTTTAGCCGGAGTGGCCGTGGCAAGGCCGGCGCCGCGGTTGCGCCAGATCGTCTTCACCGTGACGCCGTCGCGCTGCAGCAGCGAGCGTTCCTCGACCCAGGTACGGTCGAGCCGCAGCCGGCCGTAGACCTCGAAGAACTGGGTGCCCACGCTGTGCTGCCCGGCGTTGAACTGCGTGCCGCCGTTCGGCAGCGCGGCGTTGGCGTCGGCAATCTGCTTGAAGTACGAGCGCGTGCGCTTTTCCACCAACTGGCGCGCGTCGCTGATGCTCAGCGACGGCAGGCTGGCGCTGATGGCTTCGGCGCTCGCGGTATTGATGTTGAGCGGCGTGCGTATCGGGAGGACCGTCACGTAGGGCTCGAGCGCGGCCGCGGTCGAAGGCGAAAGGCCGAGCCACACCAGCTGCGAAACCTCCTGCGGCATCAGCGGCGCCGCGCCGGCATCGCCGCCGCCGGCGGCATCGGTGCCGGTGGCCAGCGCGCGCGCGAGCGAGGACGTCATCGCGCTGAGCTCCGAGGCCGGCAGGCCCAGGATGTTGAACAGCTTGGTGAAGGTGGCGATGCTGGCGGGCACCGGCTTGTTGCCGTCGACCAGCGACAGCACGTTGAGCTTGGATTGCGCATCGACGATGCGGCCCGACAGGAAGGCATCGGGCAGTCCTTCGAGGTTGTCGCTGGCCACGTTCCTCTCGGCCGACAGAAAGCTCGTGAGCCGGGCCTCCGCGAGAGGCACGGCCCAGGGCTCGGCCAGGTGGTCGGGCCCGCCGGTGAGGGCGTCCTCGCGCAGGATCAGGCGCGACCAGTCGAGCGCGCCGATCAGCACCCACGCCGCCTGCACGCGTCCGCGCTCGGCCGCCTCGACCTCGGACGCGCGCCATTGCTGCCACAGCGCCGCGGCGGAGAAGGTGGCGACCAGCATCACGGTCAGCATGGCCGCGAGCAGCGCGGCGCCGCGCTGGCGTTGCCCGGTTGTTCTGCAAACCGTGGATGCGGTCATGAGCGCGGCGCCCCCACCGTGGGCTTGACCCAGTCGCGCGTGAGCATGCCCGCGAGCCCCTCGCCCGGGGACAGGGTCAGCACCAGCCGAACGCCGTCCGGCATGTTCACGAGGGCGCCGATGGGATTGGCCGGGTTCGCCGGATTGGGCGCGCTGGCCGGCAGCTCGCCCGCGGGCGTCCAGGCGTTCTCGCGGAAGTAGTAGAGCTGCCAGCTCGTGGCCGGCATCAGCGCGACGTCGCCGCCGCCGCCTTCCTGCGCCCACGAGGAGGCCAGGTTCCACGCCTGCTGCCATTCGCCGCGCGTGGTGAAGGGCGGCGACTGCCAGCGCCGCCAGCGGGTGCCGTCGGCACCGGTGCGCAGCGTCCACGCCACCACCAGCATGGCGGGGGCGCCCGCATCGCTGCCGCGGCGCGTGAGCCGCAGCACGCGGCCGTCCCAGTCGATCGGGCGGGTCTGCGCGATCGGGGTCACGGCGTCGAGGTCGGCGCCCCATTGCGAGAGCGTGGTCTGCAGCGCCAGCACCGCGTCGGCGCGCTGCTGGTTCAGCGTGGTGGCGCGCGACATGCTGTCCAGCCCGCGCCAGCTCACGAGCGCGAGCAGCGCCATCACCGAAATGGCCACCAGCAGCTCGATCAGCGTGAAGCCGCCGCGGGCTCCCTGGCTTGCGAAGCGGCGCATCAGAAGCGGCCCACCACGGTCGAGATCCGCAGCACCGGCGCGTTGGCCTCGTCGCGCACCTGCACGTCGACGCGCCGGAAATTGGGGTTGAGCGTGGCGATGATGGAGGTGGTCACGTTGAACGAGACGCCGGCCTGCACGCAGATCGAGCCCGAATCGCCCACCGCGGGCATCTGCCTGGCGAGCCGCGCCTTGGCAAGCTCGTTTTCCGCGCACAGGTCGGCCAGCAGCAGGTCGGACTGGCGCTGCGCATTGCGCGTGAGCGACATCGTGGCCTGCGAGCCCGCCGCGAGCGCCAGCGCGACGATGCCGAGCGCAATCAGCACCTCGATCAGCGTGAATCCGCCGCATGCCGAATTGCGCCTGGATGTCACGGCGTGCTCACGGTGAAGGGCCTGAGGCCGTCGGTGGCAATGCGCAGCGAGCGCGCGGGCGGGCCTTCGGAATACAGCACGATCTGCTGCGCGGCAATGATCGGGTCGGGGCCCAGTTGCACCGCCGCCACCGGCGCGCCGCCGGCCAGCGAAGCCGTGGCGCTGATGCCGCTCGCGGCCCAGCCGCTGGGCAAGGCATCGGGCGGCAGGCCGTCGAACACGAAGCTGCCGCCCTCCACGAGGCGCCACCGCACCGCAACGCCGCTCGCGCGCGATTGGGCACGGGCCGATTCGAGCAGCGCGGCCAGCCGGTCGGCCTCGCGGTCGAGCCGGGCCGCGTTGGTGTCGCGCAGCGCGAAGCTCACGCCGGCCGTTGCGATCGCGATGATCGCGATCACCACGATCAGCTCGAGCAGCGTGAAGCCGCCCGTGCGCCTACTGCCAGCTGCCGATGTCGGCATTCTTGCCCTCGCCGCCGGCCTGGCCATCGGCGCCGAGCGAGAGCACGTCGATTTCGCCCTTGATACCCGGATTCATGTATTGGTACGGATGGCCCCACGGATCGTTCGGCAGCTTCTCGACGTAGGGCTTCCAGTTGGGCGCGGCCGGCCCGGCGGTCGGTCGCACCAGCAGCGACTGCAGGCCCTGCTCGGCCGTTGGGTAGCGCTGGTTGTCCAGGCGGTAGAGCTTGAGCGCCTGCATCAGGTTGTTGATGTCGGTCCTGGCGGCGGTCACGCGGGCGTCGTCGGCGCGCTCGATCACGTTCGGCACGATCAGCGCGGCCAGCACGCCGATGATGACCAGCACCACCATCAGCTCGATCAGCGTGAAGCCGCGCTGGGCAGCGCGGGTGGCGTCGCGTAGGATTTTTTTCATAGCTTGGATGACATGGTTCGGAAGGCGCGCTGCATGATAATCCGCGGCCATGACAAGTCCCTATTCCGCCGCGCACTGGCATGCCCCCGTTGCAACCACGGGCCTGTGGGCGCTGGCCGCGGCAGCGGCGGTGTTCTGGGGGCTGCGGCTCGCGGCGCCGCCCGAGCCCGTGGCCGCGGCGGCCACCATGCCCAGGGCGGCGGTCTCGGCCGACGCTGATGCGGTCGCGCGGCTGCTCGGCGTGGTTTCGGGCGCCGAGGCGGCGCCCGCCGCACCCGAGGCGGCCAGCCGCTTTGCGCTGTCGGGCGTGGTGGCGGATCCGTTCAACCAAGGCGCCGCCCTGATCTCCATCGACGGCAAGCCGCCGCGTCCGTTCCGCGTCGGTTCGCGCGTGGGCGACAACTATGTGCTGCAGTCGGTCGGGGTGCGCGCGGCAACGCTCGGCACCAGTGCACAGGGGCCGGCAGCTTTCACGCTGCAACTGCCGGTGCGCGCGCCGATCAGCATTGGCAGTTCGGTCCCGCCGGGTTTGCCGGCCTCGCCAACGCCGGCGGCCAGGCCGAGCGGGCTTTTCCCGGCCACGGTGCCTCCCGTGGTCGCGCCGCCTGCCGGCGGAGCTGCACCGTCACAGGCATCGCAAGCGCCGCCGTCGGATTCTGCGCAGCAGCCGCCCGCGCAGCCTGCGCAGCAATAAAAGCCGGACGGCCTTTCAGGCCTGCAGGAACAGCCTGTAGGCCGGATTCGCCGTTTCCTCGACGTAGGGATAGCCCAGCGTTTCGAGGAAGTCGTCGAAGGCCGCCGCGTCGCCGGCCGGCACCTGCAAGCCCACCAGGATGCGGCCGTAGTCGGCGCCCTGGTTGCGGTAGTGGAAGAGGCTGATGTTCCAGTTCGGCCGCATCAGGCTCAGGAACTTGAGCAGCGCGCCCGGGCGCTCCGGAAACACGAAGCGCAGCAGCCGCTCGTCATGCGCGAGACCCGTGCGCCCGCCCACCAGGTGCCGCAGATGCTCCTTGGCGAGCTCGTCGTGCGTGAGATCGAGCGCGTCGAAGCCGTGCGCAATGAAGGTCTTGGCGATGGTCGTCGATTCGCCGCGCGTCGAGGTGGTCAGGCCCACGAACACATGCGCCTTGGCCGCGTCGCTGATGCGGTAGTTGAACTCCGTCACGTTGCGCAGCGCGCCGCCGGCCGAGCCCGTTTCCTGCGACTCGCTGGCCGGCATCTCGCCCACCAGCTCGCAAAAGCGGCGGAAGCTGCCGCGCTCTTCGGGAATGGTCACCGCGAACAGCGCCTCGCGCTCCTCGCCGACTTCGGCGCGCTCGGCCACGAAGCGCAGCCGGTCGAAGTTCATGTTGGCGCCGCACAGGATGGCCGCATAGGTTTCGCCATGGCGGCCATGCCCGGCCACGTACTGCTTGATGGCGGCCACTGCCAGCGCGCCCGCCGGCTCCACGATGCTGCGGGTGTCGACGAACACGTCCTTGATGGCCGCGCAGACCGCATCGGTGTCGACCGCGATGTATTCGTCGACCAGGTTGCTGGCGATGCGGAAGGTCTCCTCGCCCACCAGCTTGACGGCAGTGCCGTCCGAAAACAGTCCCACGTCGGGCAGGCTCACGCGCTGGCGCGCCGCCACCGATTGCATCATGGCGTCGGAGTCGTTCATCTGAACGCCGATCACCTTGATCTCCGGGCGCACCGCCTTGATGTAGTTGGCCACGCCCGAGATGAGCCCGCCGCCGCCGATCGCCACGAAGACCGCATCGAGCCGGCCCTGGTGCTGGCGCAGGATTTCCATGGCGATGGTGCCCTGGCCCGCGATCACGTCGGGATCGTCGAAGGGGTGCACGAAGGTCAGGCCCTGCTGCGCCTGCAGCTCGAGCGCATGCAGGTAGGCATCGGAATAGCTGTCGCCATGCAGCACCACCTCGCCGCCGAAGCCGCGCACCGCATCGATCTTGAGCCGCGGCGTGGTCACCGGCATGACCACCACCGCGCGCGCGCCCAGCTTGCGCGCGCCCAGCGCCACGCCCTGCGCGTGATTGCCGGCCGATGCGCAGATGACGCCACTCGCGAGCTGCTCCGCCGAGAGGTGCGCCATCTTGTTGTAGGCGCCGCGCAGCTTGAAGCTGAACACCGGCTGCTGGTCTTCGCGCTTGAGCAGCACGGTATTGCCGAGCCGCTCGCTGAGTGCATTGGCTTTCTCGAGCGCGGATTCGACCGCCACGTCGTAAACGCGGGCGTTCAAAATTTTTCTGAGATAGTCGGCGGGCGTCAGTGCCGGCACAGGTACGTCGCGCACGGTTTTGTCCAAGGGAGTTTTCAATTGATAAATGACGATGATAAGAGGCATCGGGATTGCGTACGGGATATGGCATGGACACAAATGTCATAAACCTCATCCAGAGAGCCCCGGCCGCGAACGATTCGGGTTTTTTTGCGCGCAGCTATCCCGCGAGCGAGGCGCCCGCCAGTCATTTAACAAATGAGCAAAATCTGTTAACCCTTTTTGTCAGCGACCTTTCCAAAGGGTTGATGCAGGCAGAAGCGGCGCGTGTGCAGCGCGGTGAAATAGGACGGCCGACCTGGCAGGTGATGGGCAACAGATTGCGCGCACACATCATTCCTTTGCTGGGTGCTGTGCCGGCGCAGGCATTCGCTACTTCCGATGCGCAGCGCCTGATCGATCACCTTGGAGCGCAGGGCTTCACCAGCACGACGATCGCGCAGTACCTGGTGCTGCTGCGAAAGGTGTTGATGCACGGTGTGAGCATCGGCGTGCTTCGCGATGTACCTGCCTTCCCGAAGGTCAAGGTGCGCAGCCAGCCGCGCGGGAGCTTCAGCGTTGCGGAGTACCGGGCGGTGGTGGCGGCTGCGCGCCGGCTGCGCGGACAGCCGCATCCGGTGCTCGATCAGCTGGCCTCCGGCGAGCGCTTCTGGATCGCTCGCGAGCTGCTCGTCATGCCGCAGGAGCTGCCATGGCTGATCCGCTGGATGGTCAACACCTTCGTGCGTCCGAGCGACATCAAGCTCATGAAGCACAGGCACATCGACGTCGTGCGCGGCAAGCACGTCTACCTGCGGATGAACCTGCCCGAAACCAAGCGGCACAGCCAGCCCATCGTGAGCCTGCGCCCGGCCGTGCGGGTTTATGAATGCCTGCTCGCGCATCGCCGCGAGCAGGGCTTTGGCGGCGCGGACGACTACATCTTCATGCCGCAATTGAAGAACCGCGAGCATGCGCTGGCCGTGCTCAACTTTCTTTTCCACTGGGCGCTGGAAGCGACGTCGCTCCAGAAAGGGCCGCAGGGCCAGTCGAGGACTCTTTATTGCCTGCGCCATACCGCCATCACCTTGCGGCTCTTGTACGGGCAGGGCATCGACATGCTGACCTTGGCGCGCAATGCGCGCACGAGCGTCAACATGGTCGAACGTTTCTACGCTTCGGTTCTGAGCGGAGAAATGAATGTGGGATTGCTGCAAAGCAGGCGTGGCCGCCCGAATTGAGCAAAGCCAAAAAGCCGCCCGGCTTGCGCTGGGCGGCTTGATACGGGATTGATCCGAACTGGCTGAAGCCAGCATTGGGAATCAGGCTTCGATCAGAAGGCGTGGCGGATGCCGAAGTCGTAGCCAGTCGAGGTCTTCGGGGTGAAGATGTCGTTGCTGATGAACTTCGGGCTGAAATCGGGGCTGACCCTCAGGTCTGCACCGTTCTTGTTGCTGATGCGGGCAACCGTTGCGTACAGGGCCGTGCGCTTCGACAGGTTGTGCACGTAGCCCAGTGCCAGCTTGTTGGCCTTCGGATTCGGTTCGTTGAAGAACGGGTTGTTGTCGCCCGACTTGTACTTGACGGCCGAGTACGACGCGCGGATCAGGCCGGCACCGACCGGAACCGTCACGCCCAGCAGCCAGCCATTGAGCTTGTTCGATGCCACGGAAGCCGGGCGGGCGAAGAAGTCGCCGTCGATATCGGTCTTTTCGCGGGCGTGGGACAGTTCGCCGAAGAGCTTTGCAGGACCGAAGTCATACGAAGCGCCGAGGTTGAAGGTGTTGACCTTGGTGGTCGTGCCGGCGTAGTAGTCGTCGCCCACGGTGTTGCTGCCGTAAGCCGCTGCAACGTCGAGCGGACCGTTGGCGTAGCCGAAGCGGCCGCCGATGTAGCGGCCGGTGCGCGAGTTGTCGGCCGCGTGAGGCGTGGCCAGGCCCGGGCTGTACTTGGTCTTCTCGTGGAAGCCGTACATCAGCTGGCCGTAGAAGCCGCCGAGGTTCGGCGGCAGGAAGTAGCTGACCGAGTTGCTGGCGCGCGTGGGATTGCCAAATGCGCTGGTGGCCGTCTGGATCAGGTTGGTGCCAACGCCGTTGGTGCCGAAGGGATCGAAGGTGGAGTTGTTGTGGAACGAGGGGGTCAGGTCGCGGCCGAGGCGGATTTCACCGAAACCACCCGACAGGCTCACCGTGGAACGGCGGGAGAAATTGGCCACGCCTTGACTGCCATCGTCGTTGGCGACCGGCGCTTCGAGCCAGAAGCTCGCGGCCAGGCCGCCACCGAGGTCTTCCGTACCGCGGAAGCCCAGGCGGCTGGTGTTGTAGCCCGAATGGGTCATGCCAACGCTGCTGGTCCGCACGCTGCCCTGATTGACGTAGAACGGGTTATAGGCAACCGGGAAGCCGAAGGCGTTGTACGTCACGCCATGGTTCAGGTCGCGCGAGCTGTTCGAATAGCCGCTGATCGAAGCGTCGACCACGCCGAACAGCGTGACGGACGACTGAGCCGAGGCAACACCGGCAACAGCCAGGGCAGCCAGAGCAACTGCCCTTCAGGGCCCCAAAACTAGAGTGGGCCCGCAACGCCGGGGAACCCAAAGAAAAAAGCCCCGAGCCTTGCAGCTCGGGGCTAAATCCACCAATTGGAAGGGTGGAGGAGACAACCGGTGCGCACGGGTTCATGCGCCATGAAATAAAGTATATCGGTTGTTTGTTGCGTTGCAACAAGCAAGTGACGATTTCCCCACATACCAACGGATGTCGGCGTGATTTTTTGCTGAACATCCCTGAATGGATCTGAACAGATGGAATGCACAGTAAGTTGGACCGGCGATGCCGGAACGCGATCGGCCATGGGTTTCGTGGCCGAAACCGGCAGCGGCCATGTCCTGATGATGGACGGCGCGCCCGATGCCGCCAAACCCGAGAACGGCGGCCAGAACCTGGCGGCCCGGCCCATGGAAACCGTGCTTGCGGGCACGGGTGGCTGCACTGCCTATGACGTGGTGCTGATCCTGAAGCGGGGCCGCCACCGCGTCGAGCGCTGCAGCGTCAAGCTGACCAGCGAGCGCGCGGAAAAGGATCCCAAGGTCTTCACCAAGATCCACATGCATTTCACGGTGGCGGGCAAGGGCATTCCTGCGGCCGCCGTCGAGCGTGCGATTGCCCTGAGCCACGAAACCTACTGCTCGGCCAGCATCATGCTCGCGAAGACCGCCGAGATCACCACCAGCTTCGACCTGATCGAAACCTGAGTCCGCGAGGCCTCAGATCCGGTGCGCCACCGTGGTCATCACGCGGGAGGCGAGCCGCATCAGGGCCTTGGCCGGGGCCGGCAGTTCCGCCGCGCCGGCATCGATGGCTTGCGCGGCGTGCTGCGCTTCGTCGATCTTCATCTGCTCGACCACGGCCCTGGAGGCACTGTCGGCGGCCGGCAGGCGGCCGAGATGGCTCTCCAGGTGGGCTTCCACCTGGCGTTCGGTTTCTGCGACGAACCCGAGGCTCAGCGGGTCCCCCAGGCGCCCCGCCACCAGGCCTAGGCCGAAAGCGCCCGCATACCAGAGCGGGTTCAGCACGGAAGGCCGGGCGCCGAGTTCGTCCAGCCGCTGGCGCGTCCAGGCCAGGTGATCGGTTTCTTCGTGCGAGGCCTCGAGCAGGCGGGCCCGCAGGACCGGGTCGCGCGCCACCGCGGCCTGCGCGGTGTAGAGCGCCTGGGCGCAAACCTCGCCCACGTGGTTCACCCGCATCAATGCCCCGGCCTCGCGCCGCTCCGAATCGGTCATCTCGCCCGGCGCCTGGGCCGGCGCGGGCGCGGCCCTTGTTGCATGGGGCCGGGCAAAAAGGGTGCGCAATGCCGCATCAGCCGCAGTCAGGACGGGGTCGAGCGTGGAAGTCATGCCCGTATTTGAACGTATGCGGAAAGAGCAGCGCGAAACAGTTGCTTCATTTCATATGGTGGTTTGTGAGCGCGCCAAAGTCCTTTGTTGCAGGACTGCAACGAAACGCGTGGGCCGCTGGAGATTTCGGGCGATTTGTTTTGCCCTGCCGCAGCGGCTCTGGTGCAATAGCATCAACTTCCCAAAAGGAGGTTGGCCCGGGGTCCGGTGGGAGCACAAAAGTGCCAGTCACGGTGAGCCCTTCGCACCGGAGCCCTATGTTTAACCTTGGAGAAACTTGCAATGAAAAAATCTCTAGTTGCTCTGGCTGCCCTGGCTGTTGCCGGTGTTGCCTCGGCTCAGTCGTCCGTCACGCTGTTCGGCGTGGTCGACGCGTCGATCAGCGGCTATTCGAGCACCTCGCGTGACCTGAACGGTGCCACGTTCCTGAACCCGTTCTACCTGAACCAAGGCAGCGTCAAGGTCAGCCGTCGTACACTGGCTAACTCGGGCTACAACTCCAGCCGTATCGGCTTCCGTGGTACGGAAGACCTCGGTGGCGGCCTGGCTGCCAGCTTCTGGCTCGAAGCCCCGATCTCCAACGACGACGGCCAGCAAGGTATTGCTACCTTCGCTCGTCGCTCGACCGTGAGCCTGTCGGGTGGTTTCGGTGAAGTCCGCCTCGGCCGTGACTACACCCCGACCTTCTGGAACGACACCGTGTTCGATCCGTTCGGCACCAACGGCGTTGGCTCCAACCTGATCAACACCGCTAACGACGCCTTCGGCACCTTCGGCACCCCCGCAGCTGCAACGGCTCCGTTCACCAACGTTGGCAGCAGCAACTACGTTCGCGCCAGCAACAGCATCGGCTACTTCCTGCCGCCGAACCTGGGTGGTTTCTACGGCCAAGTGCAGTACGCTTTCAGCGAGAAGAACAAGTACAGCCCGGGCACCGCTACGCCGGCTACGCTGAACGCTTCGCGCCAAGGCCGTTACGTTGGTGGCCGCTTCGGCTACGCCAACGGTCCTCTGGACGTTGCGGTTTCTTACGGCAGCAGCACCGTGGGCGACAACTACTACGTTGGCACGACCACCAAGGTCAACACGCTGAACCTCGGCGCTTCGTATGACTTCGGTCCCGTGAAGCTCTTCGGTGAACTGTCGAAGGCCAAGAACAAGATCGACTACGAAGTCGAACCGTTCCTCGGCGGCCGTCCTGACGTGGACCTCACCGGCTACCTGCTCGGCGTGACCGTGCCGGTCGGTGCTGGCCTGATCCGCGCTTCGTACTCGCACGTCAAGTATGACTTCAACGCTCCTGCAGTGTTGTTCGCTCCTGCCGTCGAAGATCCGAAGGCCAACAAGCTGGCTCTGGGCTACGTGCACAACCTGTCGAAGCGCACGGCTCTGTACGCAACGATCGCTCGCGTGAGCAACAAGAACGGTGCAGCCCTGACCGTCGGCGGCCCGGCTTTCATCGCCAACGGCGTCTTCACCCCGAAGACCTCGACCGGCTACGACTTCGGTATCCGTCACGCTTTCTAATTCGAGGCTGGCTTAAGCCAGCTTTGAATCGAAAGACTCAAAAGCCACTCGACGAAAGTCGAGTGGCTTTTTTCATTGGGCGCTTCGCCGATGTTGCATGGGTGCATCCGAAGCGCACCATCCGCGTGCACCCCCGGGGAACCACCGTGCGGGCACGCACCTTGCACTGCTAGCATGCCTGTTCACATTGTTTGCTGAATGATTGCTTTCGTCCTGCGCCGCCTGATCCAGGCCGTGATCGTCATGATCGCGGTCGCGTTCATCGCCTTTCTTCTCTTCCAATATGTGGGCGACCCCGTCGTCTTTCTGCTGGGCCAGGATGCCAAGCCCGAGCAGATCCGCGAGCTGCGCGCCGCATTGGGGCTCGACCAGCCCTTCTTCGTGCAGTTCTGGCACTTTCTCGTCAACGCGGCCCAGGGCGAGTTCGGCCTGAGCCTGCGCCAGGGCGCGAAGGTCTCGCGCCTCATCGGCGAGCGCTTTCCGGCCACGCTCGAGCTCGCGCTGGTGGCGGCCGTGCTGGCGCTGTTCATCGGCATTCCGATGGGCGTGTATACCGCGCTGCGCCGCGGCACTTTCCTGAGCCAGGTGTTCATGACCGTGTCGCTGCTCGGCGTGTCCCTGCCCACCTTCCTGATCGGCATCCTGCTGATCCTGGTGTTTGCGGTGATGCTGGGCTGGTTCCCGAGCTTCGGGCGCGGCGAGACCGTGCAGTTCGGCTGGTGGAGCAGCGGCCTGTTCCGGGCCGACGGATGGCATCACATCATCCTGCCGGCCGTCACGCTCGCGATCTTCCAGCTGACCCTGATCATGCGGCTGGTGCGCGCCGAGATGCTCGAGGTCCTGCGCACCGACTACATCAAGTTTGCGCGCGCCCGGGGCCTCACGAACCGCGCCATTCATTTTGGCCATGCGCTCAAGAACACGCTGGTGCCGGTGATGACCATCACGGGCCTGCAGCTCGGCGGCCTCATCGCCTTTGCCATCATCACCGAGTCGGTGTTCCAGTGGCCCGGCATGGGGCTCCTGTTCATCCAGGCCGTGACCTTTGCCGACGTGCCGGTGATGGCGGCCTACCTGTGCCTCATTGCCTTGATCTTCGTGGTGATCAACCTGGTGGTCGACCTGCTGTACTTCGTGGTCGATCCGCGGCTGCGCGTGGGCAAGGCGGGAGGACATTGAAATGACGGTTGTCGCAGCAGCTGCAGCACCGCGACTGCGGGCCTCGGGCAGGGCGTTTGCGCACATTGCGAGCTTCTATCCGGAGATCACGGCCTTTCGCCGCGACCTGCACGCCCACCCCGAGCTCGGCTTCGAAGAGGTCTACACGGCCGGCCGCGTGCGGGAAGCGCTGTGTGCCTGCGGCGTGGACGAGATCCACGAGGGCATCGGCAAGACCGGCGTGGTGGGCGTCATCCGCGGCCGCTCCACGGCGAGCGGCCGGATGATCGGCCTGCGCGCCGACATGGATGCGCTGCCCATGCGCGAGGACAACGACTTCGGCTGGCGCTCCGCCAACGACGGCCTGATGCACGGCTGCGGGCATGACGGCCACACGGCCATGCTGGTCGGCGCGGCGCGCTACCTGGCCGAGACCCGCAGCTTCGACGGCACCGCGGTGCTGATCTTCCAGCCTGGCGAAGAAGGCTTTGCCGGCGCGCGCGTGATGATCGAGGACGGCCTGTTCGACCGCTTTCCCGTCGACGCGGTCTATGCCATGCACAACTGGCCAGCCATGCCCGCGGGCACCGTGGGCATCAACCGCGGTGCCATGATGGCCGCGGCCGACCGCGTCACGATCGAGATCAAGGGCAAGGGCGGCCACGGCGCCCACGCCTACCAGACCATCGACCCCGTGGTGGTCGCCGCGCACATCATCACGGCCGCGCAGACCATCGTGTCGCGCAGCGTGCGGCCGATCGATGCGGCGGTGGTCAGCATCTGCGCGGTGCAGGCAGGCGACCTGGGCGCGATGAGCGTGATCCCGGGCGAGGCCACGCTGGTGGGCACCGTGCGCACCTTCAGCGCGCGCGTGCAGGCGCAGGTCGAGCAGCGCCTGACCGAGCTCTGCACGGCCGTGGCCGCGGGCTTCGGCGCCACCGCCACCATCAGGTACGAGCGCATCTACCCGGCCACCATCAACACCGCACCGGAGGCGATGTTCGCGGCCGACGTGGCCGAGTCGCTGGTGGGCGCTTCCAATGTCGAGCGCAGCATGGAGCCCAGCATGGGCGCCGAGGACTTCTCCTTCATGCTGCAGAAAAAGGCCGGCGCCTACCTGCGCATCGGCCAGGATGCCAAGTGCGGCGCCTTCCTGCACAACAGCCGCTACGACTTCAACGACGAGATCCTGCCGCTTGGCGCCGCATTGCATGCGGGGCTGATCGAGCAGGGCATGCCGCTGGCTGCCACCCGCAGCCAGCAGCCCGTGAAAGACGCCGCTACCGCGACGCCTTGATGTACTTCAGATTCCAACCCGAGGAGTGTTTCCATGAGTTTTCAGAAGAAGGCGGCCGCGGTCGCAGTTTTGTGCGTGCTGGGCACCGCCAGCCTGGTGGCCGGCGCGCAGACCATCCGCGTGGCGAACCAGGGGGACGCGCTGTCGCTCGATCCGCACTCGCTCAATGAGTCGCTGCAGCTGAGCACCACCGCCAACGTCTATGAAACGCTGGTCGGGCGCAACAAGGACCTGAGCGTTGCGCCGCTGCTGGCGACCAGCTGGAAACAGACCTCGCCCACCGTGTGGCGCTTCGAACTGCGCAAGAACGTCCAGTTCCACGACGGCACGCCCTTCACGGCCGACGACGTGCTCTTCAGCTTCGCGCGCGCCTCGGGCGACGGCTCGGACATGAAGTCCAACACCACCGACATCAAGGAAGTGCGCAAGGTCGACGCGCACACCATCGAGATCGAGACCAAGGGCCCGTTCCCCATTCTTCCCGACGTCATCACGCAGCTCATGATCATGAGCAAGAAGTGGTGCGAGGAGAACAAGGCCGTCACGCCAGTCGACCGGCGCAAGGGCATCGAGAACACCGCCTCGTTCAAGGCCAACGGCACCGGCCCGTTCCGCGTGCGCGAGCGCCAGCCTAACGTGCGCACCGTCTTCACGCGCAACCCGACCTACTGGGGCAAGATCGAAGGCAACGCGCAGGAGATCATCTTCACGCCGATCGCCAACCCGGCCACGCGCGTCGCCGCGCTGATCTCCGGCGAGGTCGACGTCATGGAGCCGGTGCCCGTGCAGGACATCGCGCGCGTCAACGCCAGCCCGACGGCACGCGTCATCTCCGGCCCCGAGCTGCGCACCATCTTCCTGGGCATGGACCAGAAGCGCGACGAGCTGCTGTACTCCAGCGTCAAGGGCAAGAACCCGTTCAAGGACAAGCGCGTGCGCCAGGCCTTCTACCAGGCCATCGACATCGCCGGCATCCAGCGCACGGTGATGCGCGGCGCCTCGCGCCCCACCGCGCTGATGGTCGGCCCCGGCATCAACGGCTGGAACGAAGCGCAGGACAAGCGCCTGCCCTACGACGTCGAGGCCGCCAAGAAGCTGCTGGCCGAAGCCGGCTATCCGAACGGCTTCGAAGTGACGATGAACTGCCCGAACGACCGCTACGTGAACGACGGCCAGATCTGCCAGAGCGTGGCCTCCAACCTGGCGAAGATCGGCGTCAAGATCAACCTCGCGGCCGAGACCAAGGGCACCTACTTCCCGAAGGTGCTGCGCCGCGACACCAGCTTCTACATGCTGGGCTGGACGCCCACCACCTACGACTCGCACAACGCGCTCACGGCACTGATGGCCTGCCCCGACGACAAGACCGGCGCCGGCCAGTTCAACCTGGGCGCCTACTGCAATCCCAAGGTCGACGAGCTGACCAAGAAGATCCAGTCGGAAACCGACAAGCCCAAGCGCGACGCGATGATCAAGGAAGCCTTCGACCTGCACACCGCCGACGTCGGCCACCTGCCGCTGCACCAGCAGACGCTGGCCTGGGGCGTGAGCAAGAAGGTGGCGCTCACGCAGATGGCCGACAACTACATGCCCTTCAAGTGGATGAGCATCAAGCCGTAATACTGCGGGCCGCCCGCCGGCGGGCGGCCTGAGCGGCTCGATCCTGGGCCCGCTTCTTGCGGGCCCATCCTTTTTGCCTCACGATGAAAAAAACATTCGCCCGCTGGCTCGACAGCGACGTCGGCTACAGCTTTCGCACCTCGCCCGTGGCCATGGCGGCGGCGCTCATTGCACTGGCCTGCGTGTTCTGCGCGGTCTTTGCCGGATGGGTGTCGCCGCACAACCCCTTCGACCTGGCGACGCTCGAGCTCGGCGATGCGCGCCTGCCGCCGGCATGGAGCGCCGAAGGCTCTTCCAAGTACCTGCTGGGCACCGACGACCAGGGCCGCGACATCCTTTCGGCCGTGATCTACGGCGCACGCATCTCGCTGATCGTCGGCGTGGTGTCGGTGGCGCTGTCGATCACCGTGGGCGTGGTGCTCGGCCTCCTGGCCGGCTTCCTCGGCGGCTGGCTCGATTCCTTCCTCATGCGCCTGTGCGACGTGATGCTGTCGTTTCCGCCGATCCTCGTGGCGTTGCTGATTGCGGGCGTCGGCCGTGCGCTGTTTCCCAATGCGCATGAGTCGCTGGCCTTCGGCGTGCTCATCATTTCAATCTCGCTGACCGGCTGGGTGCAGTACGCGCGCACGGTGCGCGGCTCCACGCTGGTGGAGCGCAACAAGGAATACGTGCAGGCCGCGCGCGTGACCGGCGTGGCGCCGCTGCGCATCATGCTGCGCCACGTGCTGCCCAACGTGATGGGGCCGGTGATGGTGCTGGCCACCATCCAGGTCGCCACTGCGATCATCACCGAGGCGACCTTGTCGTTCCTCGGCGTCGGCGTGCCGCCGACTTCTCCTTCGCTGGGCACGCTGATCAGCATCGGCAACCAGTACCTGTTCTCGGGCGAGTGGTGGATCACCGTGTTCCCGGGCCTGATGCTGGTGCTGATCGCGCTCAGCGTGAACCTGTTGGGCGACTGGCTGCGCGACGCACTGAACCCGCGCCTGCGCTGAGATGGAAAAAAGGACAACGCCACCATGACGCTGCTCCAGGTCAAGAACCTTGTGGTCGAGTTCCCGCACCGGCGCGGCACGCTGCGCGCGCTCGACGGAATTTCATTCGACATCGCGCCCGGCGAAATCCTGGGCGTGGTGGGCGAGTCGGGCGCCGGCAAGTCGCTCACGGGCGCGGCCATCATCGGACTGCTCGAGCCGCCGGGCCGCGTGGCCAGCGGGGAAATCCTGCTCGAAGGCCAGCGCATCGACAACCTCGGCTTCGATGCGATGCGGCCCATCCGCGGGCGCAAGATCGGCGCGATCTTCCAGGACCCGCTGACCTCGCTGAACCCGCTCTACACCGTCGGCCGGCAGCTGGTGGAAACCATCCGCACCCACCTGCCGGTGACCGAGGCCGAGGCGCGGCGCCGCGCCATCGGCCTGCTGCAGGACACCGGCATTCCGGCCGCCGAGCAGCGCATCGACCACTTCCCGCACCAGTTCTCGGGCGGCATGCGCCAGCGCGTGGTGATTGCCCTTGCGCTGGCGGCCGAGCCCAAGCTCATCGTGGCCGACGAGCCGACCACGGCGCTGGACGTGTCGATCCAGGCGCAGATCATCCAGCTGCTCAAGCGCATCTGCAAGGAGCACGGCGCCGCCGTGATGCTGATCACGCACGACATGGGCGTGATCGCCGAAACCTGCGACCGCGTGGCCGTGATGTATGCGGGCCGCATCGCCGAGATCGGTCCGGTGCACGAAGTGATCCACCAGCCGGCGCATCCCTACACCTCGGGCCTGATGGCCTCGATTCCCGACATGGCGAGCGACCGCGAACGGCTCAACCAGATCGACGGCGCGATGCCGCGGCTCAATGCCATTCCCGAGGGCTGTGCCTATAACCCGCGCTGTCCGCGCACGTTTGCGCGCTGCCTCACCGAGCGGCCCGAGCTCATGCACGCCGGCGCCACGCGCGCCGCATGCTGGCTGCACGATGCCACCGATCCGCACAAGGGCCAGGCCGAGCTGGCGGCCCGGCACCACGATGCGCAGCTGGCCGGCGAGCGCGCCGTGCCCGATGCGGCCGCACCGCTTGCGGAGGTGAGCCGATGAGCGCCGCACCGCTGGTGGTGGCGCACGACCTCGCGCGCACCTTCGACGTTTCGCCGCCATGGCTCAACCGCGTGCTCGAACGCAAGCCGCGCGTGCTGCTGCATGCGGTGGACGGCGTGAGCTTTTCGATCGAGCGCGGCAAGACGCTGGCGCTGGTGGGCGAATCGGGCTGCGGCAAGAGCACCGTGGCGCGCCTCTTGGTCGGCCTGTACGCCCCCACGCGCGGCGGCCTGCAGTTCGACGGGCAGGACGCGCATGCCGCGTTCAAGACCCCCGAAGGCCGCAAGCTGCGCCGGCGCATCCAGATGATCTTCCAGGACCCGTACGCGAGCCTGAACCCGCGCTGGATCGTCGAAGACATCGTCGGCGAGCCGCTGCGCGAGCACGGCATCCTCCGCGGCAAGGCCGAGCTGCGCGAGCGCGTGGGCGAGCTGCTCAAGTCGGTCGGCCTCTCGCCGCTGGACATGAGCAAGTACCCGCACCAGTTCTCGGGCGGCCAGCGCCAGCGCATCTCCATTGCACGCGCGCTCGCCACCGAGCCCGAGTTCCTGGTGTGCGACGAGCCCACCTCGGCGCTCGACGTCAGCGTGCAGGCGCAGGTGCTCAACATCATGAAGGACCTGCAGCGCCAGCAGGGCCTGACCTACCTCTTCATCTCGCACAACCTGGCGGTGGTGCGGCACGTGGCCGACCAGGTCGGCGTGATGTACCTGGGCCGGCTGGTCGAGGTGGCGGACAAGCAGAAGCTCTTCGCCGAGCCGCAGCATCCCTACACGCGCATGCTGCTCGACGCGATTCCGCAGATGAAGCACACCGGCCGCGCGCGCACGCCGGTGCAGGGCGAGGTGCCGAACCCGCTGAACCCGCCGACCGGCTGCGCGTTCCATCCGCGCTGCCCGCATGCGAATGCGCGCTGCTCGGCCGAGCGGCCGAAGCTGCTGAACATCCGGGGCGTGCAGGTGGCCTGCCACGCGGCCGAAGAAGGCCGCATCTAGCTGGAAGCGTGCGTAAACGCACCGACATGCGCGCCAAGGCGGCGCAGAGTGCGGCCATGACCATGAAGAAGAACACAGGCACCGGCGGCAGCCCGGCGATCCCGTCGGCGCTGGGCCGCCGCGGCTTTCTCATGGGTTCGGCGCTGGCGGCGACCTCGACGCTGGCTACGCTTTGTTCGCTGTCGCACGCCGCGGCCGCGGCCGCGTCGCAGCGGATGCCGGTCATCTTCATCGGCCACGGCTCGCCGATGAATGCGCTGGCCGACAACGCCTTCACGCGCCGGCTGGCCGCCTGGGGCGGGGAGCTGCCGCGGCCCTCGGCCATCCTGAGCGTTTCGGCCCACTGGCTGAGCCGCGGCGCCACCGGCGTCGGAATGCAGGAGCGGCCGAAGACGATCCACGACTTCGGCGGCTTTCCGCAGGCGCTGTTCGACATCGAGTACCCGGCGCCGGGCCATCCCGCGCTCGCGCGCGAGGCCATCGGCACGGTGAAGCAGGCCGCGGTGGTCGGCACCCAGCAGTGGGGCCTGGACCATGGAACATGGACGGTGCTGAAGCACCTCTATCCGAAGGCCGACATCCCGGTCTTCCAGCTCAGCATCGACTACGACCAGCCGGCCGCCTTCCACTACGCGGTCGGCCGCGACCTGGCGGTGTTGCGGAGCATGGGCGTGCTCGTGATGGGAAGCGGCAACCTGGTGCACAACCTGCGGGCCACCGACCGCGGCACGCCCGACGGGCCCGTGGCCAGCCGGCCCTGGGCGCAATCGTTCGACGACGCGGTGAAGGCCGCGCTCGCGGGGCGGGACGACCGCGCGCTGGTCGGCTATGAAAGGCTGGCGGGCGCCTCGACCGCGGTGGCCACGCCGGACCACTACTTTCCGTTTCTCTACGCGCTCGGCGCCGCGGGAACGGGCGAGCGCGCGAAAACGGTCTACGAGGGATTCCAGTCGGGCACGCTGAGCATGCGCTGCATCCAGTTCGGCTGAGCGCGCCGGCCTACTGTTCCTCGCTCCACGAGAAGCCGTCGCGCGCAATCATCGCGCTCGAGGCGCTCGGCCCCCAGGTGCCCGCGGCGTAGGGGCGCGGCCCGCCGTCCGATGCCCAGCTGTCGATCAGCGGTTCGACCCAGCGCCAGGCTTCTTCCTGCTCGTCGCTGCGCACGAACAGGTTCAGGCGGCCGTCGATCACGTCGAGCAGCAGCCGTTCGTAGGCGCCCACGCGCTCGGCGCCGAAGCGCTTGTCGAAGTCGAGGTCCAGCTGCACCGGCGCGAGCTGCGCGGCGCTCTGGTGGCCGTTGCTGCGGCGGTTGTCCTGCGCCTGCGCGAGCATGTGCAGCTCCAGGCCGTCGCGGGGCTGGAGGTTGATCACCAGCTTGTTGACGGCGCCGGCCGGTGCGCGGTAGATCGCATGCGGCGTGGGCCTGAAGTTGACCTCGATGCGCGCGTCGCGCGAGGCCAGCCGCTTGCCGGTGCGGATGTACAGCGGCACGCCGGCCCAGCGCCAGTTGGCGATTTCCGTGCGCAGCGCCACGAAGGTCTCGGTGCGGCTTTCGGGGTCGACGCCGGGCTCGTCCTTGTAGCCCGGCACGCGTTCGCCGTACGCCGTGCCGGCGGTGTACTGGCCGCGAATGGCATGCAGCCCCAGTGTCTCGGGCGTCCAGGGCTTGAGCGCGCGCAGCACCTTGAGCTTCTCGTCGCGGATGGCGTCGGCATGCGAGTTGATCGGCGGCTCCATGCCGATCGCGCAGACCAGCTGCAGCGCATGGTTCTGCACCATGTCGCGCAGCGCGCCGGTCTGGTCGTAGAAGGCGCCGCGCTTTTCGACGCCCAGGTCCTCGGCGATGGTGATCTGGATGTTGGCAATGTGCTCGCGGCGCCAGATGGGCTCGAACAGCGCATTGCCGAAGCGCATGGCGAACAGGTTCTGCACCGAGGGCTTGCCCAGGTAGTGGTCGATGCGGAAGACCTGCTTCTCGTCGAGCACCTTGCACACCGCGGCATTGATCGCGCGGTTGGACGCCAGGTCATGGCCCAGCGGCTTTTCGAGCACCACGCGGGTCGACGGGCCGTTCAGGCCGGCTGCGGCGATCTGCTCGACCACCTGCGTGAAGAGCGCGGGCGCCGTGGCCACGTACATCACCACCGTGTCGGCATTGCGCTGCTTGAGCAGGTCGGAAAGGCGTGCGTAGTCGGCCGGCTTGGACAGGTCCATGCGCAGGTAGTGCAGCAGCGAGGCGAACTTCTCGAACTCCTCGGCCGAAGGGCGCTTGGCGCCTTCGACGGCATTGAAGCGCGACTGGATCAGTTCGCGGTACTGGTCGTCCGAGAGGTCGTCGCGGGCCACGCCGACGATGCGTCCGTCTTTCGGGAGGCTGCCATGCCTGAAGGCCTGGAACAGCGCGGGCATCAGCTTGCGCCATGCGAGATCGCCAGTGCCGCCGAACAGAACGAGATCGAAGCTCATGAGTCGAATTTCCTTTTGTCTTGGTGCCGAGTGGGCTCTCCGGTTCAACCGAATGGTACTTGTACCAATTCATGAAACCTGTACGAAAGCTACGCTCAACCCCGGCCGGGAGGCCTATTTTTGTTTTGGAGGCGAGGTTTTCACATGAAGAAGCTTTTTACTGCAGCGGCCTTGGTGGGTTTGTCGGCCGCCGCGTCGGCGCAGGGCACGGTCAACGTGATCTGCTCGGTCCAGGCCGAATGGTGCAACGTGATCGCCACCGTGTATGCACGCACCACGGGTACCCGCATCAACATGTCGCTCAAGGGCTCGGGCGAAGCGCTGGCCCAGCTCATCGCCGAGAAGGACAACCCCAAGACCGACATCTGGTTCGGCGGCACCGGAGACCCGCACCTGCAGGCGGCCGAGCAGGGCCTGACGCTCGAATACAAGTCGCCCACGCTCGCGCATCTGCACCCCTGGGCCCAGCAGCAGGCCAGGCAGTCGGGCTACAGGACCGTGGGCATCTACTCCGGCCCGCTGGGCTTCGGCTACAACCCCGAGCTGCTCGCCAAGAAGAAGCTGCCGGTGCCCAAGACCTGGGCCGACCTGCTCAAGCCCGAATACAAGGGCGATATCCAGGTGGCCAACCCCGCATCGAGCGGCACGGCCTACACCATGATCGCCACGCTGGTGCAGCTGATGGGCGAGGACAAGGCCTTCGACTACCTGAAGGCGCTGCACCGGAACGTGGGCCAGTACACCCGCTCGGGCACGGGCCCGATCAAGGCGGTGGCGCGCGGCGAGACGGCCGTGTCGATCAGCTTCGTGCACGACGGCCCGGGCGAGAAGATGCAGGGCTTCCCGGTCGAGACCATCACGCCCAGCGACGGCACCGGCGCCGAGATCGGCTCCATGAGCATCATCAAGGGCGCCCGCAACCTCGAGGCCGCGAAGAAGTTCTATGAATGGGCGCTCACGCCCGGCGCGCAGGAACTCGGTGCCGCCAACAAGCAGTTCCAGCTGCCGAGCAACGCGAATGCCAAGCTCGACCCGCGCATCCCCGACTTCAAGAAGATCAGGTTCATCAACTACGACTATGCGAAGTACGGTGCCAGCGCCGAGCGCCGGCGCCTGATCGCGCGCTGGGAAAAAGACGTCAATTCGCTGCCGCGCTAAGTGCAAGCCCCTTCCATCGGCGGCGCGCCGGCCAATCCGGCGTCGGTGGCCGCCGCCCGGCGGGCGCAGCGCTGGATCCGGGCGTGGGTGGCGCTGGGTTTTGCGGCCTACCTGCTGCTGCCCTGGTATGCGATCCAGGACGCCACCTGGTACGAAGCCGTTCCGCAGGTCTTCGGCCGGGCCGAGGGTGCCAACGGCCTGATGCAGGCACTCACGCAGGGACGCGGCTGGCTCTTCATCGGGCTTGCAGGCCTGGCGATGTGCGCCATCGGCGCCTGGCGGCCGGCCGGCCGCGCGCAGGGGCGCTGCCTGCTGGCGGGCGGCGCCATCGGTGCCTTGGGCCTGGCGATCACCGGCTTCGCCATCGGCGCGCGCGGCTGGAGCTTCGAAGCGCTCAACACGCAGTTCGGCGAACTTGCGATCAACCAGTTCGGCATCGGCGCGGGCGGCGCCGTGGCGCTCGCGGCGCTCGCGATGCTGGCGGCCTTCGGCATTGCGCGGCTCGGGCTCTTCAAGGGCGACCTGTTCGTGGCGGCCGCGGTCATCGGCTGCGGGGTGCTGATGGCGCTGTTCATCGCCTATCCGGTGAGCAAGGCGCTCGCGGGTGCCTTCCTCGACGAAGACGGCCGCTGGTCGATCACGGCCTTTGCCGCGCGCGTGTTCGCCGAACGCATCTGGGGCGTGGGCTGCCTGGCGGGCGGCGTGCGCTGCGGCGTGGCCTGGAACACGCTCGTGCTGGCGCTGCTGACGGCCGCCGGCACCACCTTCCTCGGCACCCTGATGGCCTTGATGGCCGAGCGCGGCAGCAAGCGCGGCCAGGGCGCGCTGCGGGTGCTCGCGCTGCTGCCGATCATCACGCCGCCCTTCGTGGTGGGGCTCGGGCTGATCCTGCTGTTCGGCCGCGCGGGCATCGTCAACCAGCTGCTCGAGAGCGCGTTCGGCATCGAGCCGACACGCTGGTTCTACGGCATGCCGGGCGTGCTGGTGGCGCAGCTCTTCGCCTTCACGCCCATCGCCTTCATGATCATGCGCGGGGTGGTGCAGGGCATTGCGCCCAGCCTGGAAGAGGCGGCGCAGATGCTGCGCGCCGACCGCCGCCGCACCTTCTTCACCATCACGCTGCCGCTTTTGAAGCCCGGGCTGGCCAATGCCTTCCTGGTCGGCTTCATCGAGAGCATTGCGGACTTCGGCAACCCGGTGGTGGTGGGCGGGCAGTTCTCGGTGCTGTCGACCGACATCTTCTTTGCCATCGTCGGTGCGCAGTACGACCAGGGACGCGCGGCCTCACTGGCGTGGGTGCTCACGGTCTTTGCGCTCGGCGTGTTCGCGCTGCAGCGCGGCGTGCTCGGCCGGCAGAACTACACCACCGTGAGCGGCAAGGGCGACGCGGGCATTGCGATGGCGCTGCCGGACGGCGTGCGGCGCACCATCCAGTGCATCGCGCTGCCGTGGATCGCGTTCACCGCGGTGGTCTACCTGTTCGCCTTTGCGGGCGGCTTCGTGCAGACCTGGGGGCGCGACTACAGCTTCACGCTCGATCATTTCAAGAATGCGTTCGCGCTCGAATGGGGCCAGTTCGGCCTGGTGTGGGCCGGCACCGCGTGGAATTCGCTGCTCACCACGCTCAAGCTCGCGGGCATCTCCGCGCCCATCACGGCCGCGCTGGGCCTGCTGATTGCCTGGCTGCTCGCGCGCAACGAGTTCAAGGGGCAGGGCGTCTTCGAGTTTGGCGCGCTGCTGGCCTTTGCCATTCCGGGCACGGTGCTCGGCGTGAGCTACATCCTGGCCTTCAACGTGCCGCCGTTCGAGCTCACGGGCACCGGGCTCATCATCGTGCTGTGCTTCATGTTCCGGAACCTGCCGGTGGGCGTGCGGGCCGGCACGGCGGCCTTCAAGCAGCTGGACCGCTCGCTCGACGAAGCCTCCCTGATGCTGCGCGCCTCTACGGCCCAGACGCTCTTCAAGGTGGTGCTGCCGCTGCTGAAACCCGCGCTGGTGGCTGCGCTGGTCTACAGCTTCGTGCGCGCCATGACGACGGTGAGCGCGGTGATCTTCCTGGTCACGGCCGAGAACGAACTGGCCACCACCTACATCATCGGCCGCGTGGGCAACGGCGACTACGGCATTGCGCTGGCCTACTGCACGGTGCTGATGGTGCTGATGTCGCTGGCGATTGCGCTGGTGCAGTTCGTGGTGGGCGAGCGCAGGCTGGGGCGGCGCGGCACTGCGCCTCCGCAACAAGGACATCACAAAATGGAAAGCCTGGCGACACCATGAACGGCATCGAATTGCGCAACGTCACCAAGCGCTACGGCACCGACAAAAACGGGCCGCTGGCGGTCAAGGGCATCAGCTTCGAGGTGCCGGCGGGCACGCTCACCACCATCCTCGGGCCTTCGGGCTGCGGCAAGACGACCACGCTGCGCATGATCGCGGGGCTCGAATCGGCCAGCTCCGGCTCGATCTTCATGGGCGGGCGCGACGTGACCACGCTGGGCCCGGCCGAGCGCAACGTGAGCATGATGTTCCAGAGCTACGCGCTGTTCCCGCACATGAACGTGATCGAGAACGTGGGCTACGGCCTGCGCATGAGCGGCGTGAAGAAGGACGAGGCCGCCTTGCGCGCGCGCGGCGCGCTCAAGGGCGTGGGGCTGGTCGGCTTCGACGAGCGGCTGCCGAGCGAACTCTCTGGCGGCCAGCAGCAGCGCGTGGCGCTGGCGCGCGCGCTGGTGCTGGAGCCCGCGGTGCTGCTGTTCGACGAGCCGCTGTCCAACCTCGACGCCCGGCTGCGGCGCGAAATGCGCGAGGAGATCCGCGCGCTGCAGCAGCGCCTGAAGCTCACGGTGGCCTACGTCACGCACGACCAGAGCGAGGCCCTGGCCGTGAGCGACCAGATCATCGTGATGGACCACGGCGTGATCGCCCAGCGCGGCACGCCCGAGCAGCTCTATGCCCGGCCCGAGAGCGAGTTCGTGGCCGGCTTCATGGGCGAGGCGATGGTGTTCCCGGCCACGGCACAGGCCGACGGCAGCGTCGCGCTCGGCCCGCTGCGGCTGCAGCCGCGCCATGCGGTGGCGCCCGGCGCGGTGAAGGTGGCGGTGCGGCCCGAGGCCTGGGAGATCGGTGCCGCCGGCACGGCCGCGGGCCTGCCCGCCACGCTGCGCAAGGCGGCCTACCTCGGCAGCTTCTACGAATACGGCTTCGACACGCCGCTGGGGCCGGTCTTCGTGGTGTCGACCGATCTGTCGAGTCCCCTGGCCGCGGGCGCCGAGGCCACGCTGTCGCTGGCGGCGCATGGCGTGAGCGTGGTGCCCGCCGCGTGAAACAATGGCGCCATGAACGTGGTTTTCGATCTTGGCGCCGTGCTGCTGGCATGGGAGCCCACCCGGCTGGTGCAGACCCATCTTCCCGAGCATGCCCCCACCGAAGCCGCCGCGGCGGCGCTGGGCCGGGCGCTTTTCCACCATGACGACTGGATGAGCTTCGACTGCGGCATGCGCTCGCTGGACGAGGCCATCGCGCGCATGGCCCGGCGGCTGTCGCTGCCGGCGGACCGGCTCGACGCCATGCTCGGCACGCTCGGGGAGCGCCTGGAGCCCATTGCCGCCACCGCGGAACTGCTCGACGGGCTGTTCGCGCGGCGCGAGGCCGGCGAGGCGCTGCGCCTGTACTACCTCTCGAACATGCCGGCGCCCTACGCGCGCGCGGTCGAACGCCGGCACGGCTTCATGCGGCGCTTCGACGGCGGCGTGTTCTCGGGCGACGTGAAGTTCATCAAGCCGGATCGCGAAATCTACGAGCTGCTGGCGGTGCGCCATGCGCTCGAGCCCGCCGAGACGGTGTTCATCGACGACTCGGCCGCCAATGTGGAGGCCGCGCGGGCCTTCGGCTGGCAGGCCATCCACTGCACGCACCCCGCGGCGCTGGCGGCGCAACTGGCGCGCCATCTGCCGGCTGTGCCGGCTGGCCCGGTTGCGCCGGCTATCGGCCGGTGAGCACCACCTTGGAGGTGTCGAAGCCCAGGCTGGCGGCGTAGTCCAGCTCGGCCTGCAGCGCGTCGTCCTCCAGGCGCGGCGCGCGCGAAAGCACCCAGAGGTACTGGCGGTCGGGCGTGCCGACCAGCGCCACCTGGTAGTCGCGGTCGAGCTTCAGGATCCAGTAGTCGCCCCAGACCATCGGCAGCCAGCTGAGCCACGAGGGCGCAAAGCGCACTTCGAGCCGGCCTGCGCCGGGCTGGCCCGCCACCGGCACCACCCGGGCCGTTCCCACCGCCTCGTCGAAATTGCCATCGGGCCGCACGCAGCGGTTGAGCACCTGCATGGTGCCATCGGGCTGGAGCGTGTACTCGGCGCTCACGGGACCGGCGCACTGCTTCTGGAAGCGGTTGGGCAGGCGGGCCTGCTCGTGCCAGATGCCGGCGTAGCGCTGCAGGTCGACCGGCGCCACCACCTGCAGCGGCGCGCGCATGAGCGGTGCGCCATCGGGCGGCCCGGGCAGCTGGGCTCGCCCGGTGCGTCCTGCGCCCATGGCGATCCAGGTGGCGACACCGCCCACCACGAAGGCCGTGGCCAGGGTGCCGATGGCGTGGCTGGTGCGGCGGTCATCGAAGGACGGAGCGCGGCTGGCGGCGGCAGCCGCGGCGGAGCGATGGCGAAGGGGCATGGGCGTGGCACTCCTGTGGTCGGAAGCATCGATCGGAAACGGCCAGCCTAGTCCCGGGCCGGGGCGGCGCGCCGTCAGCGGCGGACCACAGCCGCTGTAGGGCAGCGCGGCCGGCCGGCCCTTACAACCCTGTCGGCGGCAGGCTGATCCAGGGCGGTGAAAACCCGTGCTACGGTGCGCATGAAAACATCGGCCCCGGCGCAACAGCGTGCAGGACTTGTCATCACCCGCACTGGATAATCTTTCTCCATGAATCAACTCGATGCTCTCCGCCAATGGACCACCGTGGTCGCCGACACCGGCGACTTCAAGCAACTTGCCATCTCCAGGCCGCAGGACGCGACCACCAATCCGTCGCTCATCCTGAAGGCGGTGCAGAAGCCCGAGTACCGGCCGCTGCTCGACGAAGCCGTGAGCAAGCATGCGGGCAAGCCGCTCGACGAGGTCATCGACCGGCTGCTGGTGCGCTTCGGCACTGAAATCCTCTCGATCATTCCGGGCCGCGTGTCGACCGAAGTCGATGCGCGCCTTTCGTTCGACACGGCCGCCACCGTGGCGCGCGGCGAGCGCATCGTGGCGCTCTACAAGGCCGAGGGCATCGACACCGAGAAGCGCCTGCTGATCAAGGTGGCCTCCACCTGGGAGGGCATCGAGGCGGCGCGCACCCTGGAGCAAAAGGGCATCCGCACCAACCTCACGCTGCTGTTCTCGTTCGCGCAGGCGGTGGCCTGCGGCGCAGCCGGCGTGCAGCTCATCTCGCCCTTCGTGGGCCGCATCTACGACTGGTACAAGAAGTCGGCCGGCGCCCAGTGGAACGAGGCCGCCAGCGCGGGCGCGAACGACCCCGGCGTCAAGTCGGTGCGCCAGATCTTCGAGTACTACAAGCAGCACGGCATCAAGACCGAGGTGATGGGCGCGAGCTTCCGCAATGTGGGACAGATTCGGGCCCTGGCCGGCTGCGACCTGCTCACCATCAGCCCCGAGCTGCTGGCCGAGCTGGCCGCGAGCAACGAGCCGCTGGCGCATGCGCTCGATGCCAAGGCGGCAACCGGCGGCGATGTCGCCAAGGTCAGCTACGACGAGGCCGGCTTCCGCTTCGCGCTCAACGAAGACGCCATGGCCACCGAGAAGCTCGCCGAGGGCATCCGCGCCTTCGCGGCCGACGCCGTCAAGCTCGAGAAACTCATGCAGGAAAGCGGCAAGTAAGCATGGCCATGACCCAACGCTGCGACCGCGCGCCCGCCTGGGCGCAACTGCAGGCTGCCTTCGAGACCGCGGGCCGCCAGTTCGACGTGCGCCATGCCTTCGTCGACGACGCCGGCCGTTTCGAACGCTTCAGCCAGGAGGCGCCGTACCTGTTTGCCGACCTGTCGAAGAACCTGATCGATGCGCGCACGGAAGAACTGCTCTTCGCGCTGGCCCGCGAGTGCGGCCTCGAGGCGCACCGCGACGCGATGTTCGCGGGCGAGCACATCAACAACACCGAGGACCGCGCCGTGCTGCACACGCTGCTGCGCGCCCCCGCCGATGCCAAGGTGGGCAAGACGGCCGACAAGCTGCGCGAGGTGCACGAAACGCTCGATGCGATGCTGGCCTATGCCGAGAAGGTGCGCGCCGACCACACGATCACCGACGTGGTCAACATCGGCATCGGCGGCTCCGACCTCGGGCCGCAGATGGCGGTGCTGGCGCTGGCCGAGTTCGCCGCGCCCGGCAAGCGCTTCCACTTCGTCTCCAACGTCGACGGCCACGAGCTGGCCGGCGTGCTGCAGGGCCTGGCGCCCGAGCACACGCTGTTCCTCATTGCGTCCAAGACCTTCACCACGGCCGAGACCATGGCCAACGCGCTTTCGGCCAGGCGCTGGTACGAGCAGTCGGGCGGCACCGACATTGCCGGCCACTTTGCCGCGCTCACCACCAACGTCGAGGCTGCGAAGCAATTCGGCATCGACACCACCTTCGGTTTCTGGGACTGGGTGGGCGGGCGCTATTCGCTGTGGTCGGCCATCGGACTGCCGATTGCGCTGGCCATCGGCGCCGACGGTTTCCGCCGGCTGCTGGCGGGCGCGCACGCGATGGACGAGCACTTCCGCAGCGCGCCGCTCGAGCAGAACCTGCCGGTGCGGCTCGGCCTGCTCGATGTCTGGTACCGCAACTTCCACAAGTTCACGAGCCGCGGCATCGCGCCCTACCACAGCGCCCTGAAGCGCCTGCCGGCCTACCTGCAGCAGCTCGAGATGGAAAGCAACGGCAAGCAGGTCGATGCGAGCGGCGCGCCGCTGCCCGCGGGCCTTGGCACCTCGCCCGTGCTCTGGGGTGAGCCCGGCACCAACGGCCAGCATGCCTACTTCCAGATGCTGCACCAGGGCACCGATGTGATCCCGCTCGAATTCGTGGCGGTGCGCGATGCGGCGCACGACCTCGACGGCCACCACCCCAAGCTGCTGGCCAATGCGCTCGCGCAGGCGCAGGCGCTGATGGTCGGCAAGCTCGATGCGGGCGGCCACAAGAACTTCCCGGGCAACCGGCCGAGCAGCTTCTTCGTGTTCGAGAAGCTCACGCCCGAATCGCTGGGCGCCTTCCTCGCGCTGTACGAGCACCGCGTGTTCACCAGCGGCGCGCTGTGGGGCATCAACAGCTTCGACCAGTGGGGCGTGGAACTCGGCAAGGTGCTCGCGAAGGACATCGAGCCGCGCCTTGCCTCGGGCGACATCATGGGGCTCGACGCCTCGACCGCCGGCCTCCTGAAACGCCTCGGCGCGCAGGCCTGATCCGCTGAAAGGCCGGGGCAACACGCCCGGACAGGCCGATCCATAGGCCATTTGTTTGCGAACTGATGGCCGAATTTGCCGTTGAAAGATGCATCGATATGATCGGCCCGGGGAATTTCCCTGGGATTCAATCAAGAGGAGTCGATCAATGGACTTTCAAACAGCGGTCAAGACCTGTTTCAGCAAATACGCCGATTTCAACGGACGCGCATCGCGTTCGGAGTACTGGTGGTTCGTGCTGGCCGAGGTCATCGTTCTCATCGTGGCAAGCCTGATCCATCAGTATGTGTACTTCATCGCGGCGCTGGGCTTCCTGTTGCCCGCGCTGGCCGTGGGCGCGCGCCGCCTGCACGACATCGGCAAGAGCGGCTGGCTCCAGCTGTTGATGATCATTCCGATCGTCAACCTGGTGCTGATCTATTTCTACGTGCAGCCCTCGCAGCCCGAAACCAACCCGCACGGCGCACCCGCCGCCTGAGCCTCGCGTCAGGCTGCAGTTTCCGCGCTGGAAAGCGTGCGCACCGGCCCACCGCTGGCCATGCGCACGCACAGGTCGAAGGCCTGCTGCAGGCCTTCGATCTGCGCGACGCCCTTGCCCGCGATGTCGAAGGCGCTGCCGCTGGCCGAGGTGGCTACCGGCACGGGCAGGCCGCCATGCAGCGTCACGCCCTGCTCGAAGCCCATGAGCTTCATCGCGATCTGGCCCTGGTCGTGGTACATCGACACCACCGCATCCACGTCGCCGCGGCGCGCGCCGATGAACACCGTGTCGGGCGAGAACGGACCGCGCGCGTCGTAGCCCTCGGCGCGCAGCCGCTCGATGGCCGGTGCGATGATCTCGATCTCTTCCATGCCGATCGAGCCGCCGTCGCCCGCATGCGGGTTGAGCCCCGTCACTGCGATGCGCGGCTGTGCCACGCCCGCACGGCGCAGCGCCGATGCAATGATCTTCACCGCATCGCCCACGCCCTCCACCGTGATGTGGCTCGCCACATCCTTCAGCGGAATGTGCGAGGTCACGCGCGAGGTCCAGAGCGAACCCGTGAGGTTGAATTCGCAGACGAAGCCCGTCACCGCGAAGCGCTCCTGCATGTAGCGCAACTCGTCCTCGTGCACGAGGCCACCGAGCCGCAGCGAATGCTTGTTGAGCGGCGCGAAGACAATGCCCTCGGCCTGGCCGCGCCGCACGGCCGCGGTGGCCAGTTCCAGCGCCTCGAAGGAGGCGCGGCCCGAGGCCTCGTTCGACTCGCCGAGCACCGGCTCCCGGCCTTGCATCCAGTCGCGCTGCAGCAGGGTGGGGCGGCCGTGCTCGAAGCGCAGGTCGTCGAGTCCGTCGATCCGCAGCGGATCGAGCTTGACGCCCGCCACGCGCTCGCCCGCGGCCAGCACCACCGGGTCGGCGATCAGCAGCACGCGCGCGGCGTCCAGGTTGCGCTGGCGCGCGAGCAGCTTCACGGCCATCTCGGGGCCGATGCCGCCGGGGTCGCCGAGCAGCACGGCGATGCGGGGCCTGGCGGGGATCAGGTTCGGGGTCTTCGGTGGGGTGGGCATGTGGGCGGGGTTGAAATGATGAAGAAGAAAAGCGGCCTTATTCGGCCTTGATGTTGGCGTCGCGCACGAGCTGGCCGTAGTGGTCGAACTCCTGCCTGTTCATCGCCGCGAAGGCTTCGCCGGTCAGCGAACCGGGCTCGCCGCCCAGGGCCTTGATGCGCGTTTGCACATCGGAAAGCTTCAGCGTGCGCACGAGCTCGGCGTTCAGCCGCTCGACCGCGGGCCGCGGCGTGCCGGCGGTCACGTAGAGGCCGTACCAGGTGGACACATCGGCGCCCTTGATGCCCTGCTCGGCCAGCGTGGGCACGTCGGGCAGCTCGGGCGAGCGCTGCGGCGCGCTCACGGCCAGCGCGCGGAACTTGCCGGCCTTGATCTGGCCCATGGCGGAGGAGGTGCTGTCGAACATCATGTCGACCTCGCCGCCGATGATGTCCACGTGGGCCTGCGAGCTGCCCTTGTAGGGCACGTGGATCGACTTCATGCCGGTCGCCAGGTTGAAGGCCTCGCCGCCCACGTGCTGCGTGCTGCCGATGCCCGACGATGCGTACTTGAAGCCGCCGGGCTTGGCCGCCATGGCCGCCAGCAGGTCCTTCACCGACTTGTAGGGCGAGCTGGCCGAGACCACCAGCACGTTGGGCATCACGGCCACCAGGCCGATCGGCTGCAGGTCTTTCAGCGGGTCGTACTTGAGCTTGAGAATGTGCGGCGCCACCGCCTGCGCGGTGTTGGTGGCCAGCAGCAGCGTGCTGCCGTCGGCCGCAGCGCGCGCCGTGAGCTCGCCGGCAATGGTGTTGGAGGCGCCGGGCCGGTTCTCCACCGTCACGGGCTGCTTGAGCACCGGCGCGAACTTGTCGGCCAGCACGCGCGCCAGGATGTCGGTGCCGCCGCCGGGCGAGGCGCCGACCAGGATGCGCAGCGGCTTGTCGGGATAGGCCGGCTGCTGTGCGCCGGCGGTGGCGGCCATCAGCGCCAGCGCAGCCGCGCCCGCGGCGCGGGCCAGAAGAAAGGATTGCTTCATCGGATGTCTCCTGCTTGTTTGGCGCGAGCTTAGGCAGCTTCGTGCGGCCGATCCAATCGAAAAAGCCCGAAGCTCCATATACTTTTGTGCATGACTTCCGGTCCTGGCCCTGCCGACACATCGCTGATGCTCCATGTGCGGCCGCGCCAGCTGCTGCTCCTGGCGCGGCTCGACACCCACCGCCACCTGGGCCGCGCGGCCGAGGCCATGAACATCAGCCAGCCGGCCGCCACCAAGCTGCTGCAGCAGCTGGAGGATTCGCTCGGCGAAAGGCTCTTCGAGCGCCTTGCGCGCGGCATGGAGCCCACGCCCTACGGCGAGATCCTGATCCGCTACGCCCGCCGCGTGCTCAGCGACTTCGGCAGCGCCCGAGAGGAAATGCTCGCGCTGCGCTCGGGCCTGAGCGGTTCGCTGCGCGTGGGCAGCGTGCCGGGCGCGGTGCCCGAGCTGCTGGCGCCGGCGCTGGTCGAATACCACCGCCGCCATCCGCAGGTGGCCGTGTCGGTGGTGGTGGAGACCAGCGATGTGATGCAGGCGCAGCTGGAGCAGGGCGACGTCGACCTGGTGCTGGGCCGGCTCACCGACAGCCACGACGAGGCCAAGTACGCGAGCGTGCCGCTGCTGGGCGAATCGCAGGTGGTGGTGGTGCGCGCCGCGCACCCGGTGTTCGAGCGCGCCACCGTCACGCTGGCCGAGATGGCGAACTGGTCCTGGGTGCTGCAGCCGCCGGGCTCGCCGCAGCGCGGGCGCTTCGAGGCGGCGATGCGCGAGGCGGGCATCCAGGCGCGGCTCGACATCATCGAAACGGCATCGCCGATCGCCATTACCGCCTTGCTGGAAAACTCCGACATGGCCGCCGTGATGCCGGCTTCGCAGGCCAGCCACTACGCCCGCCTGGGCGTGCTGCGCACGGTGCCGGTGGAGTTGCCGGTGCGCGTGCCGCCGATCTGCCTCGTCACCCGGCAGGACCGCGCGCTCTCGCCGGCCGCGGCGCAGTTCCGGCGCCAGCTGCTGGGCGGCGGCTGAAGCCTTTGGATTGAGTCTTTCCATGCTGTATTGCACCAACTAGGGAATCTCCTAGCCAACTGGTGCATGAAAGTACCAAGGCAAGCAGCCGAAGTACCAAACCCGCAAGCGCGTTTCTCCAGAATCCCGCCACGGCGACCCAAACAGAGCGGGCGTCGCTCACCTCTAGGAGACAACATGAAGCGTTTTCTGAAAGCGGGCCTCGTCCTCGCACTCGCCGGCACGGGGCTCGCCTCCCATGCCGCCACCGAACTCGTGATCGCGACCGTCAACAACGGCCACATGATCGAGATGCAGAAGCTCACGCCCTTCTTCGAAAAGGCCAACCCCGACATCAAGCTCAAGTGGGTCACGCTGGAAGAAGGCACGCTGCGCCAGCGCGTGACCACCGACATCGCCACCAAGGGCGGCCAGTTCGACGTGATGACCATCGGCCTGTACGAAACCCCGATCTGGTCGAAGAAGGGCTGGCTCAAGCCCATTGCCACCGACGCCGCCTACGACGTGGACGACCTGCTGCCCGCCATCCGCAACGGCCTGTCGACCGATGGCAAGCTCTACGCCGCGCCGTTCTACGGCGAGAGCTCGATGCTCATGTACCGCAAGGACCTGGCCGACAAGCTGGGCGTGAAGTTCTCCGACCAGCCGACCTGGGCGCAGGTGAAGGAGTTCGCCGACAAGGCCAACGACCCGAAGGCCGGCGTGTACGGCATGTGCCTGCGCGGCAAGCCGGGCTGGGGCGACAACATGGCCTTCCTGACCACGCTGGTCAATACGCATGGCGGCCAGTGGTTCGACATGCAGTGGAAGCCGCAGATCGACACCAAGCCCTGGAAGGATGCGATCACCTTCTACGTCGACCTGATGAAGAAGGACGGCCCGCCGGGCGCCTCGGCCAACAGCTTCAACGAGAACCTCGCGCTCTTCAACGAAGGCAAGTGCGCGGCCTGGGTCGACGCGACCATCGCGGCCTCGTTCATCAGCGACCCGAAGCAGTCGAAGGTGGCCGACAAGGTGGCGTTCGCGCAGGCACCGACCGCCGCCACGCCCAAGGGCGCCAACTGGCTGTGGTCGTGGAACCTCGCCATTCCGGCCAGTTCGTCCAAGGACGAGGCCGCGCAGAAGTTCATCAAGTGGGCCACGTCCAAGGACTACGTCAACCTGGTGGCCAAGGAAACCGGCTGGGCTTCGGTGCCGACCGGCACGCGCAAGTCGACCTATGCGAACCCCGAGTTCCAGAAGGTCGCCAAATTCGCCGAAGCCGAGAAGAAGGCCATCGATACGGCCAACCTCAGCGACAGCACGCTGCCCAAGTCGCCCTACGTGGGCGTGCAGTACGCGGCCATTCCCGAGTTCCAGGCCATCGGCGTGGCGGTGGGCCAGCAGATGAGCGCGGCGCTGTCGGGCAAGGTCACGGTGGACCAGGCGCTCAAGACCTCGCAGACGGCGGCGGAGCGCGAGATGAAGAAGGCTGGCTACTACAAGTAAGCGGGGCTTACTTTCTTGCTCCCTCCCCTTCCGGGGGAGGGCAGGGGTGGGGGGACGCGGCGCACCAATCACCGCAGCGCCTGATCCAGGAGCCCCCATCCCAGCCTTCCCCCGGCGGGGGAAGGAGCCAGAGACAACGAGAAGGAACTTCCTCATGAAACGACTCCTGCCCCGCGCCCTCATGGCGCCCGCCGTGCTCACGCTCCTTTTGTGGATGATCGTGCCGCTCGCGATGACGTTGTACTTCTCGTTTGTGAACTACAACCTCATGCAGCCCGGCGAGCGCACCTTCGCGGGCATCGAGAACTTTCACTACTTCGTCACCGATCCGGACTTCTGGCCCGCCACCTGGAACACGCTGGTGCTGATCGGCAGCGTGATCGTCATCACCGTGGTGCTCGGCGTGCTGCTCGCGCTCCTGGTGAACGAACCGTTTCCGGGCCGCGGCATCGTGCGGGTGCTGCTGATCTCGCCGTTCTTCGTCATGCCCGCGGTCAATGCGCTGCTGTGGAAGCACATGATGATGAACCCCATCTACGGCATCCTGGCCGACGTGTGGCGCTTCTTCGGCGCGACGCCGGTCGACTGGCTCACCGACGTGCCGCTGTTCTCGGTGATCGTCATGGTGGCCTGGCAGTGGCTGCCGTTCGCCTGCCTGATCTTCATCACCTCGCTGCAATCGCTCGACCGCGAGCAGATGGAAGCCGCGCGCATGGACGGCGCGAGCGCATTCCAGCGCTTCTTCTACCTGACCATCCCGCACCTCGGCCGGCCGATGGCGGTGGTGATCATGATCGAGATGATCTTCCTGCTCAGCGTGTTCGCCGAGATCGCCATCACCACCAACGGCGGCCCGGGCAACGAGAGCACCAACATGACCTACCTGATCTTCAAGCAGTCGCTGATGAACTTCGACGTGGGCGTGGCCTCGGCCGGTGCGCTGTTCGCGGTGGTGCTGGCCAACATCGTGGCCGTGTTCCTGATCCGCATCATCGGCAAGAACCTCGACTGAAGGAACGACCATGCAACCCAGCAACTTCCTTCCGCAACTGCTGCGCACCGCGGGTGCCTGGGCCGTGGCGCTGCTGCTGTTCTTTCCGCTCGGCTGGCTGTTCCTCACGGCCTTCAAGACGGAGCTGCAGGCGATCCACGTGCCGCCGCTCTTCATCTTCGAGCCCACGCTCGGCAACTTCAGCGAAGTGCAGCGCCGCAGCGACTACCTGCTGTATGCGCGCAACTCGCTCATCACCAGCCTGGGCTCGACCGTCATCGGCCTGTTGATCGCGGCGCCCGCGGCGTACTCGATGGCCTTCTTCCGCACGAAGAAGACGCGCGACATCCTCATGTGGATGCTCTCCACCAAGATGATGCCGGCCGTCGGTGCGCTGGTGCCGATCTACGTGCTCGCGCAGACCGCGGGCCTGCTGGACTCGCTCACCGCGCTCACGATCGTGTTCACGCTGTCGAACCTGCCGATCATGGTGTGGATGCTCTACAGCGCCTACAAGGACATTCCGAACGAGATCCTCGAAGCCGCGCGCATGGACGGCGCGAGCCTGTGGACCGAGTTCCGCCACGTCGTGCTGCCGCTGTCGGTGGGCGGGCTCGCATCGACCGGCCTCCTGTGCCTGGTGCTGAGCTGGAACGAGGCCTTCTGGGCGCTCAACCTCAGTTCGGCCAAGGCCGGCACGCTGGCCACGCTGATCGCCTCGTACTCCAGCCCCGAAGGCCTGTTCTGGGCCAAGCTGTCTGCCGCCTCGCTGATGGCCATCGCGCCCATCGTCGTGTTCGGCTGGTTCAGCCAGAAGCAGCTCGTCCAGGGCCTGACCTTCGGCGCCGTCAAGTAAAGAAAGGGAGACACCCCATGGCCTACCTGCAACTCAAAGACATCAAGAAGAGCTTCGGCGACGTCGACATCATCAAGGGCGTCGACCTCGAGATCCAGAAGGGCGAGTTCATCGTCTTCGTCGGTCCTTCGGGCTGCGGCAAGTCGACGCTGCTGCGCCTCATTGCGGGGCTCGAGCCGATCACCAGCGGCAAGTTGCTGCTCGACGGCAAGGACATCACCTGGGCGCCTTCGGGCAAGCGCGACCTGGCGATGGTGTTCCAGAGCTATGCGCTCTATCCGCACATGAGCGTGTACGACAACATGTCCTTCGCGCTCAAGCTCGCGGGCGTGCCCAAGGACGAGATCAAGACCAAGGTGGAGTACGCGGCGAAGACGCTCAACCTCACGCAGTACCTCGACCGCACGCCTAAGGACCTGTCGGGCGGCCAGCGCCAGCGCGTGGCCATCGGCCGCGCGATCGTTCGCGCGCCCAAGGTGTTCCTGTTCGACGAGCCGCTGTCCAACCTGGATGCGGCGCTGCGCGGCAACACGCGCGTCGAGATCCACAAGCTGCACCGCTCGCTCGGCGCCACCACCATCTACGTGACGCACGACCAGGTCGAGGCCATGACGCTGGCCGACCGCGTGGTGGTGCTCAGGGACGGGCTCATCGAGCAGGTCGGCACGCCGCTCGAGCTGTACGACCACCCGGCCAACCAGTTCGTCGCGCAGTTCATCGGCATGCCGTCGATGAACATGGTGGCGGCAAGCGCCATTCCGAGTTTTTCCGCCGCCACCGGCGGTCGCCTGCCGAGCGACGGCTTCCTGGGCGTGCGGCCCGAAGGCCTGCGCGTGCATCCGAAGCAGGCTGCGCCCGCGGGCGTGCCGGGGCGCGTGGAGCTGATCGAGGCGCTGGGCGCCGACACGCTGATCCACGTCGACGTGGGCGGCGTGCCGCTGATCGCGCGCCAGAACGAGCGCACGCCGCTGCATGCAGGCGACGACGTGGCGGTCGAGCTCGATCCGTCGGTGCTTCATTTGTTCAACCGCGAAGGCCGCTCGGTCTCCGCCTGATTTCTTCCGGAACATTCCCGTGACCCTCGCAGCAGCGCCTCTCGGTGCGCCAACCTCACCCCCGGCTCCTTCGGAGTTCGTGGTGCTTCACCTCGGACTCGGCTCGTTCCATCGGGCCCACCAGGCCGTCTACCTGCAGCGGCTGATCGATGCGGGCGACACCCGCTGGTCGCTCTCGGGCGCCAACATCAGGCCCGACATGGCCGAGGTCGTCGCGGCGCTGCAGGCGCAGGGCGGGCGCTACACGCTCGAAACCGTGTCGCCGGCCGGCGAGTACCGCTACGAGCAGATCGAGGCCATCCGCGAAGTGCTGCCGTGGGAGCCCTCGCTGGCCGCGGTGATCGCACGCGGCGCCGCGCCGTCCACGCGCATCGTTTCGTTCACCGTGACCGAGGCCGGCTACTACCTCGACACCAAGGGCCGGCTGGACCTGTCGTTCGCCGATCTGGCAGCCGACATCGAGCGCGCGCGGCGCGGCGATGCTCCCGGCGAGGGCGTGACCATCTACGGCGCCGTCTGCGCGATCCTGCGTGCGCGCAAGGCTGCGCAGGCCGGCGCGGTCACGCTGCTCAACTGCGACAACCTGCGCCACAACGGCGACCGCTTCCGCGCCGGGCTGCTCGAATTCATCGAGCGCGCGGGCGACGCCGATCTGCTGGCATGGGTGCAGGCGAACACCGCCTGCCCCAATGCGATGGTCGACCGCATCACGCCGCGCCCGCCGCCCGAGCTGCGCGCACGCGTGCAGACCGCAACGGGCCGCGACGATGCGGCCGCGATCACCGGCGAGAGCTTCATCCAGTGGGTGATCGAAGACAACTTCGCGTCCGGCCGGCCCGACTGGGGCCGCGTGGGCGTGGAGCTGGTCGAATCGGTGCAGCCCTATGAAGAGGCCAAGATCCGCATCCTCAACGCCACGCACAGCTGCATCGCCTGGGCCGGCACGCTGGCGGGGCTGAACTTCATCCACGAAGGCACGCACGACGCGGCCATCCGCAAGATGGCCTTCGACTACGTCACCGACGACGTGATCCCATGCCTCAGCCCGAGCCCGATCGACCTCGCGGCCTACCGCGACGTGGTGCTCGACCGCTTCGGCAACCCCGCGATCCGCGACACCAACCAGCGCGTGGCGGCCGATGGTTTTTCCAAGATCCCGGGCTTCATCGCGCCCACGGTGCGCGAGCGGCTGGCCGCGGGGCAGCCGATCGACAGCGTCGCGATGCTGCCCGCGCTGTTCCTGGCCTTCCTGCAGCGCTGGCATCGCGGGGCGCTGCCCTATGCCTACCAGGACCAGGGCATGGACGAGGCCGTGGCGCACGCGATCTGCGATGCCGCCGATCCGGTGCTCGCGCTGTGCGCCGACCCGGCACTGTGGGGCGCCGCCGCGGGCGATGCGCGGCTGGTAGGCGCGGTGCGCGCAGCGAGCGCGCGCGTGGCAAATTTCCTGAAGAACCCTGGAGCAACGACATGAGCGAACGTTTGAAGAACCGCCACGTGCTGCTGACCGGCGCCGGTGGCGGCATCGGCCTGGCCGTGGCCGAGGCCTGCATTGCCGAAGGCGCGCGCTGCAGCGTGATCGACCGCGCCGCGGCGGCGCCCGAAGCGGTGCGCGCGCTGCAGCAGCAGCACCCCGACAAGCTCGCCTACATCGCGGCCGACGTGACCGACACGCGGGCCATCGCGCACATGCTGGCCGAGGCGCAGGTCGCCTTCGGTCCGATCCACACGCTGTTCAACAACGCCGCGGTGTTCGACCTGGCGCCGCTGCTCGACAGCGACGAGGCTTCGTTCGACCGGCTGTTCGCGGTCAACGTGAAGGGCATGTTCTTCGTGATGCAGGCCGTGCTGCGCCACATGGTGGAGGCCGGCACGCAGGGGGCGTCGGTCATCAACATGGCCTCGCAGGCGGGGCGGCGCGGCGAGGCGCTGGTGTCGCACTATTGCGCGACCAAGGCGGCGGTCATCAGCTACACCCAGAGCGCCGCGCTGGCCATGGCGCCGCACGGCATCCGTGTCAACGGCATTGCACCCGGTGTGGTCGACACGCCGATGTGGGACCATGTCGACAGCCTGTTCGCCAAGGCCGAGGGGCTGCCGCCCGGCGAGAAGAAGCGCCGCGTGGGCCTGGAGGTGCCGCTCGGCCGCATGGGCGTGCCGGCCGACATCGCGGGCGCGGCCGTGTTTCTTGCCAGCGACGAGGCGCGCTACATCACGGCGCAGACTCTCAATGTCGATGGCGGTAATGTCATGAGCTGAGATGAAGCCTTGTTTTTCTTATCGCGGCGAGGGTCATTCAGGGCGCGCTCCCGCCGACGGGGTACCTTGCTCCGCGAATGTCCTCCGGCCTTCGGCCTCCCCCTTGATTTCGCTGCGCAAGGCACCCCATCGACGGGAGCGTTACGCGGAGCAGTCGTTGATCAGCGATACACCACGAACGTGCCCAAGTGCACAGAGCATCGGGTGCTCCCCGCAGCGAAATAAAGGAGGAGCCCGAAGGGCGGGGGACATTCGCGGAGGGGAGTACCCGGTGATCTGTGCACACGCCCTGAACAACAGCGCCAAGAACAGCAGCACCAAGAACAGCAGCACCAAGAACGCACAGTCATGACCGAAGACTTCCATCTGTACCTGGACAGCGCCGACCTGTCTGAACTGAAGACTTGCCTGCCGCATCCGGTGGTGCATGGCGTGACGACCAACCCCACGCTGCTCAAGCGCGCCGGCATCGGCCGCGGCGAAGTGCCCGGTCTGCTGAAACGCTGCATCGAACTGGGCGCACGCCAGGTGCAGGCCCAGGTGTATTCCAGCGAAGTCGACGGCATGCTCGAAGACGCGGCCGCCTTGCTCTCGCACTTCGACCGGGGCCAGCTGGTCGTGAAGATTCCCGCCACGCGCCAGGGCCTCGACGCCGGCGCGCGGCTCATCGCGCAGGGCGTGCCCGTCACCTGGACCGCCGTGTATGCGCCCGAGCAGGCCCACTTTGCCGCGCAGCTGGGCGCGGCCTACGCGGCACCGTACCTCGGCCGGCTCGACGATGCCGGCGTCAACGGGCTGGCGCTGATCGCGCAGATGCAGGCGCTGGTGGCGCTGCGGCCTTCGTCGGGCACGCGCCTGCTGGTCGCCAGCATCCGCTCGCGCGAGGCCTATCTTGCGTTGCTGGCGCTGGGCGTGGGCGCCATCACGATTCCGCCGCGCCTCTTTGCCGAGCTGCTCGACCACCCCGCCACGCTGGCCGCGGAGCGCGGCTTCCTGGCCGATGCGCGCGCCTTGCCCTGACAGAAGAGAATCCGAGAACCATGCGCATTGCACTCACGGGCGAAGCCCTCATCGATTTCACCGCCAGCGAGGCCGGCGCGCTCGCGTTCCTCGGCCACGAGGGCGGTTCGCCGCTCAACACGGCCGTGGCCTGCGCGCGCCTGGGCCAGCCCACCGGCTTTCTCACGCAGCTGTCGACCGACCTGTTCGGCGAACGGCTGATGCGTTTTCTCGAACGCAACGGCGTCGATACCGGCTTCATCCTGCGCAGCAATGCGCCGTCGACGCTGGCCTTCGTCGAGCGCACGCCCGAGACCAACCGCTACGCCTTCTACACGCGCGGCAGCGCCGATGCCACCTGGGCGCCCGAGCCGCCGCCGCAGCTGCCGGCGGAGTGCCGCTTCCTTCATTTCGGCTCGATCTCGCTGCTGCAGGAGCCGGCCGCCACGCGCATTGCCGAGCTGGTCACGGCCAACGCCGGGCGCCGCGTGATCGTGTTCGACCCGAACGTGCGGCCCAGCCTGATTCCCGACATGGCCGCCTACCGCGAGCGCGTGACGGGCTGGCTGGCCATGGCCGACCTGGTCAAGCTCAGCGACGAGGACGCGGAACTGCTCGCCCCCGGCCAGCCGGTCGATGCGCTGGCCGCGGAGTGCCTCCAGGCCGGCGCGCATGCCGTGATCGTCACGCGCGGCGGCGCGGGCGCCACGCTCTGGCGCACCGGGCATGCGCCGCTTGCCGTGGCGGCGCCGCAGGTCAAGGTGGTCGACACCATCGGCGCCGGCGACACCTTCACGGCCGGGCTTTCGGTGGCGCTGCTTGCGCACGGCGTCGAGCACCCGGCCCGGCTCGGCGCGCTCGGCGACGACGCCTGGCGCGAGGTGATGCGCTTCGCCGCCACCGCCGCCGCCCTCAACTGCACCCGCGAAGGCGCCGATCCGCCCACGCTCGACGCGGTTCACGCCGCGCTGGCGCAGGAAGACAATGAGGCCGTCGCTTCCCGGCCTTGACCCCCGTGCTGCCATGACAACGTCCACACGCAAACGCTCGATTCCCCGTCAGCGCCAACCCGAGCTGGAGCGCGACATCGCGCGCTCCCCGTCGCTGGGCTACGAGGCCCCCGAAACCGGCCTGGTGCGCTGCCTCGCGCACGGCTTTCCGAGCCCGCTGGTGCGGTGGCACTTCCATGAAGACTACGAGCTGCACCTGATCACCGAGACCTCGGGCAAGGCCTTCATCGGCGACTGGATCGGGCCGTTCCAGCCCGGGCACCTCGTGCTCTGCGGGCCGCGGCTGCCGCACAACTGGATCTCGCTGGACGTGCCCGAAGGCGGCGCCGCGGGCCGCGACCGGGTGATCCAGTTCCGCCACGAGCCCATCGAGCGCGCCGCGGCCGAGATTCCGGAGCTGCGCGATGTGATGCAGCTGTTCGAGCGCGCGCGGCACGGCATCGAGTTCTTCGGCATGTCGCAGCAGGCGCAGGCGCACTGGGACAACATCAAGGCCGCGCGCGGCGTGCGCCGGCTCGGGCTGTTCCTCGAGTTCATGGCCGACCTCGCGCAATGCACCGACTACCGGCTGCTCTCCAGCGTGCAGATGCAGGGCGCGCACGGCGTCGAAGGCGATGCGCAGGTCGACCAGATCAACGACATCGTCAACCGCATCACCAGCAACATGGCGGAGCCGATCTCCATGTCGGACGTGGCGGCCGAACTCGGCATGAGCGAAAGCCGCTTCAGCCGCTTCTTCCGGCGCTCCACCGGCAACAGCTTCACCGACTTCGTCAACCGCGTGCGCATCAACAGTGCCTGCCACCTGCTGATGCAGACCGACCACTACGTGACCGACATCTGCTACCAGGTCGGCTTCAACAACGTGGCCAACTTCAACCGGCGCTTCCTCGAGATCAAGGGCATGACCCCGAGCGAGTTCAGGCGCCAGGCCGACACGCGGTTCGGCTGATGCCCACACCAAGCGCTTTCAAGGCACCAATCAGGGAGCACCATCTTGTATCTGGGACTCGATCTCGGCACGTCCGAGCTCAAGGCGCTGCTGCTCGCCGGCGACCACCGCATCGTCGGCGTGGCGCGTGCGCCGCTCACGGTCGAGAGGCCAGAGCCGCTCTGGTCGGAGCAGGCGCCTAGCCAATGGTGGCAGGCGCTGGAGCAGGTGATGGCGGAGCTTCGCGGCGCGCATGCTGAAGCGCTCTCGGCCGTGCGCGCCATCGGCCTGTCGGGCCAGATGCACGGCGCCACGCTGCTCGATGCGGCGGGCGAGGTGCTGCGCCCCGCCATCCTCTGGAACGATGGGCGCAGCGGCCCGCAGTGCGAGGCGCTTGCGCGTGCCGTGCCGCGGCTGGGCGAGATCGCGGGCAACCTCGCGATGCCAGGCTTCACCGCACCCAAGCTGCTGTGGGTGCGCGAGCACGAGCCCGAAATCTTCAACCGCACGGCGCGCGTGCTGCTGCCCAAGGACTGGCTGCGCTTCATGCTCAGCGGCGAGGCCGTCAGCGAGATGTCCGATGCGGCCGGCACGCTGTGGCTCGACGTCGGCGCGCGCGACTGGTCCGACGAACTGCTCGCGGCCGCCGGGCTCACGCGCGGGCACATGCCGCGGCTGGTGGAGGGCAGTGAAGTGTCGGCGCAGCTCAAGCCCGAGCTGGCCGCGCGCTGGGGCGTGGGGAACGGCGCCGCTGCCGTGCTCATTGCCGGTGGCGCGGGCGACAACGCCGCCAGCGCCGTCGGCATGGGGCTGGTGGAACCGGGGCAGGGCTTCGTGTCGCTCGGCACCTCGGGCGTGGTGTTCGTCTCGACCGACCGCTTTTTGCCCAACCCCGCGCAGGCGATGCATGCCTTCTGCCATGCGCTGCCCGGCCGCTGGCACCAGATGTCGGTGATGCTCTCGGCCGCGAGCGCCGTGAGCTGGGCCGCCAAGGCCTTCCGGTTCGCCGACGAGGCCGCGCTGCTCGAAGCGGCAGCGTCGGTCGCGCCCGCGCAGCGCGCGCGCTGCCCGCTGTTCCTGCCATACCTTTCGGGCGAGCGTTCCCCGCACAACAATCCCAACGCGCAGGGCGTGCTGTTCGGGCTCACGCATGCGCACGGCCCGGCGGAGATCGCCTATGCCGTGGTCGAGGGCGTGAGCTTCGGCCTGCGCGACGGCTTCGACACCCTGCGCCTGCCGGCCGGCATGCCGCTGCGCGAAGTGGCGCTGGTGGGCGGTGGCGCGCGCAGTGTCTGGTGGGGCCAGCTGCTGGCCGATATCTTCGAGCTGCCGCTCACGCTGTACGCGGGCAGCGAGACGGGTGGGGCGCTGGGCGCGGCCCGCCTTGCCTGGCTGGCTGACGGCGGCACCGTGGCCGAGGTGTGCACGCTGCCGCCGGTGAAGCAACAGCTGGTGCCTTCGCTTGAAGGTGCCGATGGGCACAAGGCGCGTCATGCGCGCTTCCGGGCGCTCTATACGGCGCTGCGCGACCAGTTCCGTTAATTCGTACGCGCAATGAAAAAGGGCCGCTTTCGCGGCCCTTTCGTTTTGGTGAGCAATAGAGCTCAGCCGGGAAATTACATTCCCATGCCGCCCATACCACCCATGCCGCCCATGTCGGGCATGCCGCCGCCGGCACCGGCTTCTTCCTTCGGTGCGTCGGCGACCATGGCTTCGGTCGTCAGCAGCAGCGAAGCCACCGATGCTGCGTTCTGCAGCGCGGTGCGGGTCACCTTGGTCGGATCCAGGATGCCCAGCTCGAGCATGTCGCCGTACGTGTCGTTGGCGGCATTGAAGCCGTAGTTGCCCTTGCCGGCCAACACGGCGTTCACCACCACCGAGGCTTCGCCGCCGGCGTTGTTCACGATTTCGCGCAGGGGCGCTTCGATGGCCTTGAGCACCAGCTTGATGCCGGCGTCCTGGTCGGCGTTGTCGCCCTTGACCTTGTCGCCCACGGCTTGCTTGGCACGCAGCAGAGCCACGCCGCCGCCGGCCACAACGCCTTCTTCCACTGCAGCGCGGGTGGCGTGCAGGGCGTCTTCGACGCGTGCCTTCTTTTCCTTCATCTCGACTTCGGTGGCAGCGCCGACCTTGATCACTGCAACGCCGCCGGCCAGCTTGGCCACGCGCTCTTGCAGCTTTTCACGGTCGTAGTCGCTCGTGGCTTCCTCGATCTGCACGCGCACTTGCTTCACGCGGGCTTCGATGTCGGCCGCAGCGCCCGAACCGTCGATGATGATGGTGTTTTCCTTGCCCACTTCGATGCGCTTGGCTTGGCCCAGGTCGGCCAGCGTCACCTTTTCGAGCGTCAGGCCCACTTCTTCAGCGATGACCTTGCCGCCCGTCAGGATGGCGATGTCTTCCAGCATGGCCTTGCGGCGGTCGCCGAAGCCAGGTGCCTTCACGGCCACGACCTTCAGGATGCCGCGGATCGTGTTCACCACCAGCGTAGCCAGGGCTTCGCCTTCGACTTCTTCGGCAATGATCAGGAGCGGACGGCCAGCCTTGGCGACTTGTTCCAGCGTGGGGAGCAGGTCGCGGATGTTGCTGATCTTCTTGTCGAACAGCAGCACGAAGGGGTTGTCGAGCAGCGCCGATTGCTTCTCGGGGTTGTTGATGAAGTAGGGCGACAGGTAGCCGCGGTCGAACTGCATGCCTTCGACGACGTCGAGTTCGCTGTCCAGCGACTTGCCGTCTTCCACGGTGATCACGCCTTCCTTGCCGACCTTGTCCATCGCGTCAGCGATGAGCTTGCCGATGGTTTCGTCGCTGTTGGCCGAGATCGAGCCGACTTGAGCGATTTCCTTCGACGTGGTGGTGGGCTTGGAAGCCTTCTTCAGCTCTTCGACCAGGGCCGTCACGGCCTTGTCGATGCCGCGCTTCAGGTCCATCGGGTTGATGCCGGCGGCCACGTACTTGAAGCCTTCGCGAACGATGGCCTGGGCCAGCACCGTGGCGGTGGTGGTGCCGTCACCGGCGTTGTCGCTGGTCTTGGAGGCCACTTCCTTCACGAGCTGGGCGCCCATGTTCTGGAGCTTGTCCTTGAGTTCGATTTCCTTGGCGACCGACACACCGTCCTTGGTGACGGTGGGGGCGCCGAACGAGCGCTCGAGCACCACGTTGCGGCCCTTGGGGCCCAGGGTCACCTTGACGGCGTTGGCGAGGATGTTGACACCCTCGACCATGCGTGCGCGGGCTTCACCGCCGAAGACTACGTCTTTTGCTGCCATGTTTTATTACTCCGAATAGGGATGAATTGATTACTTCTCGACCACGGCAAAGAGGTCGTCTTCCTTCATGACCAGCAGTTCGTCGCCATCGACCTTGACGGTCTGGCCGCTGTACTTGCCGAACAGGACGCGGTCGCCGACCTTGACGGTCAGTGCGGTCAGGTCGCCCTTTTCGGTGCGCTTGCCGGGGCCGACGGCCAGGACTTCACCCTGATCGGGCTTTTCGGCGGCTGCGTCGGGGATGACGATGCCAGAGGCGGTCTTGGTTTCGCTGTCAACACGCTTGACGATCACGCGATCGGCCAAAGGACGAAGTTTCATTGCATCTCCTGGATAAGAAACGGGGTTGTGGTCGGGCGCCGGCGGAAAAGGCCGGCGGCCCATCGACTGGAAGCGAGGCCTTGTTAGCACTCGTCAGCAGCGAGTGCTAATCATAAGGGCAATCGGCGGACTTTCAAGGCCGGGGCGGCCCGCCGGGCTGTAACTGCGCTCGGTTTTTGGTCGCGAGGGCTTCAGAGGTCCAGCTTCAGGCTGGCCACGACGCTGCGCCTGGCGCCCGGAATCACGTACAGGTTGCCCCACGAGGCGGTGTAGAAGTTCCGGTTGAAGAGGTTGTGCACGTCGATCGACACGCGGGCGGTCTTGTTGATCTGCCAGAAGCTCACCAGCTTGACGGTGGTGTAGGCCGGCAGCGAGTAGGTGTCGGCGCTGTTGCCCGAACGGTTGCCCACGTAGTTGATGCCGGCACCCACGCCATAGCGGCTGCCGTCGGCCAGCGCATCCTCGCGGATGGCGAACAGGCCGGCGCTCGTCCTCGGGATGTTCACGATGCGCGTGCCGGGCGCCAGCGTTGCGTCCTTCGAGATGCGGGCGTCGACATAGGCGAAATTTCCGCTCACCCGCCAGTTCCTGTCGATCTGGCCGTAGACGTCTGCCTCGAAGCCGCTGCTCTTGACCTCGCCGGCCGCCACGGAGAAGCCGGGCGTGTCGCTGGCCGTCAGCACGTTGGTCTTCTTGATGTCGAACACGGCCAGGTTGGCGCCCAGGCGCTGGTCCGGCGTCTGCAGCTTCAGGCCGGCCTCCAGCGCGGTGGAACGCTGCGGATCGAAGGCCTGGCCGTTCTTGTCGGTGCCGCTGTTGCCGCGAAACGACTTGCCGGCCGAGACGTACCAGGAGCTCCAGTCGTTCGGCAGGTAGGTGAGGCCGGCGCGCGGCGAAACAGCATCATGCTTCTGGGCGCTGTTGCGGTTCACGCGGTCCTCGATGCGCTGCCTGAAATGGTCGTAGCGGGCGCCCACCAGCAGCTTCCACTGCGGCGAAAGGCTGATCTGGTCCTGCAGGAAAACCGCGCTCGCGCGCTGGTGCTCGTCCGAGCTGGAGGTGAGCGAGGTGAGCGGCGGCCGGGGCTTGCCATAGACAGGCTGGTAGATGTCGATCGGGTAGTTGCCCGAGCGGAGGATTTCGGTGTTCATCCACAGCCTGGACGCTTCCACGCCGACCAGCAGCGTGTGGGCCAGGGCGCCGGTCGCGAACTTGCCTTCCAGCTCCGCCTGGAAGGACGTGTCGCGCGACGGCAGCTGGCGCCAGGTGGCGCGGCGGTTGAGCGTCCGGTTGTCGCTGGCGAGCGAAGTCGCTTCGGTGTAGTTGCCGGAGAAGGTGCTTTCCTTGTAGCTCGCACCGATGCGCGCGCGCCAGTTTTCCGACAGCTGGCGGTCCAGCGTGAGCTGGTGCGTATTGCTGGTGAGCGTCATGTTGCCGTCGTCGGGCTCATTGAGCACACGGTCGCGCGGCAAGGTTCCGAGCAGGCCGCGAACATTGATCAGCCCGCGGTCCAGCGGCGTTTTCGAACGCAGGAATTCGGACTCGTAGTTGAGCACTGTCTTGTCGTCGATGACCCAGGTCAGCGCGGGTGCCACCAGGGTGCGCCTGTTGCTCAGCAGGTCGCTTCGGCTGTCGCCTTCCTCCACCGCCAGGTTCAGCCGGTAGGCCACGTTCCGGCTCAGCGCGCCGGTGCTGTCCAGCGTGCTGCGGCGCAGGCCCTGGCTGCCGATGCTGAAGTCGGCCGTGTTGCGGCGCGTGAACTCCGGCTTCTTCGTGACGATGTTGATGGTGCCGCCCGGCTCGCTGCTGCCGTAGATGGCCGACGCCGGCCCCTTGAGGAATTCGAAGCGCTCGACCGTGGCGGTGTCGCGCGGCGGGTTGTAGCCGCGCGATCCGGGGAAACCGTTGACCAGGAATCCCATGTCGGTACTGCTGAACCCGCGGATGCCGAAGTTGTCCCAGGTGCCGCCGAAGTCGTTGAGGCGCGTGATCCCGCTCACAAGATCCACCGTGTCGGCCAGTCGCGTTGCACCCATGTCCTCGATCAGCTGGCTGGAGACGATGCGCACCGACTGCGGCACCTCTCGCAGCAGCGTGCTGGTGCGCGTGGCACCGCTGCTGGTCGTGGGGTTGTAGCCGCCGGATTCGGGCTCGGCGACCACATGCACTTCGGGCAGCGATGTGCTCGCCGGGTCCGGCTGTCCGTTGCCGGTGCCTTGTGCCATGGAGAGCGGGGAAATGGAAGCGAGGGGGAGCAAGGCAAAGGCGATGCGTGACGACCGGATGCGGAATCTCATTGCAATTTGTTGACGTTTTATTTACAGTTAATGAGAATAACTCTCATTACCTATTGTAGACGTCCGCTACAACTGGTCGGTCGGCACGAACCAGGAGAACAGCAGCAGCTGCAGCCGCGTGAGCAGGCTCGAATCGGGCTCGCTGTCCAGCACCTCGTTGTCCACGTCGCCGGTGCCTATCCATTGCACGTTCTCGCCGTCGGGCATCAGCACGACGCGGTAGACGCCCTCGATGTCGTCCAGCTGGTAGGCATACAGAAGTGCCTGGGTCAGCTCGAAACTCCGCACGCGAACGCCGAATTCGGTGTTCAGCCGCGCCGAGCGCGGGTCGAGGTTCATCGAGCCGAGCAGCACCCACTCGCGGTCGACCAGCGCGAGCTTGGCATGCAGGCGGCCGCGCGCCTTCTTGAGCAGGCTGCGCAGCTGGCGGTTGCGCTTGAGCTGCTGGGTGCTGACCTCGTACAGGTTCACGCCCAGCTTCAGCATGTCGACGCGGTAGCGGTTGTAGTTGATGTTGACCAGCGGCTCGTCGCTGTCGGCCAGCGAATTGGTGATGACGCTGATGCGCACGCCGCGCGCCCGGCCCTCGCGGATGCGGGCCATGCCTTCGTCGCCGGGAATGAAGTAGGGCGAGATCACCACCACGTCCGAGCGCGCCGTGGCGGTCATCTCATGGAAGCGCGCAGCGAGCGATTCGGCGGGCGATGCGAGGATGCCCAGCGCCTTGTTGGGGCTGTCGGCCGCGGCATGGGCGTCGGCGCGCATCCACTTCATGCGGCCGATGTCGGCCAGCTGGACGCCGAGCGGCGGGTCGCCCATCACGTCGGTGCCCTGAAGCGCGGCCGGCGCAGGGGCGTGGACCGCCGAGGTGGCGGCTTCGAATTCCGACTTCAGGGCCTCCGGCGTGCCGCTGGCGCCGGCAACCCGCTGGAGCGGGTAGACCACCTCGCTGTTCCAGTAGGTGTCGAAGATGCGGGCGGCTTCCGGAACCACGGGGCCCGCCATGAGGAGCTCGAAGTCGATGAAGTTGGCATCCTCGCTGCGCAGGAAGTATTCGTCGGCCAGGTTGCGCCCGCCCGCGATGGCCATGGCGCCATCGGCCACGAAGAGCTTGTTGTGCATGCGGTGGTTGAGCCGGCGGAAATCGCCGAAGAACTCGAGCCAGCGCGTGGCCGAGTGGTCGCGGGCGTTGACGAAGGGGTTGAACAGCCGGACCTCGGCATTGGGCTCCGCGGCCAGGCCGAGCAGCAGGCGGTCCATGCCGGTCGTGTAGAAGTCGTCGAGCAGCAGGCGCACCCGCACGCCGCGGCGCGCAGCATTTCGCAGTTCGCGCAGCAGCAGGCGGCCGGTCTTGTCGTTGCCGAGCTGGTAGGTCTGCACGTCCAGCGAGGCCTGCGCGCGCCGCATCAGCTCGAAGCGTGCATCGAGCGCAAAGGAAGCCTCCACCAGCGGCCGGATGCTCGACAGCCCATCGTGCGCGGCGGTGTCCAGGCTGGCCGCGGCGCGGCCGAGCGCGGTGGAGGGCGAGGCGGCGATCGAGAGCGTTGGCGGCTCGGGCGTGCGCGGAGGCAGGCCGGCGCAGCCTGCGAGCACCCCGGCGATGCCAGCGGCCACCAGCCAAAGCGCCAGGCCGCGCAGCGCGGGGAACAAAGAGGCGAGGAACTTGTGGAGCATGGGGCCCGCGAACGCACACGACGTGCGGCCGGATCGTAGCCGCTTTGCCTTGCGCCGCGCCTGCGCCGCGGATGCATGCGGTGGCCGAACGTCCCCTTGCCGAGGCGGGGAAATCGGAACAAATGGGGCTTTATAAATAGAATGCGAATCGTTCTTAATAATGTTTCGGAGTGGAGCGGGAATGGCAAGGTTATTGGCGGGGCGCAGGGTCGCATCGGTTCTGGCAGGCTGCATGGCGGTCTACGTGCATCACCAGGTCCTGGCCCAGACCGCGACGGCGCCCGGCGCCTTGCCGGAGGTGAAGGTCGATGCGAGCGCCGAGGCCGAAACCGCAACCTCGCCGGTGATCGGCTACCGCGCCCGGAACGCCGCCACCGCCACCAAGACCGACACGCCGCTGGCCGAAACGCCCCAATCGATCACCGTGGTCACGCGCGACCAGATGGTGGACCAGGGCGCGGGCAATGTTCAGGACGCGCTCAACTATGCGGCCGGTGTGCGCTCCGATGCCTATGGCCAGGATTCGCGGACCGACTCGGTGCGCATCCGCGGCGCCACGCCCGACGTCTACCTGGACGGCCTGCGCCAGTCCTATGGCTACTACACCAGCACCACGCGCACCGAGCCCTACACGCTGGAGCGGCTCGAAGTGCTGCGCGGCCCGGCGGGCATGCTGTTCGGCGCGGGCACCGCGGCGGGCGTGGTCAACATGGTCAGCAAGCGTCCGCTGCAGGAAACCCAGCGCGAAGTGGGCGTGCAGTTCGGCAGCTTCGGCCGCAAGCAGGTCCAGGCCGACCTCACGGGGCCGCTGAATGCCGACGGCAGCCTGTCGTACCGGCTGATCGCGTTGCAGCGCAAGTCGGACTCGCAGGTCGACCATGTGCCCGACGACCGCAGCGTCATTGCGCCTTCGCTGACCTGGCGGCCCAGCGCGGCGACCTCGCTCACCTTGCAGGGGCTGTGGCAAAAGGACAAGAGCGGCAGCAGCTCGCAGTTCCTTCCGTGGGAGGGCACCTTGCTGCCGAACCCGAACGGACGCATTCCCGCCAGCCGCTTCATCGGCGAGCCGGGCTTCGACTACTACGACAGCGAACGCAAGACCTTCGGCTGGCAGTTCGAGCACAAGTTCAACGAGAACTGGCGCGTGCGGCAGAACTTCCGCTACGCGAAAAACGAGAACGACAACCGCTACCACTACGGCGCTGCCTTCAGCGGGGCCGAAAGCTGGGACGCCACCGATCCGATCTTCAAGCGCGTGCTCGGCCGCTACTACGACAGCTATCTCACGCGCAACCGCACGCAGACGCTCGACAACCATGTCGAGGGCCATTTCGAGACCGGCGCCGTGAAGCACACGCTGCTGGTCGGCGCGGATTTCTCCAGGCAGCGCGAGAACGTCTGGGGCGCGACGACCTTCGACACCATCGACGTCTACGCGCCGGTGTACGGCCACGTCGACCTGCCCGAGCGCGTGGCGCTGCCGCGCACCCGCCAGCGCCAGACCGGCGTCTACCTGCAGGACCAGGTCAAGCTCGACAACTGGATCTTCGTGGCGGGCCTGCGGCACGACAGGGCGGTGTCCAGCGCGGCAGGCAGCGACGAGCAGAAGAGCAGCGCAACCACCAAGCGCTTCGGCCTGATGTACGCCATGCCCTCGGGCTGGTCGCCGTATCTGAGCTACACCGAATCGTTCACGCCGCAGTCGCCGCGCAACGGACAGATCTTCACGCCCTTGCGCGGTGAGCAATGGGAAGCCGGTGTGAAGTACGAGCCGAAGGACCGCGCGCTGGCGTTCAGCGCGGCGGTCTACGATCTGCGGGAGAAGAACCAGATCACCTCGCCGTCGCCGAATGTGTACACGCAAGCCGGCAAGACCAAGACCCGGGGCGTCGAGCTCGAGGCCAAGGGCTCCATCGGCCCCGACCTCGACCTCGTCGCGCACTACAACTACACCGATGCCGACGAGCAGATCGAGGGCCTGCCCAAGCACCAGGCGAGCGTCTGGGCCAAGTACCGCTTCTCGATCGGCGGCGTCAGCGGCTTCTCGGCCGGCGCCGGCGTGCGCGTGATGAGCTCGTTCCGCGACCTGCAATTCGGCGTGGGACCGCGCGTGCCGGGCGTTGCGCTGGCCGACCTCGTGTTTGCCTACGACACGGCGCAGTGGCGCTATGCGCTCAACATCAACAACGTGACGGACAAGGCGTACTTCAGCACCTGCCTGTCGCGCGGCGACTGCTGGTACGGCTCGCGCCGCAACGTCGTGGCCAGCGCGACCTACCGCTTCTAACCGCTCACTTTCGACGAGGGCAGCAACGACATGAACAGCCGAAAGATCAAGACCTGGGCCTGGGTGCACAAGTGGAGCAGCCTCGTATGCACCGTGTTCATGCTGCTCCTGTGCATCACGGGCTTGCCGCTGATCTTCCATCACGAGATCGGCCACCTGCTGGGCACCGAGGTCGAGTCGCCCAGGATGCCCGCGAACACGCCGCGCGTGAGCCTGGACCGCGTGCTCGAAACCGCGCGTGCGAAGCACCCCGACCGCGTGGTGCAGTTCGTTTCGCAGCCCGAGGACGACGATGGCCTCTGGTTCGTCACGCTCACGCCAACGCCCGCACCCACGGACGACTTCAAGTCGGTGGCGGTGGACGCGCGCACCGGCGCCGTGCTTGCGCAGCCCAAGCTCGACGAGGGCTTCATGTACGTGATGTTCAAGCTGCACGTCGACCTGTTCGCCGGCCTCGCGGGCAAGCTGTTCCTGGGTTTCATGGGCTTGCTGCTGCTGGTGGCCATCGTCTCCGGCGTGGTGCTCTATGCGCCCTTCATGCGCAAGCTCGACTTCGGCACCGTGCGGCGCGAGAAGCGCCCGCGCCTGAAGTGGCTCGACCTGCACAACCTGCTGGGCATCGTCACGCTGGTGTGGCTGTTCGTGGTGGGCTCCACCGGCATGATCAACACCTGGGCCGACCTGGTCATCAAGTACTGGCAGTACGACCAGCTCAGCGCGCTTCTCGCGCCCTACAAGGACGAGCCGACGGTGCCCGTGGCCCAGCGCGCATCGGTGCAGCGCTCGATGGAGGTCGCGCTCCAGCAGACGCCCGGCATGAAGCTGTCCTTCGTCGCCTTCCCCGGCACGGCGTTCTCGAGCCCGCACCACACCACCTTCTTCATGCGCGGCAACGAGCCCTTCACGTCGAAGCTGCTGCAGCCGGTGCTGGTCGACGCCAAGACGGCCCAGGTGACCGCCGCGCCGAAGATGCCCTGGTACCTGACGGCGCTGCTGGTGTCGCAGCCGCTGCACTTCGGCGACTACGGCGGCATGCCGATGCAGATCATCTGGGCGCTGCTCGACATCGCGACCATCATCGTGCTGGGCAGCGGGCTGTACCTGTGGCTCAAGCGCGGCAACAGCGTGCCTGCTGCGGCCTCGCCGGCGGGACAGCGGCCGCCGCATGGCGGACCACATCAGCAGCCTGATCCGGCGCCCGCCATGAAGGTGCAGGCATGAAGCAGCGCCATAGCTTCTGGCCCATGTGGGGCTGGCCGATCGTGCTGGGCGTGCTCACCACCTTCGGGCTGATCTCGGCGCTGTTCAGCGACGGCGGCCTGGGTGACATGCTGGCCTGGTTCGCGCTGGGCATTCCCGTTGCCGTGTGCGGCTGGTACGGCTGGCGCAGAAAAGGCTGAATCCGGCCCGATCGGGTTCCTGCTAGTACGGGCAGGGGCGCGCGCCGAAGCAGAATCGGCGCAATGAAGCCTGCACTTTCCGCTGCCGCCACTGCCGCCGTCCGCCTGCTCCTGCTGGGAGCTCCGCTCGCCGCAGCGGCGCAGCAGGCCGACCGCGGCAGCCTGCCCGAAGTCACCGTCTCCACGCCGCGCGGCGAGGTCGCTCCGTTCAACGTGCCGGGCTCGGTGGACCGGGTCGACGGCGCCGAGATGCGCGACAGCCGGCTGCAGGTCAATCTTTCCGAAAGCCTGGGCAGCGTTCCGGGCCTGCAGGTGCAGAACCGCCTGAACTACGCGCAGGACCTGCAGCTGTCGATCCGTGGCTTCGGCGCGCGTTCCACCTTCGGCGTGCGCGGCGTGCGGCTGTATGTCGACGGCATTCCCGCGACGCTGCCCGATGGCCAGGGCCAGACTTCCAACATCGACATCGGCTCGCTCGACCGCATCGAGATATTGCGCGGGCCCTTCTCGGCGCTCTACGGCAATTCGTCGGGCGGCGTGCTGCAGGCCTTCACCGCGTCGGGCGAGGGCGCGCCGCGGCTTTCGTACTCGGCGGCCGGAGGCAGCTTCGGCACCTGGCGCCAGTCGCTCCAGGCCAGCGGATCGCAGGGCGCGGTCGACTACCTGCTGAACGCCAGCCGCTTCCGGACCGACGGCTGGCGCGAACACAGCGCGGCACGGCGCGACATTGCGAACGGCAAGCTCGGCATCGCGCTGGACAACGGCGACAAGCTCACGCTGGTGCTCAACAGCGTGCGCATCAGCGCGCAGGATCCGCTGGGCCTCACGGCCGACCAGTACGCGCTCGCGCCGCGCAGCGCACCGCTCGCCACGCAGTACGACACCCGCAAGACCGTGGAGCAGACCCAGGCCGGCCTGCTCTATGAGCGGCGCATCGATGCCGCGCAGTCGCTGCGGCTCATGGTCTACGGCGGCGAGCGCAAGACCGTGCAGTACCAGTCGATCCCGCCGTCGGCGCAGCAGAACCCGCTGCATGCGGGCGGCGTGATCGACCTCAAGCGCCAGTACGGCGGAGCCGACCTGCGCTGGACCGCCGCGCTGCAACTGGCCGACCGGCCGCTCGAACTGGTGGCGGGGCTGGGCTACGACAGCCTGCGCGAACAGCGCCGCGGCTACGAGAACTACCTCGGCCGCGTGGCCGCACCCGTGCTGGGCGTGCAGGGGCGCCTGCGGCGCAGCGAGCGCAACGAGGTCTGGAACCTCGACCCCTACGCGCAGGCCACCTGGCGCCTTGCGGAGCAATGGACGCTCGAGGCCGGCGTGCGCCGCAGCAGCGTGCACTTCGATTCGCAGGACCGCTACATCGTGGGCGCCAACCGCGACGACAGCGGCAGCGCGCGCTACAGCAAGACGCTGCCCGTGGCTTCGCTGCGCTACCAGGCCACGCCCGATCTCGCGCTGTACGGCTCGATCGGCCGGGGCTTCGAGACGCCGACGCTCAACGAGCTGTCGTACCGCGCAGGCGGTGCCAGCGGGCTCAACTTCGCGCTGCGGCCCTCGGTCAACGACAGCGTCGAACTGGGTGCGAAGGCGAGGCTGGGCGGAGGGCTGCTGACGGCGGCGCTGTTCCAGACCCGCACCCGCGACGAGATCGTGACCGACACCAACACCGGCGGCCGCGCCACGTTCCAGAATGCGGGCCGCACGCGGCGCAACGGCTTCGAGCTGGCCTGGCAGCACGAGACGGCCAGCCACTGGCGCACCCAGCTGGCCTACACCTGGCTCGACGCGCGCTACCGCGATGCCTTCTGCTCGCCGTCGCCCTGCGCGGCATCCAACACGGTGGCGGCGGGCAACCGCATTCCGGGCATTGCGCGGCAGTCGCTCTTCGCATCGCTGGGCTGGGTGCCGCCCGAAGGCTGGCGCGCCGGCGTCGAGATGCGCGCGCTCGGGCGCATGCAGGCCAACGACGCCAACACCGCCAGCGCGCCGGGTTATGCCGTCGCCGCGCTGTACGCCGGCTACCTGAAGAAATGGGAGCGCTGGGAGTTCAACGCCTTTGCGCGCGTCGACAACCTGTTCGACCGCCGCTACGTGGGCTCGCTGATCGTCAACGAGGGCAATGCGCGCTACTACGAGCCCGCGCCGGGCCGCAACTGGACGGTGGGCCTGAGCGGCGCCTACCGCTTCTGAGGCCCAGGCGCCGCCGTCCGCAAGGGTTTTTACAGGCCGGCCGCGGCGCGCAGCGCAGCCGCCTGCGTGGTCGCTTCCCAGGTGAACTCGGGTTCTTCGCGGCCGAAGTGGCCGTAGGCGGCGGTCTTCTGGTAGATCGGGCGCAGCAGGTCGAGCATCTGGATGATGCCCTTGGGACGCAGGTCGAAGAACTCGCGCACGAGCTCGGCGATCTTGGCGTCGGGGATCACGCCGGTGCCTTCGGTGTAGACCGTGATGTTCATCGGCTGGGCCACGCCGATGGCGTAGGCCACCTGGATCTGGCACTGGCGCGCGAGGCCGGCGGCCACGATGTTCTTGGCCACATAGCGCGCAGCGTAGGCGGCCGAGCGGTCGACCTTGGACGGGTCCTTGCCCGAGAACGCGCCGCCGCCGTGCGGGCAGGCGCCGCCGTAGGTGTCGACGATGATCTTGCGGCCCGTGAGGCCGCAGTCGCCCTGCGGGCCGCCGATGACGAAGCGCCCGGTCGGGTTGATCAGGTAGCGCGTGTCCTTGAGCCATTCCTTCGGCAGCACGGGCTTGATGATCTCCTCGATGATGGCTTCATTGAACGAGGCCTTCATCTTGGTGGGCGTTTCGCTCTGGTCGGGGTGGTGCTGCGTGGAGAGCACCACGGTGTCGATGCTGTGGGGCTTGCCGTCGACATAGCGCATGGTCACCTGGCTCTTGGCGTCGGGCCGCAGGAAGGGCAGGCGGCCGTCCTTGCGCAACTGGGCCTGGCGCTCCACGAGGCGGTGCGCGTAGTAGATGGGTGCGGGCATGAGCTCGGGCGTCTCGTCGCAGGCGTAGCCGAACATCAGGCCCTGGTCGCCGGCGCCGGTGTTCAGGTGGTCGTCGCTCGCGTGGTCCACGCCCTGGGCGATGTCGTTGGACTGCTTGTCGTAGCAGACCATCACGGCGCAGCCCTTGTAGTCGATGCCGTAGTCGGTGTTGTCGTAGCCGATGCGCTTGATGGTGTCGCGCGCCACCTGGATGTAGTCGACGTGCGCGTTGGTCGTGATTTCGCCCGCGAGCACCACCAGGCCGGTGTTGGTCAGCGTCTCGGCGGCCACGCGGCTGCGCGGGTCCTGCTCGAAGATCGCGTCCAGGATGGCGTCCGAGATCTGGTCGGCGACCTTGTCGGGGTGGCCTTCGGAAACCGATTCGGAGGTGAAGAGGAAGTCGTTCGCCATTTTGTTCAAAGCTCCTTGAAGTGATTTGGCGCGTTGCCAACTCTGCGGAGCCCTGGCGAACGCTTTAGCAGATGCCGATGAATCGGCGGGGCACAATCGCTTCTGCGCTTGTGTTTGTCGCCCTGCAAGTTGTTCCGTAACTCGGCGACAATTTGCATTCTATTCGAGCCGCGCCAAATCGTGCGCGCGCGTCCTGGTTTTCACTCCCTGTTGCTCATGGTCACCCTGTTCCGCCTGCTTGCCCGCGTACCGATGCCCGTGATGCATCGGCTCGGCGCGCTCTTGGGCTGGATCGTCTGGTATTGCGCGCCGGACTACCGCCGCCGCTTCAAGGCCAATGCCGAGAGTGCCGGATTCACCCCCGGGCAGTACCGCCCCGCCATCGCGGCCGCCGGCCAGATGGCTGCCGAGCTGCCCTGGCTGTGGCTGCGCCCGCAGGGCGAGAGCGTGCTGCGGCGCGTGGTGCGCTGGGAAGGCGTGGAGGCCTTCGAGGCCGCCATGCGGGAGAAGAAGGGCGTGATCCTGGTGGCGCCGCACCTGGGCAGCTGGGAGATGTGCGGCCAGGCGATCGGCGAGCGCTTTCTCGAGACCTTCGGGCCGATCACCGCGCTGTTCCGCCCCGCGCGCAAGAAATGGATGGCCGAGCTCATCGCCGCCGGCTCGCGCGACCGGCCCGGCCTGCAGACGCTGCCCACCAACAACACCGGCGTGCGCGGCCTCATCCGCACGCTGCGCAGCGGCGGCTACACCGGCATCCTGCCCGACCAGGTGCCGCCGCTCGGGCAGGGCGTGTGGGCGCCCTTCCTCGGCCGGCCGGCCTACACCATGACGCTGCTGCCGCGGCTCGCGCAGCAGACCGGCGCCGCCTGTTTCCTGAGCGTGTGCGAAAGGCTGCCGCGCGGCGCGGGCTACGTGATCCGCTTCGAGCCGATCGTGGGCACGCCGCTCACCGATCCGGCCGCGCCCATCGAGGCCGCGGCGGCCGCCATGAACGACGCCATCGGGCGCCTGATCCACAGCCTGCCGGGGCAGTACGTGTGGGACTACGCGCGCTACAAGGAGCCGCGCGGCGAAACCGCGGTGGCGGCCCAGCCCGGGGAGCAGGCACGATGAGTCTCGGTTCCCGGCTCGGCATCGCTTTCATGCGCGCGATCGCGCCGCTGCCGCTGCCGCTGGTGCGCGGTTTCGGCGCGCTGCTCGGCCGCGTGCTGCACACCATCGCCTTGCCGCGGCGGCGCGTGGTCGACACCAACCTGGCGGTGTGCTTTCCCGGCAAATCCGAAGCCGAGCGCCGCCGCATCGCGCGCGAGACCTTCGTGTACGTGGCGCAGTCCTGGCTCGACCGCAGCTGGCTCTGGCATGCACCCGAAAAGGTGGTGGCCAGCCGGCTCAAGGTGGTGGGCGCGGCGGCGGAGATCCGCGAGATTGCCGATGGCGACGAGCCGATGATCCTGTTCGCGCCGCATTTCTACGGCCTCGATGCCGCAGCCACGGCGCTGACCATGCACACGGCAAGGCCCTCGGCCACCATCTACACGACCCAGCGCGATCCGATGGTCGACGCATGGATCCGCGAAGGCCGCACGCGCTTCGGCAACGTGGCGGCGCTCAACCGCGTCGACGGCATCAAGCCGGTGCTCGCGGGCCTGCGCAAGGGCGGCCTCCTGTACCTGCTGCCCGACATGGACTTCGGCCGCGACCAGACGATCTTCGTGCCGTTCTACGGCGTGCAGGCGGCCACGGTGCCCTCGCTCTCGCGCTTTGCGCGGCTGGGCAAGGCGAAGGTGGTGCCGGTGGTCGCGAAGCTCACGCCGGGTGGCTACGAGATCGAAGTGCGGCCGGCCTGGCAGAACTTCCCGACCGACGACGTCGAGGCCGACACGGCGCTCATGAACCAGCGTCTGCAGGGCTACATCGACACGATGCCTTCGCAGTACTACTGGGTGCACCGCCGCTTCAAGACGCGGCCCGAAGGCGCGCCGCCGATCTATTGATGGCTACCCGGCGGCGGCGCTTCAACTGCGCTGCAGGAAGGCCTCGATCTCGCGCGCGACCAGCTGCGGCTGCTCGTGCACGATCCAGTGGGTGGCGTTGGGCACCTTCTTCACCTCGAGCTTCGGCACGTAGTCCTCCAGGCCTTCGAGCAGGCCCGGCAGCAGCGCGGCGTCGTCGAGTGCCCAGAAGACGAAGGTCGGCACGTCGATGGTGAGCCGCTCGCGCGGCAGCACCGGAATGCCGTCGATGGGTTGGCCCGGCAGCGGCGGCTTCATCGGCGTGACGCGATACAGGTTGCAGGCGCCCGTGAGGCCGGCGTTCCACACCTCGCGGTAGCGCTGCTTCACGTCCTCGGTCAGCCAGCCGAAGCCGTCGGATCCGGCCTTCATCAAGGTGAAGAAGGGCCACATGCGCTTGAAGTCGTCGGCCGAGAGCAGGGCCTCGGCATCGGGCCTGGCGAGAAAGTTCATGTAGGCGCTGGCCTGCTGTTGCGCCGGGTTGTGGCGCAGCTCGCGCGTGAAGGTGCCGGGGTGCGGCGAATTGATGATGACCAGCTTGCCGACCTGCTGCGGAAAGGCATTGGCATAGCCCCAGCCGAAAGCGCCGCCCCAGTCGTGCGCGACCAAGGCGGCCATGGTGCCGTCCGCGCTCTCGGTGGCCGCCAGCTGCTGGATGTCCTGGATCAGCAGATGGGCCTTGTATGCGGCCACCTCGGTGGGTGCGCTCGACTTCTCGAAGCCGCGCAGGTTGGGCGCGATGCAGCGGTAGCCGCCGTGTTCAGGCTGGGCGAAGTGCTCGAGCAGTTCGTCCCAGATGAACGCGGCTTCGGGAAAACCATGAAGGAACACCATCAAGGGGCGCCCGGGCGTGCCGGTTGCGCGGCAGCTCAGCGTGGTTCCGTTGGGCAGGCTGCGCTGGAACGTCTCGATCATGCTTTGTCTCCTTCAACTTCCGTTGCTATTGTTTTCATAGTGGATCACGCAGATGAAACGGCCCGCGCCGGTTTTCGCCTAGGTGTCTTGCGGCGCGGCCGCCTCCGGCTTTTCTTCTCCGGGCGGATGCGCCCAGCGCCACAGCAGCTCGGCGGCTTCGCCCACGCCCTGTTTCTTGAGGGCGGAGAACAGTTTGACCTCGCCGCCGCCGGCCTGCAGTCGCGTAATGGACAGCACCTTGGCGCCCTCGCTGCGCGTGAGCTTGTCGGCCTTGGTCAGCAGCACGAGGAACTTGAGCCCCTGCTCCACGCGCGGACGGATCACGTCGAGCAGGATCTCGTCGAGCTCGGTCATGCCGTGGCGCGGGTCGCACATCAGCACCACGCCGCGCAGGTTCTCGCGCGTCATCAGGTAGTTGCCCATGACGCGCTGCCAGCGCAGCTTGGCTTCCTTGGGAACCGCCGCATAGCCGTAGCCGGGCAGGTCGGCCAGCACGGCGTCGTCGGCCTTCTGCTTGCCGACGCCGAACAGGTTGATGTGCTGCGTACGGCCCGGCGTCTTGGAAGCGAAGGCCAGGCGCGTCTGCTGCGTGAGCGTGTTGATTGCGGTCGATTTGCCCGCGTTCGAGCGGCCGACGAAGGCGATTTCGGGCAGGTCGAGCGGGGGCAGATGCTCCAGCTGCGGGGCGCTGGTGAGGAAGTGCGCCGTGTGCAGCCAGCCGAGCGCGATGCGCTCGCGCTCGGCGACAAGGGGGTCCACGGCAGGGGTCGCGCGGGAAGGGGGAGCGGCGTGCTTGCGCGACGGGGTGATCATCAATGAGCTTTCGGAACGGGCTGCCATTGTAGAATCGCGGGGTTTTGCGCCAATAAATCGAGCCCCCGATATGAAGTTGTTTGCCAATTTTCTGCTTGCAGCCCTCATGGGCGTCGCAGCCAGCGCTAGCCTTGCGGCCGACGAGCACGCCGCCGCGCCAGCTGACGGACCCGTCGCGGCCAAGCCGGCCAAGCCCGATCCCGCCAAGGGCGACGCGGTGTTCAATTCCGCCGCCCAGGCCTGTGCTTCCTGCCACAACGCGGACGGCAACTCGGCCATTGCGGCCAACCCCAAGCTGGCGCAGCAGCACCCCGAATACATCCTCAAGCAGCTGCAGGACTTCAAGTCCGGCAAGCGCAAGAGCCCGATCATGCAGCCCATGGCCGCGAAGCTGTCCGACGAGGACATGCGCAACATCGCCTGGTTCGTGGGCTCCAAGAAGATCAAGACCGGCTTCTCCAAGGAGAAGGACCTGGTCGCGCTGGGCGAGAAGATCTACCGCGGCGGCATTGCCGATCGCCAGATCCCGGCCTGCGCCGGCTGCCACAGCCCCAACGGCGCCGGCATGCCCGCGCAGTACCCGCGCCTGGGCGGCCAGCATGCCGACTACACGGTGGCACAGCTTGTTGCTTTCCGGGACAACGTGCGCCAGAACAGCGCTCCCATGACCGGCGTGGCCGCAAAGCTCAACGACCGCGAAATCAAGGCTGTTGCAGATTACATCGCCGGCCTGCGCTGACACCACGCGCTTCAGCGTGAACTAACCGCCGATAAAAAACCCAAACAGAGGGCGGGCCGATCCAGCTGGATGGCCCGCCCTTTGCTTTTTCCCTGTTCCTTTTCTCCCATCGACCGATGTCTGTCTCCACCCACGGCCTTCGCGTTCATCGCGGCCCGCAAGTGCTACGCGCTGCGGTGGAACTGTTTTCGTCGATGCGCTTCGCGATTGCGCTGCTCACCGTCATCTGCATCGCATCGATCATCGGCACGGTGCTCAAGCAGCACGAGTCGATCAACAACTACGTCAACCAGTTCGGGCCGTTCTGGGCCGAGCTGTTCCGCGCGGCCAGGCTCGACTCGGTCTACAGCGCCTGGTGGTTCCTGCTGATCCTGCTGTTCCTGGTGATCAGCACGACGCTGTGCATCGCGCGCAATACGCCGCGCATCTTCATCGACCTCAAGACCTTCAAGGAAGGCATCCGTGCGCAGAGCCTGAAGGCCTTCGGCCAGCGCGCCGAGAGCCGGCTCGACGAGGCGCCCGCCGCGGCGGCCAACCGCATCGGCCAGCTGCTGGTGAGCGGCGGATGGAAGGTCAAGCTCCAGCAGCGCGAAGCCGCGGGCGGCCATGCCGAAGCCGGCTGGATGGTGGCCGCACGCGCGGGCGGCGCCCACAAGCTGGGCTACATCGCCGCCCACAGCGCGATCGTTCTGGTGTGCATCGGCGGCCTGCTCGACGGCGACCTGGTGGTGCGGGCCCAGACCTGGTTCAACGGCAAGAGCGTGTTCACCGGCGGCGGCATGATTGCCGACGTGCCGGCGCAGCACCGGCTGTCGCCGCGCAACCCGACCTTCCGCGGCAACATCCTGGTGCCCGAGGGCGCGCAGGGCAGCGTGGCCATCCTGCAGCAGTCCGACGGCGTGCTGCTGCAGGAGCTGCCGTTCTCGATCGAGCTCAAGAAATTCATCGTCGACTACTACTCGACCGGCATGCCCAAGCTGTTCGCAAGCGAGGTGGTGCTGCACGACCGCGAGACCGGCGAGCAGGTGCCCGCGCGCATCGAGGTCAACCATCCGGCCAGCTACAAGGGCGTGGAAATCTACCAGTCGAGCTTCGACGACGGCGGCTCCAAGGTGAAGCTCAAGGCGGTGCCGATGGCGGCTGCGGCCAAGCCCTTCGATGTCGAGGGCGTGATCGGCGGGCCCAGCACTGAAATTACCAACGGCCGCGAGAAGCTCACGCTCGAATACGCCGCGCTGCGCGTCATCAACGTCGAGAACTTTGCCGACGGCGGCGCCATGGGCAGCGGCGCCGACGTGCGCAAGGTCGACCTGCGGCACGACATCGAATCGCGCCTGGGCGCCGCCAACAAGACCAGCAAGCCGAAGGTGCTGCGCAACATCGGCCCGAGCATCGGCTACAAGCTGCGCGATGCCGCGGGACAGGCGCGCGAGTACCAGAACTACATGGTGCCGGTCGATACCGGCGACGGCCAGCCGGTGTTCCTGCTCGGCATGCGCGAAAAACCCGAGGAGCCGTTCCGCTACCTGCGCGTGCCGGCCGACGAGCAAGGCTCCATGGACAGCTTCGTGCGCATGCGCACCGCGCTGGCCGATGCCGACACCCGCAACCGCGCGGTGGAGCGCTACATCGCCAAGGCCGTCGATCCCAAGCGGCCCGAGATGGCCGAGCAGCTGCGCGTTTCGGCGGCGCGTGCGCTCGCCCTGTTTGCCGGCAGCGAGCGCGCCAAGGCCGATGCCGCCACGCTGGGCGGCTGGCAGGCGATTGCCGAATTCATGGAAGCCAACGTGCCCGAAGCCGAGCGCGAACGTGCCGGCGCGGTGCTGGTGCGCATCCTCAACGACGTGCTGTTCGAGGTGCTCAATCTGAGCCGCGAGAGCGCGGGGCTCGCGGCACTGCCAAGCGACGAGAAGTCGCAGGCCTTTCTCACCCAGGCGGTGCTGGCGATCAGCGACGCGTACTTCTATCCGGCGCCGGTCGCCATGATGATGACCGACTTCACCCAGGTACAGGCCAGCGTGTTCCAGGTGGCGCGCGCGCCCGGCAAGAACGTGGTCTATCTGGGCTGCCTGTTGCTGATCATCGGGATTTTTGCCATGCTGTACGTGCGCGAGCGCCGGCTCTGGGTGTGGCTCACCCCCGATGGCGCGGGCTCCGGAGACAACACCACGGCCGCCACGATGGCCTTCTCGGTCAACCGCAAGACCATCGACAGCGATCGCGAGTTCGAGCACCTCAAGCACAAGCTGCTTGCCTTGAAGAAAGAAGGACCGGCGTCACCATGAACACCACCACCCTCACGCTGCACGAAAGCTGGTTTTCGCGGCGCAACTTTTTCGACTGGGTGTTTGCGGCGCTGGTGCTGGCAGGCGGCCTTTTTGCGTTCGCCCGGTACGCGGGCTCGATGGATTCCTACGAGAAGCCCATCCTCGGCGCGGCGATGATCTCGGTCATTGCGATCGGCTGGTTCTGGCGCCCGCTGCGGGTGCTGGCCATCGTGGTGGCCGCGGCCTCGCTGCTGGCCATCAGTTCCTACCAGGGCGACCTGGCGCGCGCGGACACGGTGTTCTGGCTCAAGTACTTCCTGTCGAGCCAGTCGGCCATCCTCTGGATGAGCGTGCTGTTCTTCATGAGCACGCTGTTCTACTGGCTCGGTTTCTTCGGCGGCAAGCAGGGCGACACCTTCGACCTGATCGGCTCGCGGCTGGCCTGGGCCGCCATTGCCATGGCGCTCATCGGCACCATGGTGCGCTGGTACGAGAGCCATCTGCTCGGGCCGGACATCGGCCACATTCCCGTCAGCAACCTGTACGAAGTGTTCGTGCTCTTTTGCTGGCTCACGACGGCCTTCTATCTCTACTTCGAATCGCGCTACGGCACGCGCACGCTCGGCGCCTTCGTGATGCTGGTGGTGAGCGCGGCGGTCGGCTTTTTGCTCTGGTACACGCTGGTGCGCAATGCGCACGAGATCCAGCCGCTGGTGCCCGCGCTGCAGAGCTGGTGGATGAAGCTGCACGTGCCGGCCAACTTCATCGGCTATGGCACCTTCTCGCTCGCGGCCATGGTGGCCTTCGCCTATCTCATCAAGGAGCAGGCCGAGGAAACGCGCTGGTACAAGCTCACGCCGATCTGGCTGCTGGGCGTGGCGCTGTGCTTCGTGCCGGTGGCCTTCCGCCAGCGCGTGCAGGAGGCCGGCGGCAGCTACTGGGTGATCTATGCGGGCATCTCCGCGCTGATTGCCGCGGGCATTCTGCTCGGCCGCCGGCGCATTGCCGCTCGGCTGCCGGCCAACGAGGTGCTCGACGACGTGATGTACAAGTCGATCACGGTCGGCTTTGCCTTCTTCACCATTGCCACCGTGCTCGGCGCGCTGTGGGCGGCCGACGCCTGGGGCGGCTACTGGAGCTGGGACCCGAAGGAAACCTGGGCCCTGATCGTCTGGCTCAACTACGCGGCCTGGCTGCACATGCGGCTGGTCAAGGGCCTGCGCGGCACCGTGGCCGCCTGGTGGGCGCTGGGCGGCCTCGCGGTGACCACCTTCGCCTTTCTTGGCGTGAACATGTTCCTGAGCGGACTGCACAGCTACGGCACGCTGTAGGCAGGGTTGCGGCTTTTCGCGAAGAATTGAAGCCACGCGCAGCGATTGCGCGTAACCGGACCAGGGAATTGCACGAACTACCCTGAGCACAACGATTCACGCGAAAGGCCGTCACATGTCGTTCCATTTCCGTCCGCAGGGTCGCAGCAGCGGCTTCATCCACCCGCTTTCGAGCGAGATCACGCCGCGCGCCGTCTACGAGGGCCGGCGAGACCTGCTCAAGCTGATGGCCGGCGGCGCAGCCGGTGCCGCGCTCGCGAGCTTTGCGGGGCGCGAGGCCTTCGCGCAAGCCACGGGACCGCACAAGCTGGCGCTGCTGCCGGGTGCCAAGTCCGCCGTGCCGGGCGCGCAAACGATGGAAAAGCTCACCGAGTACAAGGACGCGACGAGCTACAACAACTTCTACGAGTTCGGCACCGACAAGGGCGACCCGGTCAAGAACGCCGGCACCCTGAAGACCCGCCCCTGGACCGTGGAGGTCGAGGGCCTGGTCAAGAAGCCCGGCAAGTACGGCATCGAAGACCTGCTCAAGCTCAGTGCGCAGGAAGAGCGCATCTACCGCCTGCGCTGCGTCGAGGGGTGGTCGATGGTCATTCCCTGGGTGGGCTACTCGCTGGCGGAGCTCATCAAGAAGGTCGAGCCGCAGGGCAATGCGAAGTACGTCGAATTCGTGACCCTGGCCGATCCCAAGACCATGCCCTTCGTGGGCTCGCGCGTGCTCGACTGGCCCTACACCGAAGGCCTGCGCATGGACGAGGCCATGCATCCGCTCACCCTGCTGGCTTTCGGCATGTACGGCGAGGTGCTGCCCAACCAGAACGGCGCGCCGGTGCGCATCGTGGTGCCGTGGAAGTACGGCTTCAAGTCGGCCAAGTCGATCGTCAAGATCCGCTTCGTCGAGAAGGAGCCGGGCACGGCCTGGAACAAGGCGGCGGCGCAGGAATACGGCTTCTATTCGAACGTCAATCCGAACGTCGACCATCCGCGCTGGAGCCAGGCCACCGAGCGCCGCATCGGCGACGGCGGCGGACTCTTCGCCAAGCGCACCAAGACGCTGATCTTCAACGGCTACGAAGCCCAGGTCGGCCAGCTCTATGCGGGCATGGACCTGAAGAAGAACTACTGAGCCGGCACCGCCACGCGGCCCTTGCCCCATGAACAAGCTGCTCATGCATCCGGCGGCCAAGCCGGTCATCTTCCTGCTGTGCCTGCTGCCGTTCGCGCGGCTGGCCTATGGCGCATTCACCGACGGGCTGGGCGCGAATCCGGCCGAGTTCCTGATCCGCGCCACCGGCGACTGGACCCTGCGCTTCATCTGCATCGTGCTGGCGGTGACGCCGCTGCGCGTGATGGCCAAGGCCAATGCGCTGGCGCGCTTTCGCCGCATGCTGGGGCTGTTCGCGTATTTCTATGTGGTGCTGCACCTGCTGTGCTACAGCTGGTTCGACATGGGCTTCGAGTGGGCCGACATCGCCAAGGACATTGCCAAGCGGCCGTTCATCCTGGTGGGTTTCTCGGCCTTCGTGCTGCTGACGCCGCTGGCGGCCACCTCGTTCAACCGCGCCATCAAGGCCATGGGCGCCAGGCGCTGGCAGATGCTGCACAAGCTGGTCTACCTGATCGCCGGCCTGGGCCTGCTGCACTTCTTCTGGATGCGTGCGGGCAAGAACAACTTTGCCGAAGTGTTCGTCTATGCCGCGATCATCGCGGTGCTGCTCGGATGGCGCGTGTGGAACTACGCGAGCAAGCGCAGGCCGAAGCCGTCGGCCGGCGTGCGTGGCGGCAGCGGCAGCGAGAAGGCACTGCGCAGCAGCACCGGCTGACCGGCGCGAACCACGCCGGTCGCGCGCGGATCAGCCCTCGATCCGCTCGCTGCGCAGCTGGTCTTCCATCGTCTCGCGGCGGCGGATCAGCGTGGCGCTCCGGCCGCTCACCAGCACTTCGGCGGCACGGCCGCGCGTGTTGTAGTTGCTGGCCATGCTCATGCAGTACGCACCGGCGGACAGCACCGCCAGCAGGTCGCCGGACACCACGTTGAGCGCGCGGTCGCGGCCGATCCAGTCGCCGCTTTCGCAAACCGGGCCGACCACGTCGTAGGTGGGCGCATCGCCGGCGCGGATGCGCAGCGGCACGATCTTCTGGAACGCCTGGTACATCGCGGGGCGGGGCAGGTCGTTCATGGCCGCATCGACGATGCAGAAATTCTTGTCTTCGCCCGGCTTGGTGTAGAGCACCTCGGTCAGGCACACGCCCGCATTGCCGACCAGCGAACGGCCGGGCTCGATGACGAGCTTGCGCTGGCCGAAGCCGCGCGCATCGAGCCGCGCGAGCAGCTGCTGCCACAGCGCATCGGCCTTGGGCGGCACTTCGCCGTTGTAGTCGATGCCCAGGCCGCCGCCGAAGTCGAGGTGGTGAATGGGCACGCCGGCCGCCTCGATGGCCTCGACCAGGTCGAGCACCCGGTCGCAGGCGTCCAGGTAGGGCGAGGCCTCGGTGATCTGCGAGCCGATGTGGCAGTCGATACCCACCACCTCGAGCCCCGGCAGCTTCGCGGCATGGCGGTAGGCCTCGACCGCGCGGTCGTGGGCGATGCCGAACTTGTTGCCCTTGAGGCCGGTGGAAATGTAGGGATGCGTCTTCGGATCGACGTTCGGGTTGATGCGGATGCTGATGGGTGCGCGGCGCCCTTCGGCCAGTGCCACTTCGTTGAGCACGTCGAGCTCGGCTTCGCTCTCGACGTTGAAGCAGGCGATGCCGGCGGCCAGCGCCTGCCGCATTTCGGCGCGGGTCTTGCCCACGCCCGAGAAGATGATCTTGGCCGGGTCGGCGCCCACCGCCAGCACGCGCGCCAGCTCTCCGCCCGAGACGATGTCGAAGCCGCAGCCGGCTTCGGCGAACACGCGCAGCACGCCGAGCGACGAATTCGCCTTCATCGCATAGCAGATCAGGGCGCTGCGGCCCTCGAAGCCGCGCTGGTAGGCGGCCAGCGCGTCGAGCATCCATTGCTTCGAATAGACGAACAGCGGCGTGCCATGCTCGCGCGCCAGCGCTTCCAGGCCGAGGCCTTCGACGTGGAGCGCGCCGTCGCGGTGCGCGATGTGGGGGTGGCCCGGGAGGGGCAGGGAAGCGTTCGTCACTTTTGGGTTCCGGTGCTGGGGGTGGCCGGAGCCGGGGCGCTGCTGGCCGCAGCGGGCTTGGGCGCGGCCTCGGTTTCGGAGGCGGGGCGCGGGCCGCCGGGGGTCAGCAGCTGAGGCAGGGTGGCGCGCTGCGCCGCCGCCGGATCGGTCGGCAGGAACAGCGGTCCGCGCTGGCCGCAAGCAGACAAACCGGCCGCCGCCACGGCAAGACTGACCATGAGCACAGCGCGGGCGGGGGCGCTCACTAGAATTTGACGAACATTCAACATAACGAAATTGTAATGACCGACTCCGAATACATGGACCGCGCCGAAGCCGCGCTCGCCGCCATCGAGCAGGGCTGCGACCGCATCAACGACGCAACCGACGCCGACATCGACAACCAGCGCGTGGGCGGCATGATCACGATTTCATTCAAGAACGGCAGCCAGCTGATCGTGAACCTGCAGAAGCCCCTGCAGGAGATCTGGCTTGCCGCGCGCTCTGGCGGCTATCACTACCGCTACGACGGCAAGGCCTGGGTCGACACCAAGACGGGCGAGGAATTCTTCGGAAATCTTTCGCGTGAGGCGAGCCTTCAGGCCGGGCAGCCGCTGGAGTTTGCGGCCGCCTGAGCCGTCAGCGGCGTCTTCTTCAGTTCCTGAAAAGGTCGAGGATGCGGTTGCGCTCCTCGGGCGGCGGGGGCGGGCTCACCGGAACGCCGCTCAGGGACTCGGCCGGCGGGGATGAAGCGGTGTCCACGCCGAGGCTGGGCACACCGCGGCCCGGCGCGTAGTCGTCGTAGTACCACTCGCCGCCCACACTCACGACGCCCGACGGCGGCGTGGCGGAAAGATCGGTCACGGGCACGCCCTTGATCGCCGTTTCCATGTAGTTGATCCAGATCGGCAGGCTCAGGCCGCCGCCGGTTTCGCGGTCGCCCAGGTTGCGCGGCGTGTCGTAGCCGATCCAGGAGATGGCGGTCATCGTGGGCTGGAAGCCGGCGAACCAGGCGTCGAGCGAATCGTTGGTGGTGCCGGTCTTGCCGTAGAGGTCGGGCCGCTTGAGCATGGCCTGGGCCTTGGCCGCGGTGCCGGCGCGCGCCACCGATTGCAGCAGCGTGTCCATGATGAACGCGTTGCGCTGGGGAATGGCGCGGATCGTCTCGTTGAGCAGCGGCGGCTGCTTGTCGACCAGCACCTTGTCCTTGTGGTCGGTGATGCGGGTCACCAGGTAGGGATTGACGCGGTAGCCGCCATTGGCGAACACCGAGTAGGCGGTGGCCATCTGCATCGGCGTGACCGCGCCGGCGCCCAGCGCCATCGGCAGGTAGGCCGGATGCTTGTCCTTGTCGAAGCCGAAATTGGTGATCCATTCCTGGGCGTAGCGCGTGCCGATCGATTGCAGGATGCGGATCGAGACCAGGTTCTTCGACTTCATGAGCGCGGTGCGCATCGACATCGGGCCGTCGTAGCCCCCGCCGTAGTTCTTGGGCTCCCAGGGCTGCCCGCCGGTGGTGCCGGCATCGAAGAACAGGGGTCCGTCATTGATGACCGTGGCCGGCGTGAAGCCCTTCTCGAGCGCGGCCGAGTAGATGAAGGGCTTGAAGCTCGAGCCCGGCTGGCGCCAGGCCTGCGTCACGTGGTTGAACTTGTTCTTGCCGAAGTCGAATCCGCCCACCAGCGCCTTGATGGCGCCATCGCGCGGGTCCATGGCGACGAAGGCGCCTTCCACTTCGGGCAGCTGGGTGATTTCCCAGGTGTTCTTGGGCGTCTTCACCACGCGGATCACCGCGCCGCGCCGGATCTTGATGTTGGGCGGCGCCTTGTCGGCAAGGCCGGACTGCGCGGGCTTGAGGCCCTCGCCCGTGATCTGCACCGGGTCGCCGTTGCCGCGCACGGCCGAGATTTCCTTGGCGTTGGCCTTGAGCACCACGGCCGCCATCACGTCGCCGTTGTCGGGATGGTCGGTCAGCGCGTCGTCGACCGCGTCGTCGAGTTCCTTCGGGTCGTTGGGCAGCTCGACGAATTTCTCGGGGCCGCGGTAGATCTGGCGCCGCTCGTAGTCCATGATGCCCTTGCGCAGGGCCTTGTATGCCGCAGCCTGGTCGGCGGCGACCAGCGAGGTGTAGACCTTGAGTCCGCGCGTGTAGGTGCTGTCGCCGTACTGCGCATACATCAGCTGGCGCACGGTTTCGGCCACGTATTCGGCGTGCAGGCGGTTCGGGTCGGCCGCATCGCGCAGGTGCAGTTCCTCTTTCTTGGCTTCGGCGGCCTGCTCGGCGGTGATGAAGCCTGCGTCCTGCATGCGGTCGATCACATAGAACTGGCGGCCGCGCGCGCGCTGCGGATTGTTGACAGGGTTGTTCGCGCCCGGCGCCTTCGGCAGGCCCGCCAGCATGGCCGCCTGCGCAATGGAGAGCTCCTGCAGCGGCTTGCCGAAATACGCTTCCGACGCGGCCGCGAAGCCGTAGGCGCGGTTGCCCAGGTAGATCTGGTTCAGGTAGATCTCGAAGATCTGGTCCTTGGTGAGCAGGTGCTCCAGCTTGAAGGTGAGCAGCACCTCGTAGATCTTGCGGGTCAGCGTTTTCTCGGAGCTCAGGTAGACGTTGCGCGCCACCTGCATGGTGATGGTCGAGGCGCCCTGGCTCTTCACGCGGTTCATGTTGGCCAGGCCGGCGCGCACCATGCCCTTGTAGTCGACGCCGCCGTGGTCGTAGAAGCGGGTGTCTTCGGCAGCCAACACCGCCTCCTTCACGAGCTTGGGGATTGCCGCGATCGGGGTTAGATTGCGCCGCTCCTCGCCGAATTCGCCAATCAGGATGCCCTCCGCGGAAAAGACCCGCAGCGGCAGTTTCGGCCGGTAGTCCGACAGCTCGGAGATGTCGGGAAGGTTGGGGTAGGCCACAGCCAGGGCGACGGCGATCACGCACAGCAGCGCCAGAACACCGGCCGCGGCGATGCCGAACCCCCAGACCATGAAGCGCAGCAGCCATTTCAGCCAGGCTGGTCGTGTGGAAGGAGGGGTCTTGGCTGGCCCTTTGGGGCGTGAAGTTTCTTGCATGTGGGCCCGGGGAGTCACCGCACATTATAAAAAGCCGCCCCCTTGCCACGGGCCGAACTTGTGTGCATCGTTGCGGGCTAAACCAAAAGTTACTAAATGTGGCTTCAGCGTCAGCTTTTGACAACGGTCCGCCATTTTGCCGGCGCGGGTTGTTTGGCCGCCGCTACGTCTGCTGCTAGCATGCAACCGAACGCAAATTTTTCCATTGGTTACAAATGCAGGGGTAAAGGGACCTAACTTGGCTGCTTTCGGATCATTGTTTCGCCGTCAGAACGCCCCCATGCTCGGCCTGGATGTCAGCTCTTCCAGCGTGAAGCTGGTCGAGCTCGGCCGTGAAGCCAGTGGCAAGCTGGTTCTCGAGCGCTGCGCGATCGAACCCCTGGAACGGGGCTGGATCACCGACGGCAACGTCGAGAAGTTCGACGAAGTGGCCGAAGCCGTCCGCCGGGTCGTGCGCAAGAGCGGCACCCGCACGCGCAACGTCGCGCTGGCGCTGCCTCCCTCGGCAGTCATCACCAAGAAGATCATTCTTCCGGGCGGCATGAGCGAGCAGGAGCTCGAAATCCAGGTCGAGTCCGAAGCCAACCAGTACATCCCGTTCTCGCTCGACGAGGTCAGCCTCGATTTCTGCGTGACCGGGCAGAGCACCGCCTCTGCCGGCGACGTCGAGGTGCTGATTGCCGCGTCCCGCAAGGAAAAGGTGCAGGACCGCGAAGGCCTGGCCGAAGCGGCCGGGCTGAAGGCGGTGATCCTCGACGTCGAGTCCTACGCCTCCCGACTCGCGACCGCCCGCCTGATCGAACAGTTGCCCGGCAAGGGCCTCGATGCCGTGGTGGCGCTTTTCGAAGTGGGTGCCTTCACCACCAGCATGCAGGTGCTGCGCAACCAGGAAGTGCTGTATGACCGCGACCAGGCCTTCGGCGGCGCGCAGCTGACCCAGCTGATCGTGCGCCAGTACGGTTTCTCGGCCGAAGAGGCCGAAGCCAAGAAGCGCAGCGGCGACCTGCCCGACGACTACGGCTCGGGCGTCCTGAAGCCCTTCGTGGAAAGCATCGCGCAGGAAATTGCCCGTGCGCTGCAGTTCTTCTTCACCAGCACGCCCCACAACCGCGTGGACTACGTGCTGCTTGCCGGCGGCTCGGCCTCGCTGCCCAGCCTGACCAGCGCCGTGACGCGCCAGACCTCGTTCGCCTGTTCGCTCGTGAACCCGTTCGACGGCATGGAACTGGGCCCGAACATCCGCGAGAAGAAGGTCCGGCGCGAAGCGCCCTCCTACCTGACCTCTTGCGGCCTGGCCATGCGGAGGTTCGTGCAGTGATCCTCATCAACCTGCTTCCGCACCGCGAAGCCGCACGCAAGCGGCGCCGCGAAGCGTTCTACGGCACCCTGGGCGCGGCCGCCGTGCTGGGCGTGCTGATCGCCGGCCTGGGCTATCTCTGGTTCGAGGCGCAGATCTCGGCCCAGCAGGCCAAGAACAATTTCCTCAAGACCGAGATCACCAAGCTCGAAGTCGAGATCAAGGAAATCTCGACCCTGCAGGAAGAAATTGCCGCGCTGCGCGCGCGCCAGCAGGCGGTCGAAGACCTCCAGGGCGACCGCAACCTGCCGGTGCACCTGCTCAACGAACTGGTTCGCCAGCTGCCCGACGGCGTCTACCTGACCAGCATGAAGCAGGACAACCAGACCGTCACGCTGCAGGGCATGGCGCAGTCGAACGAGCGCGTCTCGGAGCTGCTGCGCAACCTGGGCAACAACAGCCCGTGGCTGGTCAAGCCCGAGCTGGTCGAAATCACTTCCGCAACGGTGAGCCTGAGTCAGCGCGACCAGCGCCGCGTGGCGAACTTCACCATGCGCATCGGCCTCAAGCGGCCGACCGACGCGCAAAAGGCCGCGGCCGACAAGGCCCTGGCCGCAGCGGCGCCAGCCAAGGGGTAGACGGATCATGGCAAGCAATCGCCCCTCTCAAAAACTGGACGTCGGCGCGGCGCTGCGCGGCTTCGGCGACCAGTTCCGCAACCTGAACCCGAACGACCCGTCCGCATGGCCGGCGGTGCCCCGCTACGCCCTGTGCCTGGCGGTCACGGCCCTGGTGCTGGCCGGCCTGTGGTTCGTGTGGCTGACCAACTCCAACGACGAGCTCGAGAGCGAGCGCGCCAAGGAAGTCACGCTGCGCGCCGACTACCAGAAGAAGGTGGCGCTGGCCGCCAATCTCGACCTGCTGAAGAAGCAGCGCGAGCAGGTGCAGCAATACGTGACGCTGCTCGAGAAGCAGCTGCCCAGCAAGGCGGAAATGGACGCATTGCTGTCCGACATCAACCAGGCCGGGCTCGGGCGCAGCCTGCAGTTCGAACTGTTCCGCCCGGGACAGGTTTCGGTGAAGGACTACTACGCGGAGCTGCCGATCGCCGTGCGCGTGACCGGCCGCTACCACGACATCGGCTCCTTCGCCGCCGACGTCGCGAGCCTCTCGCGCATCGTGACGCTGAACAACCTCACGATCACCCCGCAGCAAAAAGACAAGGACGGCACCCTCACGATGGATGCCACGGCACGCACCTACCGCTATCTCGATGACGAAGAGCGCGCGGCCCAGAAACGCGCCGCGGCGCCGAAGGCGAAGAAATGAGGACCACCGCCAACCTCCTGTGGCTGGTCGCGGCCGCCCTGGGCCTGAGCGCCTGCGCCGATTCGGAGCAGGAAGACCTGCGCCGCTGGATGGTCGAGCAGCGCGCCCAGGTCAAGCCCACGGTGCCGCCGATCACGGAACCCAAGAAATTCACCCCCCAGGCCTACACCGAGGGCGCGGCGTTCGAGCCGTTCAACCTGCTGAAGCTGACCCAGGCGCTGCGCCGGGAATCGAACCAGCCCAGCACGTCGGAACTGATCGCGCCCGAGCTGGTGCGCCGCAAGGAAGCGCTCGAAGCCTTCCCGCTCGACTCCATGGCCATGGTGGGCAGCATGAACCGCAACGGCCAGCCGGTGGCGCTGGTTCGTGTCGACAAGCTGCTCTACAAGGTGCGGGTCGGCGAATACCTGGGCCTCAACTACGGGCGCATTACCCGTATCAACGAAACCGAAATCGCCCTGCGTGAAATCGTGCAGGACGCCGCCGGTGAATGGATCGAACGCGTGGCGACATTGCAGCTGCAAGAGAGTGCGAAATGAATCATAAAAAATCAACGATGGCACAGCGGCTGCGAGCTGCGGGGCTGGGTCTGCTGGCACTTGGCGCTTTCGCTTTGGCCCATGCGCAAAACGCCATCGAGGCGGTGACCAGTTCGACGCAGTCCGGCGCGGAAGTGATCCGCATCGACCTTGCCCAGCCGCTCGCGGCCTTGCCGACCGGCTTTGTCGTGCAGACGCCGGCGCGCATCGCGCTCGATTTTCCGGGCGTCACCAACGCCATCGGCCGCTCTGCCATTGAGGTGAACCAGGGCAACCTGCGTTCCGTCAATGTGGTCCAGGCCGGCGAGCGCAGCCGGGTGGTGCTGAACCTCAAGCAGGCAACCGCATACAAGACCGAGATCCAGGGCAAGTCGCTGCTGGTGATTCTCGAACCCGCGGCCGGCGCCGCGCTGGCGTCGTCCACGCCCACCGTCTTTGCCGAGAACCGCAACCGCGACACCCTGCCGCTGCGCGACGTCGACTTCCGCCTGGGTGCGGACAACACCGGCCGCGTGATCGTCGACCTGCCGAACAACCAGGTCGGCGTGGATGTCAAGCAGCAGGGCAAGAGCCTCGTGGTGGAGTTCACCAAGTCGACGCTGCCCGAGGGCTTGCGCCGCCGCCTCGACGTGGCCGACTTCAATACGCCGGTCCAGCTGATCACCTCGCAACAGTCGGGTGACCGCGTGCGCATGACGATCGAGGCCAAGGGCGACTGGGAGCACAGCGCCTACCAGAGCGAGAACCAGTTCGTGGTGGAGGTCCGCGCCCGCAAGGTGGACCCGGCCAAGCTGACGCAGGGCGTGGGCTACAACGGCGAGAAGCTGTCGCTGAACTTCCAGAACATCGAGATCCGCTCGCTGCTGCAGGTGATTGCCGACTTCACCAACTTCAACATCGTGACCTCCGACTCGGTCACCGGCGCGCTGACGCTGCGGCTGAAGGACGTGCCCTGGGACCAGGCCCTGGACATCATCATGCAGGCCAAGAACCTGGGCATGCGCAAGAACGGCAGCGTGCTGTGGATCGCGCCCAAGGACGAGATCAACGCCAAGGAAAAGCTCGAATTCGAAGCCAAGGCCGCAATCGAGAACCTGGAGCCGCTGCGCACCCAGTCGTTCCAGCTCAACTACACCAAGGCGATCGCCATTGCGCAGGGCCTGACCGGCACCGGCGCCTCGGCCGGCGGCGGTGGCGGCTCCGGCACCACCACGCGCATCCTGAGCCCGCGCGGCAGCGTGATCGCGGAGTCGCGCACCAACCAGCTGTTCGTGTCGGACATTCCCTCGCGCCTGGCGCAAGTGGCCGACCTGATCCAGAAGCTCGACATCCCGGTTCGGCAGGTGCTGATCGAAGCGCGCATCGTGGAAGCCTCCGACACCTTCGGCAAGTCGCTCGGTGTGCGGCTGGGCGGCGGTATCTCCCGCGAACGCGTCGCGTCGGCCAACGGCAATCCGGCATACGGCACCTTCGGCGTCATGCCCGTCACCACCGCCGCCGGCGGCGTGGGCGGCGCAACAGCCACCTGGACCAACTCCAACTTCATCAACCTGCCCGCAGGCGATGCCGGCGGCACCGGCAATGCGCCCGGTACCTTCGCGATCTCGCTGTTCAACTCGAGCTTGTCGCGCATGCTGAACCTCGAGATCTCGGCGCTCGAGGCCGACGGCAAGGGCAAGCTGGTGTCCAGCCCGCGCGTCATCACGGCCGACCAGACCAAGGCGCTGATCGAGCAGGGCGAGGAAATTCCCTACCAGCAGGCCACGTCCAGCGGCGCCACCTCCATCTCGTTCCGCAAGGCGGTGCTGAAGCTCGAGGTCACGCCGCAGATCACACCCGAAGGCAACATCATCCTCACGCTCGACGTGAGCAAGGATGCCCGCGGCGTCAACACCTCGGCCGGCCCGGCCATCAACACCAAGCACGTGCAGACCGAGGTGCTGGTCGAGAACGGCGGCACGGTCGTCATCGGTGGTATCTTCGAACTCACCGAAACCAATGACGAATCGCGCGTGCCGGTGCTGGGTGAAGTGCCCTACCTGGGTGCACTGTTCCGCAAGCGCGAACGCGTTGCCAACAAGACCGAAATGCTCGTCTTTATCACTCCGAAGATGATTACCGACCGCAACGCCGCGCGCTGACGCGCGGGCGTAGCAGCCACCGCGTGGCGATCGCACTCGTCGGGTTGCCCGGCGCCGGAAAGTCCGCAGTGGGCCGGCGCCTGGGCGCACGCCTGGACCTTCCCTTCGTCGATACCGACCACGTGATCGAGCAGCGCATCGGCTGCTCGATCCGCGATTACTTCGAGCGGGAGGGCGAAATCGCCTTCCGCGACCTCGAGCAGGCCGCCATCGCCGACCTGGCCGCCCAGCCCCACGGCGTGCTGGCCACGGGCGGCGGCGCCGTGCTGCGGGAAGCCAACCGCCAGCAGCTGCGGGACCACTTCCATGTGATCTACCTGCGCTCCTCGCCCGAAGACCTGTTCCGGCGCCTGCGCCACGACGTCAAGCGGCCCCTGCTGCAGGTGGCCGATCCGCTGGGCCGGCTGCGCGAACTGCACGATGCGCGCGATCCGCTCTATCGCGAGACAGCCCACGAGGTGGTCGACACCGGGCGCCCCTCGATCGCCATGCTGGTCAACATCATCGTGATGCAGCTGGAGCTTGCCGGCATCGTGGCCGCGGGCACGCCGCCCGAAGAGCCCTCCGACTGAAGCGCCGGCGCGCAGCGCCTAAACTCGCTGCCATGCCATTGCCCGCACCTTCCGCACCGCCAGAACGCGTCGACATCCAGCTCGGCGAACGCAGCTACCCGATCCTGATCGGCGCCGGCCTGCTGGACAACCCCCAGAGCTTCGCCGCCGTGCCCGCGGCCGCCAGCGCGCTGGTCGTCAGCAACACCACCGTGGCGCCGCTCTACGCCAAGGCCCTGCGCCAGGCGCTGGCCGGGCGCTTTCGCACGGTCCACCTGCTCGAGCTGCCCGACGGCGAGGTGCACAAGAACCTCGAGACCCTGAACCTGATCTTCGATGCCCTGCTCGGCCACGCCAGCGATCGCAAGACCGTGCTGTTTGCGCTGGGCGGCGGCGTGGTGGGCGACATGACCGGCTTTGCCGCCGCGAGCTACATGCGCGGCGTGCCCTTTGTGCAGGTGCCGACCACGCTGCTGGCGCAGGTCGATTCGTCGGTCGGCGGCAAGACCGCCATCAACCATCCGCTCGGCAAGAACATGATCGGCGCCTTCTACCAGCCGCAGCTCGTGGTGTGCGACCTGGCTACGCTGCAGACGCTGCCGCCGCGCGAACTCAGCGCGGGCCTGGCCGAGGTCATCAAGTACGGCCCGATCCACGACATGGCCTTCTTCGACTGGATCGAGGCGAATGTCGACGCCCTCGTGGCACGCGAGCCCGCCGCATTGGCCCATGCGGTCAAGCGCAGCTGCGAGATCAAGGCGCTGGTCGTCGGCCAGGACGAGCGCGAGACCGGCCTGCGGGCCATCCTCAATTTCGGCCACACCTTCGGCCATGCGATCGAGTCGGGCCTGGGCTACGGCGAGTGGCTGCATGGCGAAGCGGTCGGCTGCGGCATGGTGATGGCGGCGCACCTGTCGCAGCGGCTCGGCGGCGTCGATGCAGCGTTCGTCGAACGGCTCACGCGGCTGATCGAGCGTGCCGGCCTGCCGACCACCGGCCCCGCGCTGGGCGCCGACCGGTACCTCGAACTGATGCGGGTCGACAAGAAATCCGAGGCGGGCGAGATCCGTTTCGTGGTGATCGACAAGCCGGGCTCCGCCGCCGTCAGCAGCGCGCCCGATGCGCTGGTGCGCGAAGTGCTCGCGCGCTGCTGCCAGGCCGAATGAGCGCAGCGCCGAGGGTGCACCGATGAGCCTCGCGGCCTATGCCTGCCACCCCGCGCGCTCGCGCGGAAGGCGCCATGCCGAGCCGCCGGCGCCCACGCGCGACGCCTTCCAGCGCGACCGCGACCGCATCGTGCATTCCACCGCGTTCCGGCGGCTGGTCTACAAGACGCAGGTCTTCCTGAACCACGAAGGCGACCTGTTCCGGACCCGGCTCACGCATTCGCTCGAAGTCGCGCAGCTGGGCCGCTCCATCGCGCGGGCCCTGCGCATCAACGAAGACCTGGTCGAAGCGATTGCCCTTGCGCACGACCTCGGCCACACGCCGTTCGGCCATGCGGGGCAGGACGCGCTCAACGCCTGCATGGAAGGCCACGGCGGCTTCGAGCACAACCTGCAGAGCCTGCGCGTGGTCGACGCCCTGGAGCACCGCTATCCGCAGTACGACGGCCTGAATCTCAGCTTCGAGACCCGCGAAGGCATCCTCAAGCACTGCTCGCGCGCCAATGCCGAGCGCCTGGAGGCGGGTGAACCCCACGGCGTGGCGCGCCGCTTCCTGGACCGCACGCAGCCGGGCCTCGAGGCGCAGCTTTGCAACCTGGCCGACGCCATCGCCTACAACGCGCACGACATCGACGACGGCGTGCGCTCCGGACTCATCAACGTCGAGCAGCTCGGCGAGGTGGAGCTGTTCGAGCGCTACCGCCGCGAAGCGCTGGCCGAATACCCGCAGCTGGAAGGGCGGCGCGTGCTCTACGAAACCATCCGGCGCATGCTGAGCGCGCAGGTCTACGACGTGATCGACGCCACGCGTGCGGCACTCGAAACAGCGAAGCCGGCCGATGCCGATGGCGTGCGCAAGGCGCCGCCGCTCGTTGCGTTCAGCGAAACCATGCAGGCGCAATCGAACGAGCTCAAGGCCTTCCTGTTCCGCAACCTCTATCGCCATCCGCAAGTGAGGCAGACCACCGACCAGGCGCAGCAGGTGGTGCGGGAACTGTTCGAGGCCTATCTGGCGCGCGGCGCCGAGATGCCTGTTTCCTACGCAGACCGGCGCGACCAGCATCGCGCCGTGGCCGACTACATCGCCGGCATGACCGACCGCTTCGCCATGCGCGAGCATGAACGGCTGACCGGCCGGCGGGGGATTGCATGAGCGCAGCGCCGGGCCGCCCCAAGCAAGCGCGCACCGCAGCCCGTCAGGGCGAAGGTGGTCCCATGAGTCCTGCAGCCGTTGCTTCCGCGCGCGTGCCTGCCGCCGCCTTTGCGGTGGTGCTGGGCGGCGTCAGCGCCGCGCTGCACCTGGGCAAGCTGCCGCCCGCGGTGCCGGCGCTGCAGGCGTCGCTCGGCATCGACCTGGTCGAGGCCGGATTCCTGCTGTCGCTGGTGCAGGTGGCGAGCATGAGCCTGGGGCTGATCGCGGGGCTCGCGGCCGACACCATCGGCCTGCGCCGCAGCATGCTGACCGGCCTTTTGGTGCTGACGGTGGCGAGCCTGCTGGGCGGCGCGGTCGGCGCGGGCTTGTTGGGCGGTGCCTTTGCGGTGCAATGGCTGCTCGGCCTGCGCGCGCTCGAAGGCATCGGCTTTCTGCTGGCGGTCATGCCGGGGCCGGGGCTGATCCGGGCCCTGACGCCGGCGGGCGCGGACAAGGCGGCGCTCGGCATCTGGGGCGCCTACATGCCGCTGGGCGTTGCGCTTGCGCTGCTCTTCGGGCCGGCGCTGATCGCCTGGGGCGGATGGGCCGACTGGTGGTGGACGCTGTCGGCCGTGTCGGCGGCCGCGGCGCTCTGGCTGTGGCTGGCGGTGCCCGCGGATGCGTTGCGCACGGGGGCGGCGCGCGGCATGGCCGGCGGCTGGCCGTCGCGCCTGCGCGCCACGGTCGGCGCACGCGCACCCTGGATGATCGCGCTGACCTTCGCCGTGTATTCGGCGCAGTGGATGGCGGTGATCGGCTTTCTTCCGGCCATCTATGCCGGCGCCGGCGTGCCGGCCGGCTGGGGCGCGGTGCTCACCGCGGTGGCGGCCGCGATGAACATCGTCGGCAACGTCGCGGGCGGCCGTTGGCTCCAGCGCGGCGTCGCGCCCGAGCGCCTGCTGCAGGCGGGTTTCCTGGCGATGGCGTTGGGTGGCCTTGCCGCCTTCGCGCAGCTGGGGCAGGGCGAAGGCGCGCTCGGCCTGCCGCCGGTGCTTCGCTATGCCGCGGTCTGCGTCTTTTCGCTGGGCGGCGGCATGGTGCCGGCGACGCTGTTCCTGCTCGGGGTCCGGCTGGCGCCCGGTCCGTCCACGGTTTCCACCACCGTCGGACTCATGCAGCAGGCGTCCTCTCTGGGGCAGTTCCTGGCGCCGCCGGCGGTGGCCTGGGTGGCCCTGCGGGCCGGCGGCTGGCACTGGACGTGGACCGCCACGCTCGCATGCTCGCTCGCGGGCATGGCTCTGGCGCGGCGCCTCGGCAAAATTCGCCCTGCGGCGGAGGTGGCATGACCAGCCCGGCGACAATCGATGCCATCCAGGCCGAAGCCGACATGCGGCGCTGGCTCGAACGCGCGGTGATCGGGCTCAACCTGTGCCCGTTCGCGAAGGCGGTGTACGTCAAGGCGCAGATCCGCTATGCCGTGTACCTGCCCACCGATGAAGCCGCGCTGATCGACATGCTCCTGGCCGAGGCCGATGAACTCGCCGCGCTCGATGCCTCCGTGCGCGACACCACCTTGCTGATAGCACCCAACACCTTGGCCGATTTCCTGGATTTCAACGACTTCACGGCACGCGCCGAACGCCGGCTCGCACGCGCGGGCTTCGACGGCGTGTTCCAGCTCGCGAGCTTCCATCCGCGCTTCCAGTTCGCGGGCACCGACGCCGACGACATCGGCAACGCCACCAACCGCGCGCCGTACCCCACGCTGCACCTGCTGCGCGAGGACAGCGTGAGCCGCGCGGTCGAGGCCTTTCCCGAAGCCGAAGCCATCTTCGAGCGCAACATCGAGACGCTCGAAGCGCTGGGGCCGGACGGCTGGGCCGCGCTGGACGTGGGCCCGGGGAGCGCCCGGCCATGAGCGCGCCGGCAGCAACCAAGGCCGTGAAGACGGCCAAGACCGCCAAGGCCGAAGCCGAGCTGGCGGAGGTCCTGCGGCCGGGCCAGTCGATCGAGCTTCTGAAGGAACTGCACATCCTCACGCGCGAAGGCCGGCTTAACCAGGATTCGCGGCGCAAGCTCAAGCAGGTCTACCACCTGTTCCAGTTCATCGAGCAGCTGCTGCGCGAACTGCCGGGCGGCGGCGCGGAAGCCACGCTGGCCGACCATGGCGCGGGCAAGTCGTACCTGGGCTTCATCATCTACGACCTGTTCTTCCGCTCGCGCGAAGGCGGCCATGTCTACGGCATCGAGACGCGCAGCGAGCTGGTCGAGAAATCGCGGGCATTGGCGCGCCAGCTCGGCTTCGACCGCATGTCCTTCCTGAACCTCACCGTGGCCGAGTCGGCCCAGGCGAGCGAACTGCCCGAGCGCATCGACGTGGTCACCGCGCTGCACGCCTGCGACACCGCCACCGACGACGCGATCGCCTTCGGGCTCGCGAAGAAAGCGCGCTGCATGGTGCTGGTGCCCTGCTGCCAGGCCGAGGTGGCGGCCTGCCTGCGCGAAACCAAGGCGCTGGCCTTGTCGCGCACGCCATTGGCCGAGCTCTGGCGCCATCCGCTGCACACCCGCGAAATCGGCAGCCAGCTCACCAACGTGCTGCGCTGCCTGTACCTCGAGGCCAATGGCTACAGCGTCACGGTCACCGAACTGGTGGGCTGGGAGCACAGCATGAAGAACGAGCTGATCCTGGCGCGCCACACCGGCCAGCGCAAGGCCGGTGCGGCGGCGCGGCTCGGCGAGCTGCTGTCGCAGTTCGGGCTCGACACGCTGGGCGAGACGCGGTTTCGCCTGCCCTGAACTCCCGCCGAAGCGCACAGCGCCGCGCTCGTCACGCCATGGCCCGTCTGCCCCGCCTCACGCTTCCCGGCCTGCCGCACCACGTGATCCAGCGCGGCAACAACCGCCAGGCCATCTTCATCGACCGCGCCGACCACGAGCGGCTGCTCGGCCTGATGGCGGACGCGGCCCCGCGCTTCGGCGTGGCGCTGCATGCCTACGTGCTGATGGACAACCACTTCCATCTGCTGGCCACGCCCGACACGACCACCGGGCTGCCGCAGTTCATGCAGGCGGTGGGGCGCAGCTACGTGCGCTATTTCAACGACCGCCACGGCCGCAGCGGCACCCTGTGGGAAGGGCGCTACAGGTCGACGCTGATCCAGACCGACCGCTATCTGCTGACCTGCATGGCGTACATCGACCTGAATCCCGTGCGGGCCGGCCTGGTGTCGGACGCGCGCGACTTTCCATGGTCCAGCCACGGGCACTACGCGGGCCTGCGGCACGACAGGCTGCTGACGCCGCATCCCCTGTATTGGGAGCTGGGCAACACGCCGTTTGCCCGCGAGGCGGCGTACGTCGAACTGGTGCGCGGCGGCGTGCGCGCGGCCGACCAGGGCACGCTGACCGAGGCCACCTTGCGCGGCTGGGCGGCCGGCGATGCCGATTTTTTGGCGTCGCTTCAGAAAGCGACCGAACGCCGCGTCGCCAAAGCCAAGGCCGGGCGTCCGCCGGCGGCTTCCGATTCCTGAGCCAAAGCTTCCCGCCGCGGGACTCCGAGCGGAGTTTTTGCTCTCTTCATTTATGTGTCCCCAATTTTATTCTGACCATAAGAGTCGGGATTTAATTGGAATCTGACCCCATTTAAAATGTTTGGCATTCTTTGTGCATCGCAATATCCTTCTCTTCCCTGCGAAAAACTGAAGGAGTGCGCCATGACGACGGCTGCCGAGATCGAACATCTCCAACAACACGGTCTGTATTCCGGTGCCGACGAGCACGATGCCTGCGGCGTCGGCTTCGTCGCGCACATCAAGGGCGAAAAGAGCCATGCCATCGTGCTGCAGGGCCTGAAGATCCTCGAGAACCTCGACCATCGCGGCGCAGTGGGCGCTGACAAGCTGATGGGCGATGGCGCCGGCATCCTGATCCAGCTGCCCGACCGCCTCTACCGCGAAGAAATGGCCAAGCAGGGCGTGGCGCTGCCCCCGCCGGGCGAATACGGCGTCGGCATGATCTTCCTGCCCAAGGAACATGCCTCGCGCGAAGCCTGCGAGCAGGAAATGGAACGCGCCATCAAGGCCGAAGGCCAGGTGCTGCTGGGCTGGCGCGACGTGCCGGTGAACCGCGACATGCCGATGTCGCCCACCGTGCGCGCCAAGGAACCGCTGCTGCGCCAGGTGTTCATCGGCCGCGGCAACGACGTGATCGTGCAGGACGCGCTGGAACGCAAGCTCTACGTGATCCGCAAGACCGCCAGCGCCAACATCCAGCGCCTGAAGCTCAAGCACAGCAAGGAATACTACGTTCCCAGCATGTCGAGCCGCACCGTGGTCTACAAGGGCCTGCTGCTCGCCGACCAGGTCGGCACCTACTACCTGGACCTGCAGGACAAGCGCTGCGTCTCGGCCCTGGGCCTGGTGCACCAGCGCTTCTCGACCAACACCTTCCCCGAGTGGCCGCTGGCCCACCCGTACCGCTACGTCGCCCACAACGGCGAAATCAACACGGTCAAGGGCAACTACAACTGGATGAAGGCGCGCGAAGGCGTCATGTCCTCGCCCGTGCTGGGCGCCGACCTGCAGAAGCTCTACCCCATCAGCTTTGCCGGCCAGTCCGACACCGCCACCTTCGACAACTGCCTCGAGCTGCTGACGATGGCCGGCTACCCCATCAGCCAGGCCGTGATGATGATGATTCCCGAGCCCTGGGAACAGCACGCCACCATGGACCCGCGCCGCCGCGCGTTCTACGAATACCACGCCGCGATGCTGGAGCCGTGGGACGGCCCGGCCTCCATCGTGTTCACCGACGGCCGCCAGATCGGCGCCACGCTCGACCGCAACGGCCTGCGGCCTTCCCGCTACTGCGTGACCGACGACGACCTGGTCATCATGGCCTCGGAGTCGGGCGTGCTGCCCGTGCCCGAGCAGAAGATCGTGCGCAAGTGGCGCCTGCAGCCCGGCAAGATGTTCCTGATCGACCTGGAGCAGGGCCGCATGATCGACGACGAGGAGGTCAAGGCCACCCTCGCCAACAGCAAGCCCTACAAGCAGTGGATCGAGAACCTGCGCATCAAGCTGGACAGCGTCGAGGCCGAGCCGGTGCCCGCGCCGCTCTCGCAGGTCGCGCTGCTCGACCGCCAGCAGGCCTTCGGCTACACCCAGGAAGACATCAAGTTCCTGATGAGCCCGATGGCGCAGGCCGGTGAAGAAGGCATCGGCTCCATGGGCAACGACAGCCCGCTGGCCGTGCTCTCCAGCAAGAACAAGCCGCTCTACAACTACTTCAAGCAGCTGTTCGCGCAAGTGACCAACCCGCCGATCGACCCGATCCGCGAGGCCATCGTGATGTCGCTGGTGTCCTTCATCGGCCCCAAGCCCAACCTGCTGGACATCAACCAGGTCAACCCGCCGATGCGGCTCGAGGTGAGCCAGCCGATCCTCGACTTCGCCGACATGGCCAAGCTGCGCGACATCGGCACCTACACGCAGGGCAAGTTCAAGAGCTACGTGCTCGACATCACCTACCCGCTCGCCTGGGGCTACGAGGGCGTCGAAGCCAAGCTCGCGTCGCTGTGCGCCGAAGCGGTGGATGCCATCAAGGGCGGCCACAACATCCTGATCGTGAGCGACCGCGGCGTGAGCCCGACGCAGGTGGCGATTCCCGCCGTGCTGGCGCTGTCCGCCGTCCACCAGTACCTGGTCCGTGAAGGCCTGCGCACCACCGCCGGCCTGGTGGTGGAAACCGGTTCGGCGCGCGAAGTGCATCACTTCGGCGTGCTGGCAGGCTACGGCGCCGAAGCCGTGCACCCCTACCTCGCGATGGAAACGCTGGCCGCCATGCACGCCGACCTGCCGGGCGACATGAGCGCGGAGAAGGCGGTCTACAACTACGTCAAGGCGATCGGCAAGGGCCTGTCCAAGATCATGTCGAAGATGGGTGTCAGCACCTACATGAGCTACTGCGGCGCGCAGCTCTTCGAAGCCATCGGCCTCAACACCGAGACGGTCAACAAATACTTCACCGGCACCGCGAGCCGCGTCGAGGGCATCGGCGTGTTCGAGATCGCCGAGGAAGCCATCCGCATGCACAAGGCCGCGTTCGGCGACGACCCGGTGCTCTCCAACATGCTCGACGCCGGCGGCGAATACGCCTGGCGCACGCGCGGCGAAGAGCACATGTGGACGCCCGACGCCATCGCCAAGCTGCAGCACAGCACGCGCGCCAACAACTGGAACACCTACAAGGAATACGCGCAGCTCATCAACGACCAGAACCGCCGCCATCTCACGCTGCGCGGCCTGTTCGAATTCAAGCTGGATCCGGCCAAGGCTATTCCGGTGGACGAGGTCGAGCCCGCCAGCGAGATCGTCAAGCGCTTTGCCACGGGCGCGATGTCGCTCGGCTCGATCAGCACCGAGGCGCACTCCACGCTCGCCATTGCCATGAACCGCATCGGCGGCAAGAGCAACACGGGCGAGGGCGGCGAAGACCCGGCGCGCTACCGCAACGAGCTCAAGGGCATCCCGATCAAGCAGGGCGACACGCTCAAGAGCGTGATCGGCGCGGCCAACGTCGAGGTCGACCTGCCCCTGAAGGACGGCGACTCGCTGCGTTCGCGCATCAAGCAGGTGGCGTCGGGGCGCTTCGGCGTCACGGCCGAGTACCTGCATTCGGCTGACCAGATCCAGATCAAGATGGCGCAGGGCGCCAAGCCGGGCGAAGGCGGCCAGCTGCCGGGCGGCAAGGTCACCGAGTACATCGGCAAGCAGCGCTACGCGGTGCCGGGCGTGGGCCTGATCTCGCCGCCGCCGCACCACGACATCTACTCGATCGAAGACCTCGCGCAGCTGATCCACGACCTGAAGAACGCCGCGCCGCACGCGAGCATCAGCGTCAAGCTGGTGAGCGAGATCGGCGTGGGCACCATCGCGGCCGGCGTGGCCAAGTGCAAGAGCGACCACGTGGTGATCGCGGGCCATGACGGCGGCACGGGCGCATCGCCCTGGTCGTCGATCAAGCACGCGGGCAGCCCGTGGGAAATTGGCCTGGCAGAAACCCAGCAGACGCTGGTGCTCAACCGCCTGCGCAGCCGCATCCGCGTGCAGGCCGACGGCCAGATGAAGACCGGCCGCGACGTCGCCATCGGCGCGCTGCTGGGTGCCGACGAGTTCGGCTTTGCCACGGCCCCGCTGGTGGTCGAGGGCTGCATCATGATGCGCAAGTGCCACCTGAACACCTGCCCGGTGGGCGTGGCCACGCAAGACCCGGTGCTGCGCAAGAAGTTCTCGGGCAAGCCCGAGCACGTCGTCAACTACTTCTTCTTCGTGGCCGAGGAAGTGCGCCAGATCATGGCCCAGCTGGGCATCCGCAAGTTCGACGACCTGATCGGCCGCGCCGACCTGCTCGACATGCGCAAGGGCATCGAGCACTGGAAGGCTTCGGGCCTGGACTTCAGCCGCCTGTTCGCGCTGCCGATCGTGCCGGCCGAGGTGCCGCGCTTCCACGTCGAGAACCAGGACCACGGCCTGGAGCGTGCGCTCGACGTCAAGCTCATCGAGAAGTCGCGCCCGGCCATCGAGCGCGGCGAGAAGGTGCAGTTCATCGAGGTGGCGCGCAACGTCAACCGCTCGGTGGGCGCCATGCTGTCGGGTGCGCTGACCAAGGCGCATCCGCAGGGCCTGCCCGACGACTCGATCCGCATCCAGCTCGAAGGCACGGGCGGCCAGTCGTTCGGCGCGTTCCTGGCGCGCGGCATCACGCTCTACCTGATCGGCGATGCCAACGACTACACCGGCAAGGGCCTGTCGGGCGGCCGCGTGGTGGTGCGCCCGAGCCTCGACTTCCGCGGCGAAGCGGTGCGCAACACCATCGTGGGCAACACCGCGCTCTACGGCGCGACCACCGGCGAAGCCTACCTCTGCGGCGTGGCCGGCGAGCGCTTTGCCGTGCGCCTCTCGGGTGCCACGGCCGTGGTCGAAGGCACGGGCGACCATGGCTGCGAATACATGACGGGCGGCACGGTCGCGGTGCTCGGCAAGACGGGCCGCAACTTCGCGGCCGGCATGAGCGGCGGCGTAGCCTTCGTCTACGACGAGGACGGCCAGTTCGCCACGCGCTGCAACCTTTCGATGGTGTCGCTCGACAAGGTGCTGACCTCGGCCGAGCAGACCGCGAGCATGCACCGCAAGGTCTGGCACGGCGGCGAGACCGACGAGGCCCAGCTCAAGAAGCTGCTCGAGGAGCACCACCGCTGGACCGGCAGCAAGCGCGCGCGCGAACTGCTCGACAACTGGGCCGTGTCGCGCACCAAGTTCGTCAAGGTGTTCCCGAACGAGTACAAGCGCGCGCTGGCCGAGCTGCACGACCGCAAGGTCGAACTCACGAGCAGTGGCAACAACGCGCACATGGGCCTGGAGCCGCACGCGCTGGCTGCCGCGCCGCAGGCCACCCCGGCTGCGGCCTGAGCGGCAACGAAAACGAAGAACAGAGGAAAGCACGATGGGAAAGATCACCGGCTTCATGGAGCATGAGCGCATCGAAGAGGGCTACAAGCCTGCCTCCGAGCGCGTCAAGCACTACAAGGAATTCGTCGTCGGCCTGGATGCCGAGCAAGCCAAGGTCCAGGGCGCGCGCTGCATGGACTGCGGCACGCCGTTCTGCAACAGCGGCTGCCCGGTCAACAACATCATTCCGGACTTCAACGACCTCGTGTACCGCAACGACTGGCAGAACGCCTTCGCGGTGCTCGACTCGACCAACAACTTCCCGGAATTCACCGGCCGCATCTGCCCCGCGCCCTGCGAGGCGGCCTGCGTGCTCAACGTGAACGACGACCCGGTCGGCATCAAGTCGCTGGAGCACGCGATCATCGACCGCGCCTGGGACGAAGGCTGGGTGGCGCCGCGCGTCGCCAAGCACAAGACCGGCAAGAAGGTGGCCGTGGTGGGTTCGGGCCCGGCCGGCATGGCGGCGGCGCAGCAGCTCGCGCGCGCCGGCCACGATGTGACGCTGTTCGAGAAGAACGACCGCATCGGCGGCCTGCTGCGCTACGGCATCCCCGACTTCAAGATGGAGAAGACCCACATCGACCGCCGCGTCGAGCAGATGAAGGCCGAGGGCGTGAGCTTCCGCACCGGCGTGATGGTCGGCGCCGCGAAGGATCCGCTCGGCAAGGGCTCCAAGGTCACCAATCTGGCCAAGGAAACCGTCACGCCCGAGCAGCTGCAGAAAGACTTCGACGCCGTGGTGCTCACGGGCGGCGCCGAGCAGTCGCGCGACCTGCCGGTGCCGGGCCGCGACCTCGACGGCATTCATTTTGCGATGGAGTTCCTGCCGCAGCAGAACCGCGTCAACGCGGGCGACAAGGTCAAGGGCCAGCTGCGCGCCGACGGCAAGCACGTGATCGTGATCGGCGGCGGCGACACCGGCTCCGACTGCGTGGGCACCAGCAACCGCCATGGCGCGGCCAGCGTCACGCAGTTCGAACTGATGCCGCAGCCGCCCGAGGAAGAAAACCGCCCGCTGACCTGGCCCTACTGGCCGATCAAGCTGCGCACCAGCTCCAGCCATGAAGAGGGCTGCGAGCGCGAGTTCGCCATCTCCACCAAGGAATTCATCGGCGAAAAAGGCAAGGTCACGGGCCTGAAGACCGTGCGCGTCGAGTGGAAAGACGGCCGCATGCAGGAAGTGGCCGGCAGCGAGCAGATCCTCAAGGCCGACCTCGTGCTGCTGGCGATGGGCTTCGTGAGCCCCGTGGCCACCGTGCTGGACGCCTTCGGTGTCGAAAAGGACGCACGCGGCAATGCCAAGGCGACGGTCGATTTCATCGGCGGCTATGCCACCAACGTGCCGAAGGTGTTTGCGGCGGGCGACATCCGCCGCGGCCAGTCGCTGGTGGTCTGGGCCATTCGCGAAGGGCGCCAGGCTGCGCGCTCGGTGGATGAATTCCTGATGGGATTCAGCGACTTGCCGCGCTGATTTTTGTTTCAGTTTTGCGGGGCCGGCCACGGCCCCGCTATCATTCGCGGAAACCGCATGCCGGGATGCCTGAGAAGGTGCCCGGCTTTTTTATTGAGATGGAATCAGCCGCACCCCTGCCACACCCCTTTGTAGAGTTCCGCGACGTTGCGTTCGGCTATGGTGCGCGCGCGATCCTCGGCGGTGTGTCGTTTGCCGTGCCGCGCGGCAAGGTGACGGCGCTGATGGGCGCCTCGGGCGGCGGCAAGACCACCGTGCTGCGGCTCATCGGCGGCCAGCAGCGGGCGCAGCGCGGCGAGGTGCTTTTCGACGGCCAGGACGTCGGCAAGCTCGATGCCGCCGGGCTGTACAAGGCGCGGCGGCGCATGGGCATGCTGTTCCAGTTCGGTGCGCTGTTCACCGACATGAGCGTGTTCGACAACGTCGCGTTTCCGCTGCGCGAGCACACGCAGCTCTCGGAAGCGCTGGTGCGCGACATCGTGCTCATGAAGCTCGACGCAGTCGGCCTGCGCGGTGCGCGCGACCTGATGCCGAGCGAAGTGTCCGGCGGCATGGCGCGGCGCGTGGCTCTTGCGCGCGCCATTGCGCTCGACCCCGACCTCGTGATGTACGACGAACCCTTTGCCGGCCTCGACCCGATTTCCCTCGGCACGGCCGCGCGGCTGATCCGCCAGCTCAACGACACGCTGGGGCTGACCAGCATCGTCGTGTCGCATGACCTCGAGGAAACCTTCCGCATTGCCGACCACGTGATCATCCTGGCCAACGGCGGCATCGCCGCGCAAGGCACGCCTGAAGAAGTGCGGGGGAGCGCCGATCCCCTGGTGCACCAGTTCGTCAATGCACTGCCCGACGGGCCGGTGCATTTTCACTATCCCGTGGCCGGCATCGAGGAAGATTTCGGCAATGAAGGGGGACGGGCATGAGCGCAGCGCTGGGCCGCCCCGAGCAAGCGAAGGCCCCCTCGGGGGGCAGCGAGGACACGAAGTGCCGAGCGAGGGGGCAGGCATGAGCTGGTGGAAGCCCGCCGACATCGGCTTTGCGGTTCGCAGCAAGCTGGCCGACCTGGGCTACGGCGCCAAGCTGTTCCTGCGCCTGCTGGTGCAGGGGGCACGAAGCTTGCAGCGCTTCGGCCTGGTGCGCGACCAGATCCATTTTCTCGGCAACTATTCGCTGGCCATCATTGCGGTGTCGGGGCTTTTCGTCGGCTTCGTGCTGGGCCTGCAGATGTACTACGCGCTGCAGCGCTACGGTTCTTCCGAGGCGCTCGGCCTGCTGGTGGCGCTGAGCCTGGTGCGCGAGCTCGGGCCGGTGGTGGCGGCCCTGCTGTTCACGGGGCGCGCCGGTACTTCGCTCACCGCGGAGATCGGCCTCATGAAGGCCGGCGAGCAGCTCAGCGCCATGGAGATGATGGCGGTCGACCCGGTGCAGCGCATTCTTGCGCCGCGCTTCTGGGCCGGCGTGATCACGATGCCGCTGCTGGCGGCCGTGTTCAGCGCGGTCGGCATCATGGGCGGCTATGTGGTGGGCGTGCTGATGCTGGGTGTGGACCCGGGCGCGTTCTGGGGCCAGATGCAGGGCGGCGTCGACGTCTGGCGCGACGTGGGCAACGGCGTGATCAAGAGCATCGTGTTCGGCTTCACCGTGACCTTCATCGCACTGCTGCAGGGCTACGAGGCCCAGCCCACGCCCGAAGGCGTGTCGCGCGCGACCACGCGCACCGTGGTGATGGCGTCGCTTTCGGTGCTCGGGCTCGACTTCCTGCTCACCGCCATGATGTTCAGTATTTGAAGGAGCCCCGGCTCCAATCGTTCTAGAGAGTGCAAACCATGCAACGTTCCAACAACGACATCTGGGTCGGCCTGTTCGTGCTGATCGGCGGCGCGGCGCTGCTGTTCCTCGCGCTGCAGTCGGCCAACCTGCTGAGCCTGAATTTCCAGAAGACCTACAACGTCACCGCGCGTTTCGACAACATCGGCGGGCTCAAGCCGCAAACGGCGGTCAAGAGCGCGGGCGTGGTGGTCGGCCGCGTGGAGTCCATCTCGTTCGACGACAAGTCTTTTCAGGCCAGCGTCACACTGGCATTGCAAAACCGTTACAGTTTTCCCAAGGACAGTTCGCTCAAGATCCTGACCAGTGGCCTGCTCGGCGAGCAGTACATCGGGATCGAGGCGGGCGCCGAGGAGAAGAACCTGCAAGCCGGCGACACCGTCACCTCGACCCAATCGGCCGTGGTGCTGGAAAACCTGATCAGCCAGTTCCTCTACAGCAAGGCGGCCGAAGGAAATACTTCGACGCCGGGAACAGCCAACAAGAAATGAAAACAGCCCTTTCCCCGTCTTTTGCTATCAGTAAGATAGCAAACCATGCCCGCTGGGCCAGTGTTGCCGTCGCCCTTGCGCTCATTGCAGGCTGCGCGAGCGGGCCCCACGCCAATCCGGCCGACCCTTTCGAGCCGTTCAACCGGGGCGTCACGCGCTTCAACGACACGGTCGACGAGGCCGTGCTCGTGCCCGTGGCCACCGCCTACCAGCGTGTGCTGCCCTCGATGGTGCGCACCGGGGTGGGCAATTTCTTCGGCAACCTGGGCGATGTCTGGAGCTTCGTCAACAGCGTGGCCCAGCTCAAGCTGCAGAACAGCGCCGAGACCTTCATGCGGGTCAACGTCAACACCTTCTTCGGCCTGGGCGGCTTGCTGGACATTGCCACCGAGGCGGGCATCGACCGCCACGAGGAAGACTTCGGCCAGACGCTCGGCCGCTGGGGCGTGGGCGCCGGTCCGTACGTGGTGCTGCCGGTGTTCGGCCCGTCGACCCTGCGCGACACGGCCGCCTTGCCGGTCGACCGTGCCGGCAGCGTGCTCGGCAACATGAACGACGTGGCCTGGCGCAATTCGCTGTCGTTCGTGGAAGCCGTCGATACGCGGGCGAAGTACCTGCGCGCCGGCCGCCTGCTCGACGATGCGGCACTCGACAAGTACACCTTCACGCGCGACGCCTTCCTGCAGCACCGCCGCAACGACGTCTACGACGGCAACCCCCCTGACGACGAGGGCGGGAAATAAAGCACAAAAAGGTGCGGATAGAGGCTTTTCGCGGACGGACGGGCGGTTTTCCTGCTTGCATCCGGTTTCAAGGCTTCACCTGCGCTTCAGGAACCCGGTCGGCCGGGGGCCTGTCGAACACGTTCTTTCCGGCAGGCGCAGCTTCCATTGCGCCTTCTGGATTTTCAACTTGAGGGAATTGCCATGAACAACAAGATCTTGCAACGACGCGGCTTCGGCCGCCTGGTGCTGGCCAGTGCCTTGCTTTTCGGTGCCGCGACGGCTTTCGTGCGCCCGGCCCATGCCGCCGACGAGGCGCCCGATGCGCTCGTCAAGCGCCTGTCGACCGATGTGCTCGAGACCATCAAGGCCGACACCTCCATCAAGGCTGGCGACATCAACAAGATCATGGTGCTGGTCGACAGCAAGATCATGCCCAACGTCAACTTCCAGCGCATGACGGCTTCCGCCGTCGGCCCGGCATGGCGCCAGGCCACGCCCGAGCAGCAGAAGAAGCTGCAGGAAGAATTCAAGACCCTGCTGGTGCGCACCTATGCCGGCGCGCTCGACCAGGTGAGCGACCAGACGGTCACGGTGCGCCCGTTCCGCGGCTCGCCTGAAGACACCGACGTGCTGGTGCGTACCGAGGTCAAGGGCCGCGGCGATCCGGTGCAGCTCGACTACCGGCTCGAGAAAACGCCCGGCCAGGGCGGCGGCTGGAAGGTCTACAACCTCAATGTGCTGGGCGTCTGGCTGGTCGACACCTACCGCACCCAGTTCGCGCAGGAAATCAACGCGCGCGGCATCGACGGCCTGATTGCGGCGCTGGCGGCGCGCAACAAGGGCAACAACGGCAAGAGCTGAGGCCATGCTGGTCCTGCCCTCCAAGCTCACCCACGACGAAGCCCCGGCCTGCATGCGCATGCTGCAGCAGGGGCTGGCGGGGCAGGCCGACACATCCACGGTGGTGGACGCCAGCGCGCTCGCGCATTTCGATTCCTCGGCCTTGGCGGTGCTCCTGGAGTGCCGCCGCGAATCGAGCGCGCTCGGCCGGGGCTTCGCGGTCAAGGGGCTTTCGCCGCGGCTACGCGAACTGGCAGCGCTCTACGGCATTGCGGGGCTGCTGCCGGCGGCGCCCTGACCGCCGGCGGCCCGGCAGCGGCCGCGTCAGGGCATCCGGCCGCCGCCAAGCGGCCTGCGGGGCGGGCCCGTAAAATCGCCGGCTCCCATGCCCGCGATCTCATTCCAATCGGTCTCCAAGACCTACCCTCCCTCCAGACAGCAGCGGGCCCAAGGCAAGCAGGGGCTGCGCGCCGTCGACGAGGTCAGCTTCCAGATCGAGCCGGGCGAGTTCTTCGGCCTGCTCGGGCCCAACGGCGCGGGCAAGACCACGCTCATCAGCATGCTGGCCGGCCTGTCCCGCCCCACGGCCGGCGCCATCAGCGTCCATGGCTTCGACGTGCAGCGCGACTATGCCGAGGCCCGGCGCCAGCTCGGCATCGTGCCTCAGGAGCTGGTGTTCGACCCGTTCTTCAACGTGCGCGAATCGCTGCGCATCCAGTCGGGCTACTTCGGCATCAAGAACAACGAGGCCTGGATCGACGAGCTGCTGCAAAGCCTGGGCCTGGCCGACAAGGCCACGGCCAACATGCGCCAGCTCTCGGGCGGCATGAAGCGCCGGGTGCTGGTGGCGCAGGCGCTGGTGCACAAGCCGCCGGTCATCGTGCTGGACGAGCCCACCGCCGGGGTCGACGTCGAGTTGCGCCAGACGCTCTGGCAGTTCGTCGCCAGGCTCAACAAGGAGGGCAGCACCGTGCTGCTCACCACCCACTACCTCGAAGAGGCCGAGGCGCTGTGCAGCCGCATCGCGATGCTCAAGCTCGGCAAGGTGATCGCCCTGGACCGCACCAGCGAGCTCCTGAAGTCGGCCGCCAGCAACGTGCTGCGCTTCAAGACCGACGCCATGCTGCCCTGGGCCATCGCGCAGCATGCGCGCATCACAGGGCGCATCGTGCAGCTGCCGGCGCAGAACGCCCATGAAGTCGAACAACTGCTGGCCGCGATCCGCGAAGCCGGCGTCGCGGTGGAAGACGTGGAAATGCGCAAGGCCGACCTGGAAGACGTGTTCATCGACCTGATGGCAGGCGAGCAGACGCCGCTGGAGGTGGCGAGATGAGCGCTGCGCCGGGCCGACACAAGCAAGCGAAGCTCCCCCTCGGGGGGACGCGAGGACACGCAGTGCCGAGCAAGGGGGCCCTATGATGGCCGTCACGGGGTGGCGTGCGCTGCTTTACAAGGAAACGCTGCGCTTCTGGAAGGTTGGCTTCCAGACCGTCGGCGCGCCGGTGCTCACCGCGCTGCTCTACCTGATGGTGTTCGGCCACGTGCTCGAAGACCACGTGAAGGTCTACGGCTCGGTCGGCTACACCGCCTTCCTGGTGCCGGGCCTCGTGATGATGAGCGTGCTGCAGAACGCCTTCGCCAACAGCTCGTCGTCGATCATCCAGAGCAAGATCATGGGCAACCTGGTGTTCGTGCTGCTCACGCCGCTGTCGCACTGGGGCTGGTTCTTCGCCTACGTGGGCTCGTCGGTGATCCGCGGGCTGGCCGTGGGGCTCGGCGTGTTCCTGGTCACCATGTTCTTCGCGATGCCGAGCTTCGTTGCGCCGCTCTGGATTCTCGTGTTTGCGCTGCTGGGCTCCGCCATGCTCGGCACCCTGGGGCTCATTGCCGGGCTCTGGGCCGAGAAGTTCGACCAGATGGCGGTGTTCCAGAACTTCCTGATCATGCCCATGACCTTTCTGTCGGGCGTTTTCTATTCGATCGGTTCGCTGCCGCCGTTCTGGCAGGGCGTGAGCCACCTGAACCCGTTCTTCTACATGATCGACGGCTTCCGCTACGGCTTCTTCGGCGTGAGCGACGCCTCGCCCTGGCTCAGCCTGGGCATCGTCGGCGCCGCCTGGCTGGTGGTGAGCGCCATCGCCGTCCACCTGCTGCGCATCGGCTACAAAATCAGAGGCTGAAAAGCCCTTTCCAATTCCCATGACCGCCGAACAACTCCAGGCCCTGATCCAGTCCCACCTTCCCTGCGAGCACATCACGCTCGAAGGCGACGGCCGGCATTGGTATGCCACCATCGTCTCGGCCGAATTCGAGGGCAAGCGCGCGATTCAGCGCCATCAGCGGGTCTACGCGACCCTGGGTGCGAAAATGCATACCGACGAGGTGCATGCGCTCTCAATGAAGACCTACACGCCGGCCGAATGGGCGGCGTTGGAAAAATAACTCTCCGGCCCCCGGGCCCTGATTCGCTGGAAATTCGATGGACAAACTTCTGATTCGCGGCGGGCGCCAGCTCCGCGGCGAGGTACTCATTTCCGGCGCCAAGAACGCAGCCCTGCCGGAACTGTGCGCCGCACTGCTGACCGACCAGCCCGTGACGCTGCACAACGTGCCGCGCCTGCAGGACGTGTCGACCATGCTCAAGCTGGTGCGCAACATGGGCGTTGCGGCCGAGCGCGACGACAACGGCACGGTGCGGCTCGATGCGGGCGACCTCAGCAACCCCGAGGCACCCTACGAACTGGTGAAGACCATGCGTGCCTCCGTGCTGGCGCTGGGCCCGCTGCTCGCGCGCTTCGGCCATGCCAAGGTGTCGCTGCCGGGCGGCTGCGCCATCGGCTCGCGGCCGGTCGACCAGCACATCAAGGGCCTGCAGGCCATGGGCGCCGAGATCGTGGTCGAGCACGGCTACATGATCGCCAGCCTGCCGGCCGGGCGCACCCGCCTGAAGGGCGCGCGCATCCTGACCGACATGGTTACCGTCACGGGCACCGAGAACTTCCTCATGGCCGCCGCGCTGGCCGAGGGCGAGACGCTGCTCGAGAACGCCGCGCAGGAGCCCGAGATCGTCGACCTGGCCGAAATGCTGATCCGCATGGGCGCGAAGATCGAAGGCCACGGCACCAGCCACATCCGCATCCAGGGCGTCGAGAAGCTGCACGGCTGCGAGCACGCCGTGGTGGCCGACCGCATCGAGGCCGGCACCTTCCTGTGCGCCGTTGCGGCCACCGGCGGCGACGTGTTCCTGCGCCACGCGCGGGCCGACCACATGGACGCGGTGATCGACAAGCTGCGCGACGCCGGCTGCACCGTCGCGGCACAGGAGGGCGGCGTGCGCATCAGCTCCAGCGCCCCGGCCTGCGAGCACCTCAAGGCGCAGAGCTTCAGCACCACCGAATACCCCGGTTTCCCGACCGACATGCAGGCCCAGTTCATGGCCCTGAACGTGATCGCGCGCGGCGCCTCGATGGTCACCGAAACCATCTTCGAGAACCGCTTCATGCACGTGAACGAGATGGTGCGCCTGGGCGCCACGATCCACGTCGAGGGCAAGGTGGCGATGGTCGAGGGCGTGCAGCAGCTGTCGGGCGCCACAGTGATGGCGACCGACCTGCGCGCCTCGGCCAGCCTGGTGATCGCCGGCCTCGTGGCCGACGGCGAGACGCTGGTCGACCGCATCTACCACCTGGACCGCGGCTACGACCGCATGGAAGCCAAGCTGCGCGGCCTGGGCGCGGACATCGAACGCATCTCGGGAGCCGCCGCATGATCACCCTCGCGCTCTCGAAGGGCCGCATCTTCGAAGAGACGATGCCGCTGCTGGCCGCCGCCGGCATCGAGGTCACCGAAGACCCCGAAAAATCGCGCAAGCTGATCCTGGCCACCACCCGGCCCGACGTGCGCGTGGTGCTGGTGCGCGCCTCCGATGTGCCCACCTACGTGCAGTACGGCGGCGCCGACCTTGGCGTGACCGGCCTGGACGTGCTGCTGGAAAACGGCAACCAGGGCATGTACCAGCCGCTGGACCTGCGCATCGCGGCCTGCCGACTCAGCGTGGCGGTGCGCGCCGACTACGACTACGCCTCGGCCGTGAAGCAGGGCTCGCGCCTGAGGGTCGCCACCAAGTATGTGGGCCTTGCACGCGAGTTTTTCGCGAGCAAGGGCGTGCACGTCGACCTGATCAAGCTCTACGGCAGCATGGAGCTCGCGCCGCTCACCGGCCTGGCCGACGCCATCGTCGACCTGGTCTCGACCGGCAACACGCTCAAGGCCAATCACCTGGTCGAGGTCGAACGCATCATGGACATCAGCGCGCGCCTCGTGGTCAACCAGGCCGCGCTCAAGCTCAAGCGCGAGCCGATCCGCCGCATCATCGACGCCTTCGCGTCGGCCATTCCCACTGCCTGAACTTCACGCACATGACTCCGAAAGCAGCCCCCGTCCGCCTCTCCACGGCTTCAGCCGGCTTCGACGCTGAATTCAAGGCGCGGCTGCATTGGTCCGCGGATGCCGATGCGGCCATCGAGAAGGTGGTGGCGGACATCCTGGCCGACGTGCAGAGGCGCGGGGACGAGGCGGTGCTGGAGTACACCAATCGCTTCGACAAGCTCGATGCGAAGACGCTGTCCGAGCTGGAGCTAACGCAGGCCGAACTCAAGGCCGCCTTCGAATCATTGCCGGCCACGCAGCGCGATGCGCTCGAAGCCGCCGCTCGCCGCGTGCGCAGCTATCACGAGGCGCAGAAGAAGGCCAGCGGCGAGAGCTGGAGCTATCGCGATGCCGACGGCACGCTGCTCGGCCAGAAGGTTACGCCGCTTGATCGTGTCGGCATCTACGTGCCGGGCGGCAAGGCGGCCTATCCGTCGAGCGTGCTGATGAATGCCATTCCGGCTCACGTGGCCGGCGTGGCCGAAATCATCATGGTGGTTCCGACGCCGGGCGGCGAAAAGAACCAGCTGGTGCTCGCCGCCGCCTACGTGGCAGGCGTCACGCGCGCCTTCACCATCGGCGGCGCGCAGGCCGTGGCCGCGCTGGCCTACGGCACCGCCACCATCCCCGCGGTCGACAAGATCACCGGCCCCGGCAACGCCTACGTGGCCGCCGCCAAGCGCCGCGTGTTCGGCACCGTGGGCATCGACATGATCGCGGGCCCGAGCGAAATCCTCGTCTTGGCCGACGGCAGCACGCCGCCTGACTGGGTGGCGATGGACCTGTTCAGCCAGGCCGAGCACGACGAGCTCGCGCAAAGCATCCTGCTGTGCCCCGACGCCGCGTACATCGACCGCGTGCAGGCCGAGATCGACCGCCTGCTGCCCGGCATGCCGCGCGCCGAGATCATCGCGGCTTCGCTCAACGGCCGCGGCGCTCTCATCCACACCAAGAGCATGGAAGAGGCCTGCGAGATCAGCAACCGCATCGCGCCGGAGCACCTGGAAGTCAGCAGCAGCGAGCCGCAGCGCTGGGAGCCGCTGCTGCGCCATGCCGGCGCGATCTTCCTGGGCGCCTTCACCAGCGAGAGCCTGGGCGACTACTGCGCGGGCCCCAACCACGTGCTGCCCACGAGCGGCACGGCGCGCTTCTCGAGCCCGCTGGGCGTGTACGACTTCCAGAAGCGCTCGAGCCTCATCGAAGTGAGCGAAGCCGGCGCGCAGGTGCTCGGGCCCATTGCCGTCACGCTGGCCGAAGGCGAAGGCCTGCAGGCGCACGCCGAAGCGGCGCGCATGCGGCTGCGCAGGGCCTGAAGCCCGCCCGCCGCCGGCAGGAGCAAAGCAAGATGGCTCGACGCCGTTCTTTTCATCGTTCGCGCGCGACGGCATGGCTGCTGGCGCTCGCGGCTGCGGGCTCGGCGCAGGCCATGAGCATCCGCGAGCTGCGCACGCTGGAAGCGAGCGAAAAGGACGGCAAGGCCTACGCGAGCTACTACCTCGTCGGCGTGCTCGAAGGCCTGCGCGAAGGCGTGGAGGCCTCGCAGCGCAACGGCCAGAAGCCGATCTTCTGCGTCGAGGGCCGGCGCCTGGAGCCTTCGATGGCACGCTCCCTCTATCAAACCGAGCTGACCCGCAACGCCGACAGCTACGAAGCCGACATGCCCGTTCAGCTGGTCATGGCCGGCGCCCTCAGAAACAGCTACCGCTGCACCCGATGACATCTTCTTCGCCCGCCGCCCGCCCGATCGACCGCATCCGCTCCGACGTGCAGTCCATGCATGCCTATGCGGTGCAGGACGCACGCGGCTTCGTCAAGCTCGACGCCATGGAAAACCCCTTCGGCCTGCCGGCCGCGCTGCAGGCCGAGCTTGGCGCGCGGCTCGGTGCGTTGGCGCTCAACCGCTATCCGGGCGAGCGCGGCGCCGACCTGCAGCGCGCGCTGGCCGCGCATGCGCAGATGCCCGAGGGCTTTTCGCTGATGCTGGGCAACGGCTCCGACGAACTGATCTCGCTGCTCGCCATTGCCTGCGACGTGCCCGGGGCCGCGGTGCTCGCGCCCGTGCCCGGCTTCGTGATGTATGCGATGAGCGCGAAACTGCAGGGCCTGCGCTTCGTCGGCGTGCCGCTCACGGCCGATTTCGAACTCGACGAGGCCGCCATGCTTTCGGCCATCGCACGCGAGAAGCCGGCCATCGTGTACCTGGCCTATCCGAACAACCCCACCGCCAACCTCTGGGACGATGCCGCCATCGAGAAGATCGTGCAGGCCCAGGGCGAGCAGGGCGGGCTGGTGGTGATCGACGAGGCCTACCAGCCCTTTGCCGCCAGGAGCTACATCGACCGCATCGCGCGGCATGGCCATGTGCTGCTGATGCGCACGCTCAGCAAGTTCGGCCTGGCCGGCATCCGCCTGGGCTATCTCATGGGCCCGGCCGCGCTGGTCGCGCAGATCGACAAGGTGCGCCCGCCCTACAACATCAGCGTGCTCAATTGCGAGTGCGCACTGTTCGCGCTCGAGCATGCCGAGGTGTTCGAGGCCCAGGCGCGGCAGATCCGCGACGAGCGCCACCGTCTCATGATGGGGCTGGGCCGCCTGGCGGGCGTGAAGGCCTGGCCGAGCGATGCCAACATGATCCTCGTGCGCGTGCCCGATGCCGCCAAGGCCTTCGAAGGCATGAAGGCGCGCGGGATTCTTGTGAAGAACGTTTCTAAAATGCACGAACTGCTCGCAAACTGCCTGCGCCTCACCGTCGGAACGGCCGACGAGAATGCGCGGATGCTCGCGGCACTCGAAGCCTCACTATGACCACCCCCCAGACTGCCGATCGCACTGCATCGGTCACCCGCAACACCGCCGAGACCAGGATCACCGTCAGCGTCAACCTGGACGGCACGGGCAAGGCCAGGCTCTCCACCGGCATCGGCTTCTTCGACCACATGCTCGACCAGATCGCCCGCCACGGCCTGATCGACCTCGAGATCGATTGCCAGGGCGACCTGCACATCGACGGCCACCACACGGTGGAAGACGTGGGCATCACGCTGGGCCAGGCGGTGGCCAAGGCCGTGGGCGACAAGAAGGGCATCCGCCGCTACGGCCATGCCTACGTGCCGCTGGACGAGGCGCTGAGCCGCGTCGTCATCGACTTCTCGGGCCGGCCCGGCCTGGTGATGCACGTGCCGTTCACGAGCGGCATGATCGGCACCTTCGACAGCCAGCTCACCTACGAATTCTTCCAGGGCTTCGTCAACCACGCCTTCGTCACGCTGCACATCGACAACCTCAAGGGCGTCAATGCGCACCACCAGTGCGAGACCGTGTTCAAGGCCTTTGCGCGCGCGCTGCGCGGCGCGCTCGAACTCGATCCACGCTCCGTGGGCGTCATTCCATCGACCAAGGGTTCGCTCTGAACGTCCTCGCCGCCAAGCTATGAAATCTGTAGCAAATACCGTCGCCGTGGTCGACTACGGCATGGGCAACCTGCGCTCCGTCTCGCAGGCCGTGCAGCATGCGGCCGACCAGGTGGGCGTGCAGGTCTTCGTCACCTCCGACCCCGAGGTGGTGCGCAAGGCCACGCGCGTGGTGCTGCCGGGGCAGGGCGCGATGCCCGACTGCATGCGCGAACTGCGCGACTCCGGCCTGCAGGAGTCGGTGCTCGAGGCCGCGGCGAGCAAGCCGCTCTTCGGCGTGTGCGTGGGCATGCAGATGCTGCTGTCGCGCAGCGACGAGGGCCCGACCGACGGGCTCGGGCTGATTCCGGGCGAGGTCGTCAAGTTCGACCTGGCGGGCCGGCTGCAGCCCGACGGCAGCCGCTTCAAGGTGCCGCAGATGGGCTGGAACCAGGTGCGCCAGGCCCAGCCGCACCCCGTGTGGGCGGGTGTGCCGGACATGAGCTACTTCTATTTCGTGCACAGCTTCTATGCCCGGCCGGCCGACATCCGGCACAGCGTGGGCGAGGCCGATTACGGCGCGTGCTTTACCGCCGCCGTCGCACGCGATAACATTTTTGCCACCCAGTTCCACCCGGAGAAGAGTGCGGACCATGGGTTGCAGCTCTACCGAAATTTCCTCCACTGGAATCCCTGACCTTATATTCCCGCCCGGGCCGAAGCTTCCTCAGCCCGGATTCCGCACACTCGCGTCACTTCCATGCTCCTCATTCCCGCCATTGATCTCAAAGACGGCCACTGCGTTCGCCTCAAGCAGGGCGACATGGACCAGTCCACCATCTTCAGCGAAGACCCCGCCGCCATGGCCCGCAAGTGGGTCGAGGCCGGCGCGCGGCGGCTGCACCTGGTCGACCTGAATGGCGCCTTCGCCGGCAAGCCGCAGAACCACGCGGCCATCAAGGCGATCCTGCGCGAGGTGGGCGACGACATCCCGGTGCAACTGGGCGGCGGCATCCGCGACCTGGACACCATCGAGCGCTACATCGACGACGGCCTGCGCTACGTGATCATCGGCACCGCGGCGGTCAAGAACCCCGGCTTCCTGAAGGATGCCTGCGTGGCCTTCGGCGGCCACATCATCGTGGGGCTCGACGCCAAGGACGGCAAGGTGGCCACCGACGGCTGGAGCAAGCTCACGGGCCACGAGGTGGCCGACCTGGGCAAGAAGTTCGAGGACTACGGCGTCGAATCGATCATCTACACCGACATCGGCCGCGACGGCATGCTCTCGGGCATCAACATCGATGCCACCGTCAAGCTTGCGCAGGCGCTGACCATTCCGGTCATCGCCTCGGGCGGGCTGTCGAACATGGCCGACATCGACCAGCTCTGCGCGGTCGAGTCCGAGGGCGTCGAAGGCGTGATCTGCGGCCGGGCCATCTATTCGGGCGACCTCGACTTCGCCGCCGCGCAGGCCCGCGCGGACGAGCTCGCCGGCGCCTGAGGCCGGCGCCTTCCTCTTCTGTAGCGCGGCGTGCTTTCCGCGCTTGCCATTGCCAACTACCGCTCGCTGCGCCAGCTGACGGTGCCGCTCGGACGGCTCACGGTGGTGACCGGGCCCAACGGCAGCGGCAAGTCCAGCGTCTACCGCGCGATGCGGCTCCTGGCCGAGATTGCCAACGGCGGCGCGATCCGCTCGCTGGTGCGCGAGGGCGGGCTTTCCTCCACCCTGTGGGCCGGTCCCGAGCGCTTCTCGGCCGCCATGCTGCGCGGCGATGCGCCGGTGCAGGGCACCACCCGCAGCGAGCCGGTCGCGTTGAAGCTGGGCTTCGCCGGCACCGAGGCCGATGAGTTCGGCTACGCCATCGACATCGGCCTGCCGCCGCCGATCCCGGCGACGGCCTTCTCGCGCGACCCCGAGATCAAGCACGAAACCATCTGGCACGGCCCCTTGCTGCGCCCCGCGGCGCAGCTGGTCGACCGCAGGGGCGCGGCACTGCGCCTGCGCGAGGGCAAGGGCTGGCAGGCCATCGGCCGGCCGATTCCCGCCTTCGCCAGCATGATGACCGAGTACGCCGATCCCCACGCCGCACCCGAGATGCTCGCGCTGCGCGAGCAGATGCGCTCCTGGCGCTTCTACGACCACTTCCGCTCCGACGCCGATGCGCCCGCGCGCCAGCCGCAGCTCGGCACCCGCACACCGGTGCTCGCCAACGATGGTGCCGACCTGGCCGCCGCGCTGCAGACCATCCGTGAGATCGGCGACGGCGAGGCGCTCGACCGCGCCGTGGACGACGCATTTCCGGGCGCCCGCATCCAGGTGCGGGTGAACGAAGACCGCTTCGAAACGCTGATGCACCAGCACGGCCTGCTGCGGCCGCTGACGGCGGCGGAGCTTTCGGACGGCACCCTGCGCTATCTGCTCTGGATTGCCGCGCTGCTGACGCCCCGGCCGCCGGCGCTCTTGGTGCTCAACGAGCCGGAGACCAGCCTGCATCCCGACTTGCTGCCGGCGCTCGGCCGCCTCGTCGCGCAGGCCGCGCGCGAGTCGCAGGTGATCGTGGTGTCGCATGCCGCGCGGCTGATTGCCGCGCTCGAAGACAGCGGCGAGCTGCAGTCGGTGGTGCTCGAGAAGCGCTTCGGCGAAACCCGCATCGCCAACCTCGACATGAGCGAGATCCCGCGCTGGGAGTGGCCCGTGCGCTGAGGCTGCGGGCTACTCGGCCTTCACCGACATCGTCTGGATGATGGCTTCCAGCTGCGCGCTCATCGGCAGGTCGATGCTTTCCCCGGTGGGCAGCTTGCGCAGGAACCAGCGCTTGTACTGGCGCTCGATTTCGCCGTCCTGCGCCAGCACCTGGAAGGTGTCGTTGATCACCTTGGCCAATTGCGCGTCGCCCTTGCGGTACATGATGCCGTAGGGGTCGTAGGAGAGGTAGTCGCCGACCACCTCGTACTGGGCCTTGGCGGCGTCGCGCGCGATCAGGCCGTAGAGCAGCACGTCGTCGGTGGCAAAGGCGTCGGCCTGGCCGCTTTTCACCAGCCCGAAGGAATCGGCGTGGTCGCGCGCCACCCGCAGGTCGATGCCGAGCCTGAACTTCTGCGACAGCTCGCGCAGCGTCTTCTCGTTGGTGGTGCCCGCGGTGACGGCCACCCGCTTGCCCGCCAGGTCGCGGAACGACTTGATCGGCGAGCCCTTCTTCACCAGCACCTTGGTGCCCGAGACGAAGATGGTGGGCGAGAAGCTCACGCGCTTTTGCCGCTCGAGGTTGCTGGTGGTCGAGCCGCATTCGAGATCGACCGTGCCGCGCTCGACCGCATCGATGCGCGAATCGGAGGTCACCGGCACCCACTTGATCGCGAGGCTCTTGTTCACCGCCTCTTCAATGGCCGTGACCAGTTCCCGGCAGAGCTCGATCGAATAGCCGACAGGCTCCTGGCGTGCATTGAGAAAGGAAAACGGCACCGACGACTCGCGGTAGCCGATGGTGATGGTGCCGCTCTCGCGCACCTTGGCGAGCGTGCCCGTCAAGGTCTCCGGGGCCTGCGGCTGCGCCCTGGCCGGGGTCGCCGCGACCAGCGCAGCGGCCGCCAGCAGGCCGGCAAGAAGAAACGACAGCGCGGCCTTGGCCTTCATGGCGAGCCTCACGCGTGGGCCGGATGGGCGAGGGTGGCCGAGGCTTCGGCGTCGAGCGTCCTCGCATTGGCCGCCGCGTCGCTCTCGGAGAGCAGCTCGCCCTCCCACTTGGCGACCACGGCCGTCGCGATGGAGTTGCCCACCGCGTTGGTGGCCGAGCGCCCCATGTCCAGGAAGGTGTCGACGCCCAGGATCAGCAGCAGGCCGGCTTCCGGAATGTCGAAGTGGTTGAGCGTGGCCGCAATCACCACCAGCGAAGCGCGCGGCACGCCAGCCATGCCCTTGGAGGTGAGCATCAGGATCAGCAGCATCGTGATCTGCGTGCTGATCGGCATGTGGATGTTGTAGGCCTGCGCGATGAACAGCACGGCGAAGGTGCAGTACATCATCGAGCCGTCCAGGTTGAACGAATAGCCCATCGGCATCACGAAGCTCGAGATCTTGCGCTTCACGCCGAAACGGTCGAGCGCCTGCAGGATCTTCGGGTAGGCCGCTTCCGAGCTGGCCGTGGCGAACGACAGCAGGAAGGCTTCCTTGATGAGTGCCAGCAGCTTGAACACGCGCGGGCCCAGGAACGAAAAGCCCGCGAACACCAGCACGCCCCACAGCACGAACAGGCCCAGGTAGAAGTCGCCCATGAAGACCGCGAACTTGAGCAGGATGCCCAGGCCGTTCGTCGCAACCGTGGCGGCCATGGCGGCCATCACCGCGAGCGGCGCCAGCTTCATCACGTAGCCGGTGATCTTGAGCATGGCGTGCGAGAGTTCGTCGATGGCGGCCACCAGCGTCCTGGCCTTGTCGCCGAGCGAGGCGAGCGCCACGCCGAAGAACATCGAGAACACCACGATCTGCAGGATCTCGTTGTTGGCCATGGCCTCGGCAAAGGACTTCGGCACCATGTGGCTCACGAAGTCCTTGAGCGTGAACTTCGCGGTCGCCAGGTTGGCCGAAGCGCCGATGTCCGGCAGCGGAAGGCCCAGGTTCTCGCCGGGCTTCAGCACATTGGCCATGACCAGGCCGATGACCAGCGAGATCAGCGAAGCAGTGAGGAACCAGCCCAGCGACTTGCCGAACACCCGGCCCACCGACTTGGCGTCGCCCATGTGCGCGATGCCCACCACCAGCGTGGAGAACACCAGCGGGCCGATCAGCATCTTGATGAGGCGCAGAAACACGTCCGACACAATCGACACGTAGCCTGCGATCTGCGCCGCGGCCTTCTTGTCGGGAAAGCTCGTGAAGATCATGTAGCCGACAAGGATGCCGAGCACCATGGCGATCAGGATCCAGGCGGCGGCCGGCAGTTTTCTCTTCATAGGTGTCCCTTCGGGGTGTGTGTGGTTCTGGGGCGGGCGCACATCGGCCGGCGCCCTGTTCTTGCGCGGCAGCGAAGGGTATCCAAGAAGGTCCCCTGTACGCAACCGGCGCCGGCGCGGCGGCAATGAAGCCTTAAGTGTCCAATGCCAATTCCGTGCCCGGAACTTCGCTGCCTACAATTCTCCAATGGATATCAGCTCGATCGAGTTCCGCGGCCAGCCCGCGCTTCGTGCCGCCGGCGCCGACGGCGGTGCCTTCACCGTGGCGCTGCACGGGGCGCAGCTGCTTTCCTGGACCACCGCCGATGGGACGGAAAGGCTCTACCTGAGCCCCTCTGCGGTGTTCGACGGACAGGCGGCGATCCGCGGCGGCGTGCCCATCTGCTGCCCCCAGTTCAACCAGCGCGGCATGTTGCCCAAGCATGGATTCATGCGCAATCTGCCTTGGGAAAACCGGGGGATCGACGCCACATCGGGCGAACTGACCCTGCGGCTGCGCGACAGCGAGGCCACGCGCAGGCTCTGGCCGCACGCTTTCGAGGCGCGGCTGCAGATCGGCATGGCTGCGGGCCGGCTGCGCACCGCGCTGACGCTGCTCAATACCGGCCATGGCCCGTTCAGCTTCGCAGCCGCCCTGCACACCTACCTGCGCGTCGACGACATCGCGCAGGTGCGCCTCGAAGGCCTGCAGGGTGCCAACCGCTGGGATTCGCTGCGCGACGACCGCCACGTGGAAACGGCCCCGGCGCTGCATTTCAGTGCCGAGTTCGACAGCGTCTATGCCGCGCCCGCGAAGCCGCTGCGCCTGGTGCAGCCGAGCGGCACGCTCGAGATCGCGCAAAGCGCCAGCTGCAGCGAAACCGTGGTCTGGAACCCCGGCGCCGTGCTCGGTGCGAAACTCGCCGACATGCCCGAAGATGGCTACAGGCACATGCTCTGCGTGGAGGCCGCGCGCATCGACGAGCAGGTGCTGCTCGCGCCCGGCGCCCAATGGCAGGGCTGGCAGCAGCTTCGCGTTTCCTGATTTTTTCCCTTTACGACCGACCATGCTCGCAAAACGCATCATTCCCTGTCTCGACGTCACCGGCGGCCGCGTGGTCAAGGGCGTCAACTTTCTCGAGCTGCGCGACGCCGGCGATCCGGTCGAGATTGCGGCGCGCTACAACGCGCAGGGGGCCGACGAGCTCACTTTCCTGGACATCACGGCCACCAGCGACGGGCGCGACCTGATCCTGCCGATCATCGAGGCGGTGGCCTCGCAGGTCTTCATTCCATTGACCGTGGGCGGCGGCGTGCGCACCGTGGCCGACGTGCGCCGGCTGCTCAACGCGGGCGCCGACAAGACCAGCTTCAATTCGGCGGCCATTGCCGATCCGCAGGTGATCAACGACGCCTCGCAGAAGTACGGTTCGCAATGCATCGTCGTGGCCATCGACGCCAAGCGCCGCAGCCCCGAAGAAGCCGCCACGCGCGGCGCGGGCTGGGACGTGTACAGCCATGGCGGCCGCAAGAACACCGGCCTGGACGCCGTCGAATGGGCAACCGAGATGGTGCGCCGCGGCGCCGGCGAGATCCTGCTCACGAGCATGGACCGGGACGGCACCAAGAGCGGCTTCGACCTTGCGCTCACCCGCGCGGTCAGCGACGCCGTCAACGTGCCGGTCATTGCCTCGGGCGGCGTGGGCAGCCTCGACGACCTGGCCGACGGCATCCAGACCGGCGGCGCCGACGCGGTGCTGGCCGCCAGCATCTTCCACTACGGCGAGCACACGGTCGGCGAGGCGAAAGCCCGCATGGCCGCGCGGGGCATTCCGGTCCGGACCTGATCCGCTTCAGGGCCGCCCGGCGGTGGGACAATACCCGCCATGAATTGGCTTGACGAAGTGAAATGGGACGCGAACGGGCTGGTGCCCGTGATCGCGCAGGAACAGGGCAGCAACGACGTGCTGATGTTCGCCTGGATGAACCGCGAGGCGCTCGAAAAGACCGCCGAGCTCGGGCGCGCCGTGTATTTCAGCCGCTCGCGCAACAAGCTCTGGTTCAAGGGCGAGGAATCGGGCCACGTGCAGACCGTGCACGAGATCCGCCTCGACTGCGACAACGACGTCGTGCTGCTCAAGGTCACCCAGCTCGGCCACGAGCCCGGCATCGCCTGCCACACCGGACGCCACAGCTGCTTCTTCAGCAAATACGAGAAGGGCCAATGGCACGCGGTCGAGCCGGTCTTGAAAGACCCGGAGTCGATCTACAAATGACCGCCACAGTGAACACCTCGGACGCCCTCGCACGCCTGGCTGCGGTCATCGAAAGCCGCCTGCCCGCGCGCGGCGGCGACCCCGACAAGAGCTACGTGGCGCGCCTGCTGCACAAGGGCCCCGATGCCTTCCTCAAGAAGATCGGCGAGGAAGCCACCGAGGTGGTCATGGCCGCCAAGGATGCCGACCATGGCGGCGACCGCACGAAAATAGTGAACGAAGTGGCCGACCTGTGGTTCCACACCATGGTGGCGCTGGCGCACTACGGTTTCTCGCCCGGCGAGGTGATCGCGGAGCTGGAGCGCCGCGAGGGCACCAGCGGCATCGAGGAAAAAGCCCTGCGCAAGGCGCAGGCCCGCGAGGCATCCAACGATTGAAAGGACGTCCCATGGCCAACGACATCGTGAACGTGGAACCCGACGACTCGCTCAAGACCTGGGGCTGGATCAGCTACATCCTGCACCTGATCGTGGCCATTGGCGCCGTCCTGCCGGGGGCGCAGGCCTCGGTGGCGCTGCTGCTGCTGGCGCTCTTGATCGACTTCATCAAGCGCGACGACGCGGCCGGCACCTGGCAGGCCACGCATTTCAGCTGGCGCATCCGCTCGGTGCTGTGGGCGGGCCTGCTGTACATCCTGACCTCGTGGCTCTGGCTGCTCTTTCTCGTGCCGGGCTGGATCGCCTGGAGCCTCATTTCGCTGTGGTTTCTCTACCGGATCGTGAAGGGCATGATCCGCATGAACGGCAGCCGTCCCATGGAACCCAAAGATGTCATCTGATCCGAACTGCGTCTTCTGCAAAATCATCGAAGGCAAGATTCCTTCGCGCAAGGTCTACGAGGACGACGAACTGTTCGGCTTTCACGACATCGCCCCCTGGGCGCCGGTGCACTTCATGCTGGTGCCCAAGCGGCACATCGCCTCGATGGCGCAGCTCACCCCCGACGACGCCGCGCTGATGGGCCGGATCATGACGCTGGCACCCCGGCTCGCGCTGGAACAGGGCTGCAGGCCCTATCCGGAGGGCGGCTACCGGGTCGTCGTGAACACCGGCGCCGAGGGCGGGCAGGAGGTCCACCATCTCCATGTGCACGTCATGGGCGGCCCCCGCCCGTGGCTGCGCGGCTGAATCCCATTAATCCGAACTGTCACATTCAGCCCGACTAAAATCGGACACATTCTTAGGAGTCTTCCATGGGTTCTTTTTCTATCTGGCACTGGCTGATCGTGCTGCTCGTCGTGGTCATGATCTTCGGCACCAAGAAGCTGCGGAACATGGGTTCCGACCTTGGTGGCGCCGTCAAGGGCTTCAAGGACGGCATGAAGGACGGCAGCACCACCGATGCACCCGCCGCTTCGTCGGCTCCTGCAGCGCAGGTGACCGGCCAGCCGGCCAGCAGCGACAAGTCCACCATCGACGTCGAAGCGCGTCAGAAGTCCTGAGCGCGGGTCATAAGTGCTCGACCTCGGCATTGAGAAGCTGGCGCTCATCGGCGTCGTGGCTCTGATCGTCATCGGGCCGGAAAAACTGCCCCGGGTGGCGCGCACCGTCGGCACCCTGCTGGGCAAGGCGCAGCGCTACGTGAACGACGTCAAGGCTGAAGTCAACCGCTCGATGGAGCTGGACGAACTGCGCAAGATGAAGGGCACGGTGGAAGAGGCCGCGCGGGACGTCGAGCAGAGCATCCACAGCGGCGCCAGCGAACTCGAGAAGCAGTTCTCCGGCTCGGGCGAAACGCTTTCGGCGCTGGCCGAACCCGAGCCCGCGGTGCCCGAATACAGGCACCCGCGCAAGAACTGGCGCCTGAAGCAGGGCGCCACGCCGCAGTGGTACAAGGCGCGCAACGGCGTGCGCACCAAGGCGCTCTCGGGTGCCGCGCGCGTCGCCCGCTTCCGTCCCCACAAGATCAACTAGCGGCTTTCCCACCAGCGCGTCCCTCGTGCGCCGCACGCCGGCCGAAGCCACGCTTTTCTCCTGCTTTTTCTCTTTCCAATGGCCGATTCCGACAACAAGAACAAAGACGCAGAAGACGAGCTGGCGGGCACCGAGCAACCGTTCGTGCAACATCTGGTCGAGCTGCGCGACCGGCTGCTCTACTGCGTCTACGGCCTGGCGGTCGCGGGCATCCTGCTGGCCATCTGGCCCGGCCCGGGCGGGCTGATCGACCTGATCGCAATGCCGATCCGCGCACACATGCCGCCGGACGCCAAGCTCATCGCCATTGGCGTGTTCTCGCCGTTCTTCGTGCCGCTCAAGGTGCTCATGATGACGGCGGTGCTGCTGGCGCTGCCCTGGCTCATGTACCAGGCCTGGATGTTCATTGCGCCGGGGCTCTACAGCCATGAAAAGCGCTTTGCGCTGCCGCTGATCTTCTTCGGCAGCCTGCTGGCCTATGCGGGCATCGCCTTCGTGCAGTTCTTCGTGCTGGACAAGATGTTCAGCTTCATCCAGAAGTTCACGCCGGCCGCGGTGGCGGCCACGCCCGACATCTCCTCGTACGTCGAGGCCATCCTCTCGCTCTACATCGCGTTCGGCGTGGCCTTCCAGGTGCCGATCGTCGTGATGCTGCTGGTGCGCTTCGAGATGGTCACCATCGAGAAGCTCAAGTCCTTCCGCGGCTACTTCATCGTGGTGGCTTTCGTGGTGGCCGCGGTGCTCACGCCGCCGGACGTGGTGTCGCAGCTTGCGCTGGCGGTGCCGATGTGCCTGCTCTACGAGGTCGGCATCATCGGCGCGCGCTATTTCGCAAATACCACCAAGAAATCCGAAGAGGAAGAAAAAGAAAGCGCCGATTCGTCGGCGTCTTCCTGAGCGCTCACTCGGGCTGGTTCGGCACCTGCCGCATCGGGCTCTTGGGCCGCAGGCCCGGCGTCACGTCCAGTTCCATCTTGTCGGTGCCGCGCTGCAGTGCGAAGCGCGTGGTGCTGCCGGGCTTGAGGCCGGCCACGGCGGTCAGCAGGGCCTGCACGTTGTCGGTCTTCTTTTCGCCGACCGAAGTGATCACGTCGCCCGGCCGGATGCCGGCCTTGGCTGCCGGCCCGTTCTGCAGCACGCCGGTGATGATGACGCCGGCATCGGCCTTCACGCCGAAGGTCTCGGCCAGCTCGGGCGAGAGCTCGTTCGGCTCGACGCCGATCCAGCCGCGGCGCACCTGGCCGTCCTTCACGATGCCCTCGAGCACGATCTTTGCCATGGAAACGGGAATCGCGAAGCCGATGCCCATGCTGCCGCCCGAACGCGAATAGATGGCGGTGTTGACGCCCTGCAGATTGCCGTTGACGTCGATCAGCGCGCCGCCCGAATTGCCGGGATTGATGGCCGCGTCGGTCTGGATGAAGTTCTCGAAGTTGTTGATGCCGAGCTGGTTGCGCCCGAGCGCCGAGACGATGCCGCTGGTGACCGTCTGGCCCACGCCGAAGGGATTGCCGATGGCCAGCACCTGGTCGCCCACCTGGAGCTCGTCGGAATTGCCCAGCACGATCGCGGGCAGCTTGTCCATCTCGATCTTGAGCACGGCAAGGTCGGTGTCCGGGTCGGTGCCGATCACCTTGGCGCGCGTGTGGCGGCTGTCGTTGAGGGTGACCTCGATCTCGTCCGCGCCTTCGACCACGTGGTTGTTGGTGAGGATGTAGCCCTCGGCGCTCACGATCACGCCGCTGCCCAGGCCGACCTGGGGCTGGTCGCCCTGGTCGCCGAAGAAAAAGCGGAACCACGGATCGTTGCTGCGGGGATGGCGCTGCGCCGCCTTGCTGGTGTTGATGCTCACGACGGCCGGCGAGGCTTTCTTTGCGGCCGCGCTCAGGCTGCCGGCCGCCGGCACCGCGGGGGCGCCCGCCGGCGCCTCGACGATCGAGACCACGCCGCCCAGCGAGGTGGCGCGGCGGTTGATCCACTCGGGCTTGAGCGTGGCAACAACGAAGTAGGCCGCCAAAAGGACGGTCACGGCTTGGGCAAAGAGCAGCCAGGTGCGTTTCATGAAGCTTGAGATAAAACGGGGGAACGCGCCGTCCACGCGGCGCCGACGGGTCCATTGTCCCTCAACCCCCAGTCGCCAGAAACCGCGCGCTGCGGTCGAGAATGACAAAGGTCTCGTGCGCCAATAAGGGATAACCCTTAGCATCGCGCAGCGAGCCCACACGGCTCCGAGCTCCGGCCTTCCGCGCCGCCCATCCGGCGGACGCGGCCAGGCGTTTCGCCGGCGCGCCGATTTTCCGCTTCCCATCCCTCGGCGGCCCCGGCGCGCGGCAACGACCTCCCTGCCCGCCATGACTTCTCACGCAATCTCCCCGGACGGCACGCAGCCGGTGCCGGCGCGCACGCTCGACGCGCGCGACTACAAGACCCTGGCCCTGTCCGCGCTCGGCGGCACGCTGGAGTTCTACGACTTCGTCATCTACGTGTTCTTCGCCACCGTGCTGGGTGCGCTTTTCTTCCCCGCCGACATGCCCGACTGGCTGCGGCAGCTCCAGACTTTCGGCATCTTCGCGGCCGGCTACCTGGCCCGCCCGGTGGGCGGCATCGTCATTGCGCATTTCGGCGACCTGCTCGGCCGCAAGCGCATGTTCACGCTGTCGATCTTCCTGATGGCGGCGCCCACGCTGGTCATCGGCCTCTTGCCCACCTACGCGAGCATCGGCATCGCCGCACCCTTGCTGCTGCTCGCGATGCGCGTGCTGCAGGGCGCGGCCATCGGCGGCGAGATGCCGGGCGCCTGGGTCTTCATCGGCGAGCACGTGCCGGCGCAGCGCTACGGCTTCGGCATCGGCGCGCTGACTTCGGGCATCACGGGCGGCATCCTGCTGGGCTCGCTGGTGGCCGTGGCCATCAACCGCCACTATTCGCCGGCGGAGGTGAGCGGCTTCGCCTGGCGCATTCCCTTCGTGCTGGGCGGGGTGTTCGGCCTCGTCTCGGTGTACCTGCGCCGCTTCCTGCACGAGACGCCGGTCTTCAAGGAACTGGCAGGCCGCAGGACGGTGGCCCGCGAGCTGCCGCTGCGCACTGTGCTGCGCGAGCACCGCGCGGCCAGCGTCTACGTGGCGCTCTTGACCTGGGTGCTGTCGGCCGCCATCGTGGTGGTGGTGCTTTACACGCCCACCTACCTGCAGAAGGTGCACCACATTCCGGCAGCGCTGGCGCTGGAAGCCAACGCCCTGGCCACGCTGACGCTGACCATCGGCTGCGTGCTGGCAGGCTGGGCCAGCGACCGCATCGGCACGCGTGCCGTGATGCTCATCGGATGGGGCGGGTTGTTCGCAACGGCCTATCTTTTCTACACGGGACTGCCCGGCACGCCGGCCACGCTGTTCTGGCACTACGGCCTGGTGGGATTGTTCGTGGGCACCATCGCCACCGTGCCGATCGCCGGCGTGCGCGCGTTTCCGGCGCCGGTGCGCTTCACGGGGCTTTCGTTTGCCTACAACATGTCGTATGCGGTGTTCGGCGGCCTCACGCCGGTGATCCTCACGCTCTGGCTGCAGCACGACACCATGGCACCGGCGCACTACGTCGCCGTGCTGGCCGGGCTGGGCTTCGTGCTGGCCCTGTGGCCATTGGCGGCGCGCGGCCATGCGATGCGCGACGGCATCGGGAGCGCGACAATGGCGCGATGAGCACCACTCGCCATGAATTGCTGCATGCCTTCGACCTGCTCCTTGCGCCGTCGCGCTTCAAGGACTACGGACCCAATGGCCTGCAGGTCGAGGGCCGCACCGTGGTGCGGAAGATCGTCTCCGGCGTCACGGCGAGCCGCGCGCTGATCGAGGCCGCCATCCATGCCGAGGCCGACGCGATCTTCGTGCACCACGGCCTGTTCTGGCGCGGCCAGGACGGCTGCGTCACCGGCTGGATGAAGCAGCGCCTGGGGCTGCTGCTGGGCGACGACGTCAACCTTTTTGCCTATCACCTGCCGCTCGATGCGCATCCGGAGCTGGGCAACAACGCACAGCTCGGCCTGCAGCTCGGCCTGCTCGCCCATGCGGGCTCGACCGGGCGCTTCGGCGAGCAGGAGCTGGGCTTCCTGGGCGCGCGCGACAACGGGGAAGCCTTTGCCAGCGCCAAGGAACTGGCCGCGCACGCGGAAAAGGTGCTGAAGCGGCCCGTCACCCTGGTGGATACGGCGCACCGCCCGATCAAGAACGTCGCGTGGTGCACGGGCGGCGCCCAGGGCTACTTCGAGGCGGCCATTGCGGCCGGGGCCGACGCCTTCATCACCGGCGAGATCTCCGAACCCCAGGCCCACTACGCCCGCGAGATGGGCGTCGCCTTCCTGGCCTGCGGCCACCATGCCACCGAGCGCTACGGCGCGCAGGCGGTGGCCGGGCACGTGGCGGCCCAGCTCGGGCTGAAGCACGAGTTCATCGACATCGACAATCCGGCATGAACGCAGCGCCGGGCCGCCCCAAGCAAGCTCGCACCGCAGCCCGCCAGGGCGAAGGTATTCCGATGAACGGCCACGCTCCCCTTGCCATCACGCTGGGCGATCCCGCGGGCATCGGCCCGGAAATCATCGCCAAGGCCTTCCGCCAGGCACCCGACGCCGCGCGCGGCGCGTTCGTGGCCGGCGACGTGGCCGCGATGCGCCGGGCATCGCAGGCGCTGGCCTCGCCGGGGCAACCCGCCTGGCCGGTGGCGCGGATCGAGCGCATTGCCGAAGCGGCCGCGGTGCCGCCGGGCTGCATCCCGGTGCTGCAGGTGGTGGCCGCGCCGGCGGAAGACATCGTGCCGGGCCGCATCAGCGCCGAAGCCGGCCGCGTGGCCGGCCACTGCGTGGTCTGGGCTGCGCGCGCCGCCTTGCGTGGCGAGATCGCCGCCATCGTCACGGCGCCGCTGCACAAGGAAGCACTGGCCGCGGCCGGTTTTCCCTATCCCGGCCATACCGAGCTGCTGCAGGCCGAGGCCGCTGCGCATGCGGGCCTCGCGGTGGACGGCATGCCGGTGCGCATGATGCTGGCCAACGACGAGCTGCGCACCGTGCTGGTGAGCATTCACATGTCGCTGCGCGACGCCATCACGGCCGTGAGCTTCGGCAGCGTGCTGGAGACGCTGCGCATCACCCACCGCGCCTTGCAGCGCATGCTCGGGCGGGCGCCGCGTATTGGCGTGGCCGGCCTCAATCCGCATGCGGGCGAGGGCGGACTGTTCGGCTCCGAAGAGCGCGACATCATTGCGCCGGCCATTGCGGCCGCCCTTGCCGAAGGCATCGACGCCCACGGGCCTTATGCGCCCGACACCGTCTTCATGCGCGCGCGTGCCAGGCCCGGGGTGCCGGGGAGCGGCGAGTTCGACGTGGTGATTGCGATGTACCACGACCAGGGCCTGATCCCGGTCAAGTACCTTGGCGTGGAGAAGGGCGTGAACGTGACGCTGGGCCTGCCGCTGGTGCGCACCAGCCCCGACCACGGCACCGCATTCGACATTGCAGGCACCGGCCGGGCCGATGCGTCGAGCCTCGTCGAGGCGCTGCGCATGGCCAGAACCTTGGCGGGCGCCTGATCAGGAAGGCGCGCGAGGGCGGCTCAGGGGCGCTTCAGGCTGTCGCGGATTTCGCGCAGGAGGGCGATGTCCTCCGGCGGTGCCACCGGTGCCGCGGGCGCCTCGGCATGCGTCTTGCGCAGCTTGTTGATCTGCTTGACCATCATGAAGATGATGAAGGCAAGGATCACGAAGTTGACCGCGATGGTGATGAAGTTGCCATAGGCCAGCACCGGCACGCCGGCCTTCTTGAGGTCGGCCAGGTTGTTGGCGACCCCCGCCGGCACGGTGCCCAGCACCACGTACAGGTTAGAGAAATCCAGCTTGCCGAACACCAGCCCGACGACCGGCATGATGATGTCGGCAACGATCGAATCGACGATCTTTCCGAATGCTGCGCCAATGATCACGCCGACTGCGAGATCGATCACGTTGCCCTTGACGGCAAATTCCTTGAACTCACTGAGGATGCTCATGATTTCAATATGCTCCAGGAGCGCTGGTGTTGAAGGTGCCGCAAGTATGCCTTCGGAACGGCTCCGGCCGGCGATGGCGAAGCAATAGAAAAGCGCACTTATTTCACGTTAATGAATAATTTCTGGTTAATTGCCACCGGCTTCGGTGACAGCGGCTTCCTGTTGCCCACCGCATTGGGAATTGCTATTTGGCTCGCAATCGACCGCGGCACGCGCCCGGCGGCGGTGCGGTGGACGCTGCTATTCGGCGGTTGCGGTTTCATCGTGATGCTGTCCAAGCTTCTGTTCATGGGCTGGGGCATTGGCAGCGCCCATTTCGATTTCATCGGCTTCAGCGGACATACCGCGCTGGCAACCAGCGTCTGGCCGGTCGTTTTCTGGCTGGCGGCGCGGCGCCGCGCACCAAAGGTGCGCATGGCGGCTGCGGTATCGGGATGGGTATGGGGCGTCTTCATCGGCGTGTCGCGCCTGGCCCTCGAAGTTCACTCCACCGCAGAGGTCGTCACGGGTGCGATGCTTGGAACAGTTGTAAGCGCAAGCTTTTTGCTGTTGCATTGGCACCAGTCCATGTTGGTCAGGACACCCCGCTGGCTCACCTTGGCGATGGCGCTGCCGCTCCTCTTTTTCATAGTGGGGCGGCCTGCACCCACACAGGACGCGCTGGAAACGCTTGCCGCGTGGATGGCGGGCATCGAGCGCCCGTTCACCCGTGCCGATCTCCTGCAGAACCGCAGGGCCGTGCGTCAGCCTGCCAACAGCACACAGTTCCTTACAAAAGAGCAAAGCTTTTCACCAAGCGATTGAGGCGGAAGATTTGTGGCCGGAGCGCCACAATTGCTCCGCGCAGCCGGTTAATTGATAGTTCACATTTGCAAACTGCAGGACACAGTTGCAAGCGTGCCATCGAAGCCCTTTTTCCCAATGAAAGAGGCACTTCAGGCATTGATCTCAGGGATAACCCCATCGAGCTCTGGGTTAATCCGCATATAGACACATTTTTTGCATCTATTGAACGGAAATGGGTCAATGTGCGGGCAGCGACAATTCGCTCCAGCCCGCCTGTCCACGATGCGCGGGCTTTGCTTTGACAAACCGCGGCAAAAAAAGTCCCGCCCAATATCAACTGGGCTCGGGCCTTGCATATGAATCGCGGCTGCTGAAAACCAATTTGTGCAATGGGGATCAATTTGACACGCTTCGTGAACCCGAAGGGGTGGGGTTTTGCCCTAATGGGCGCGTTATTGCTGCAGGGCTGCGCACCGGGCTTCAATTCCATGGGCGCCTACGAGGCGGACCAGAGCCTGCCGCCGGAGTTCCAGTACCTGCCGGCCGATGGTGCGCCGGATGGCGTCATCACGTCCATCTCGCCGGCCTTGATCCGCACGATGGCCGAGTCCCAGCCGGCCGCGGTTCCTGCGGAGGTGAAAGCGCTCTTCGGCGAATCGCCGGTCTACACCATCGGCCCGGGCGACGTCGTGGGCGTGATCGTCTATGACCACCCGGAACTGCTGCCGAATGCCGGTGCGGTGATTACGCAGCAGGCCGACCCGACGGGCATCAGCGTGGCGCCCGGCTTCATCGTCGGCGCGGACGGGCAGATCACCTTCCCCTACATCGGCCGCGTCAAGCTCCAGGGACTGACCGAAATCGAGGCCTCCGATCTCATCGCCGACCGCATCGCCACCTACATCAAGGCTCCGCAGGTCACGGTGCGCATCCAGTCCTTCCGAAGCCGGCGCGCCTTCGTCGAGGGCGAAGTGCGCAACCCGGGGCTGCAGATCTTCACCGACGTGCCGATGACGCTGGCCGAAGCCCTGAGCCGGGCCGGCGGCATCACCGCCAATGGCGACCGCTCGTTCGTGACGCTCACGCGCGGCGACAAGACCACGCTCATCAACCTGCCCAACCTGCAGGACCTGGGCGCCGACGCCAGCAGGATTCCGCTGCGCAACGGCGACGTGGTCCAGGTGCGGCACCGCGACGAGAGCAAGGTGTTCGTGATGGGCGAAATTGCCCGTCCGTCGGCGCTGCTCATGCACAACGGGCGGCTCAGCCTCAACGAGGCGCTGGGCGAGGCCGGCGGCCCCAACCTGACTTCGGCCAACACGGGTCAGATCTACGTCATCCGCAACAACGCGCGGGGCTTGCCGGCCATCTTCCACCTGAACGCCAGGAACCCGGCGGCGCTGGGCCTGGCCGAGCGCTTCCCGCTGCAGCCGCGCGACGTTGTCTACATCGATTCGGTGCCGCTGGTCACCTGGAACCGCCTGGCCAGCCTGATCCTGCCGGCTGCGCAAGTGATCAATTCCGGCGACGAGGTCTGGAGCCGCCACAGATGAAATCCGTCCTGACAGTCTGCATCGGCAACATCTGCCGCAGCCCGATGGCCGAAGGCATCCTGGCCGCGGGCCTGCCGCACCTGCGCGTGGTGTCGGCCGGCACCGGCGCTCTCGTGGGCAAGCCGGCCGACGCGATGGCGCAAAAACTCATGCAGGAACGCGGCATCGACATTTCCGGCCACCTGGCGCAGCAGGTGAACCAGATGCTGTGCCGGCAGGCGGACCTGATCCTGGTCATGGACATGGCGCAGCGCCGCCATCTCGAGTCGGCCTACCCCTTTGTGCGCGGCAAGGTCTTTCGCATTGCCGAGGCCGCCAAGCAGGACGTGCCCGATCCCTACCAACAGGACGAGGCGGCCTTCGAGCATGCCCTGGCGCTCATCGACGTGGGAGCCAGGACGTGGATCGACCGCATTTTGAAAATTACAAAACCTGAGCAGCAACCGACATGAACGCACCCCAGCAAGCCGCCCTGCCGATGCCCGCGCTGGAAGAGGAGAACGACGGGTTCAAACTCGTCGAGTACCTGGACATCCTGATCGACCACCGGTGGTTCATTGCCATCGTGGTTGCCGTGGCCCTGCTGCTTGGCATGGCCTACGCCCTTTTCGGGCAGCCGATGTACGAAACCAATGTGGCCGTGCAGGTCGAGGACTCAGGCAATTCGGCAGGCAGCTTCCTGGGCGATGCGGCGTCGTCGCTGCTGAGCGTGAAGACGCCGGCCGCGGGCGAGATCGAGATCATCAAGTCGCGCGCCATCCTCGGCCAGGCGGTGGAGAACACCAAGCTGTACATCAGCGCGCAGCCGCGCTATGCACCCATCGTGGGCAGCTGGCTCGCGCGGCGCGCCACCGAGCTGTCGAACCCGGGCTTCATGGGGCTTTCCGGCTACGTGACGGGGGCCGAGGCGATCATGGTTCCGCAATTCGACGTCCCCGCGGAGCTCGAAGCGAAGCCTTTCATGCTGACCCTCGGGCCGGACAACCGCTACGAACTGCTCGTTCCCAACGTCGACACGCCGCTCAAGGGCACCGTCGGAATCCCGCTCGTGGCCAACGTTCCGGGCGGCAGCCTCCGGCTGCTGGTCAGCTCCATCAGTGCCAAGCCCGGCGCGCAGTTCCAGCTGGCCCGCAACTCCAGGCAACTGGCGCTGCTGTCGCTGCAGGACAACCTCAAGGTCGTCGAGAAAGGCAAGCAGTCCGGCGTTCTCGACGTCAGCCTGAAAAGCCCGGATCCGGAAAAGCTGACGCAGCTGCTCAATGAAATCGGGCGGCTCTATGTGCGCCAGAACATCGAGCGCAAGGCTGCCGAGGCCGAGAAGACCCTGGGCTTCCTGGACACCGCGCTGCCGCAGTTCAAGAAGCAGCTCGAGCAGTCCGAAGACCTCTACAACCGCTATCGAAACGAGAACGGCACCGTCAGCCTCGACGACGAGGCCAAGAATGCGCTGGCCCAGACGGTCGACCTGCAGTCCAAGCTGCTCGAAGCCGAACAGAAGCGGCGGGAGCTTTCGGCGCGCTTCACCGACAAGCACCCGAATCTCCAGACGCTGGACGCGCAGATTTCGGCATGGCGGAGCCAGATCTCGGCGGTCGATTCGCGCATCCGCAAGATGCCGCTGCTGCAGCAGAACACCGTTCAGATGCAGCGCGACATCAAGGTCAACACCGACCTCTACGTGTCGCTCCTGAACAGCTCACTGCAGATGCGGCTGGCCAAGGAAGGCAAGGTCGGCAACGTGCGCCTGCTGGACGACGCCATCATTCCCGAGGAGCCCGTCTGGCCCAAGCGGCCGCTGATCATCGTCCTGGCGCTGCTGCTGGGCCTGGGGGCCGGCGTCGTGCTCGCCATTGCCAAGAACTCGCTGTTCGGCGGCATCCGCAATCCGAGCGAGATCGAGATGCACACGGGCCTCAACGTGTACAGCAGCATCCCGTTGAGCCCGGCCCAGCGCACGATCGACAAGAACATCGAGAGCAGGGCGCCGGGAATGCACATTCTCGCGCTCCAGCAATCGGAGGATCCCGCGGTCGAAAGCCTGCGCAGCCTGCGGACCGCATTGCAGTTCGCCATGCTGGAGGCGCCCAACAACCGCCTGCTCATCTCCGGCGCGACGCCGGGAGTCGGGAAGACCTTCGTCTCGGTCAATTTCGCGGCCATCACCGCTGCGTCAGGAAAGAAGGTCCTGCTGATCGACGCCGACCTGCGCAAGGGCCGGGTCAACCAGTTCTTCTCCCTTTCGCGCTCGTCCGGCCTTTCGGAATTGATTGCCGGCACGCTCGGCTTCGAAAAAGCCATTCGCTCGTCGATCCTGCCGAACCTGGACGTCATGACGACCGGCATGCTGCCGCCCAATCCGGCCGAATTGCTCATGAGCGATTCTTTTTCCCAGATCCTGGAAAAGCTTTCGCCGGATTACGACCTTGTGATTATCGATACCGCGCCGGTGCTGGTGGCGGCGGACACCGCATCGGTGGCGCCGCTCGCAGGCTCTCTTCTGCTCGTTGCCCGGGCCGAAAAGACGCACCTGGGCGAATTGAACGAAAGCGTCAGAAGGCTGGCGCACGCGGGCTGCTCGGCCAATGGCGTAATTTTGAATGCTATGGACTTATCCCGGCGCCATGCGGGCAGCAGCAGCTACAAATACGGTGGTTACCGTTACACACACTATAAATACAAAAACAACAGGGATACCACCTAGTCTGGTGGATAGTTTCTGAGAAAATTTAGCGAGATTGTGATAATTATCACATTGCGCACTAAATCGGTGCCATCAATCAAACGCTAATAACAAAGGACTAGAGACAAGTGCGTCGCTCTTTTGTATTACGTATTTGGATCGCTCGGCCTGCGCATTGATTTTTCTGCGCTGCAACCTTCACGGCTTCCGTGCAGGGCCGTATTGGCCTGAAAACCAAGCCGCCACGTATCACTGAACCCGAAAGGGACAAGCACCTGCTTGTAAGACGAAAGGTTCTCCTGCAATGAGAGTTCTCAAGCTGCAAATTTGCCTCCGCTTCGAATGTGAGAAGGGGGCATTCCTATGACGAATTTCCGCCATGAAGAGTCGATGGCGCCCGCAGGCGATGAAGCGATCGGCGCCATTGCGAACGACGTCGCATGGACGAGGGTGGAGCATCCCGCGCTGCTGCGCGCCGGAAAAAGAGCGGTGGACATTGCGGCCGCCCTGTTCTTTTTCTGCGCCTTCGGCTGGCTCTACGTCCTGATCGCCCTGGGCGTGTTCATCACTTCCGGGGCGCCTGTCCTGTATTCCCAGCCGCGCTTCGGGCGGGGAGGGCGCGTGTTCAAGTTCTACAAGTTCCGCTCGATGCTGCGGAACTCCGCCGAGATCCTGGAGGAGCACTTGCGCAACGATCCGGTGGCGCGCCAGCAGTGGGACGACTACCAGAAGCTCGAAAACGACCCGCGCATCACGCGTTTCGGCAAGTTCATCCGCAAGACCAGCCTGGACGAGCTGCCGCAGTTCTGGAACGTGCTGGTCGGCGACATGAGCCTGGTCGGCCCCCGGCCCTGCATGCTCGACCAGAAGATGCTGTACGGGGCGGACTGGTCGTTCTATTGCGCCGTCCGGCCCGGCATCACGGGCCTGTGGCAGGTCAGCGGGCGCAACCAGCTGAGCTACAAGAAGCGCGTGGCGCTGGATGTCGCCTATGTCGAGACGCTGTCGGTCGGCCGGGACATCGGCATCTTCATCAGGACCATCTGGGTGGTCGCCGTGGGCCACGGGTCGCGATGAGCGGCTTGGCTTCGAAGGCAACCGATGCTTGATTCACAGATGAAAAAGATCCTTATCTGCGCCGTGCCTTTCAGCGACAACCTGGGCGACGGCGTCATCGCGGCATCCCTGGCCCATATTGCGGGCCTGAAATATCCGCAGGCCCGGGTCGAATTCCTGGACATTGCCGGCCGGCTCGGCTTCGAGGAAGAAAACCTGCGCGGCGGCGGCGCATTCCGGCTCTTTGCGAAGCTGCCTTCGTTCATCAGGTCGGTGATCGTGTTCCTGTATTGCCTCAAGGGCTATTTTCTCGGCTGGCGGAAGAACTGGAAGGCCGCTGTCGACGATGCGGACCTGATCGTCATTGGCGGCGGCCAGCTGTTTTGCGACGTGGCGCTCAATTTTCCGGCGAAGCTGTTTCTCCTGAGCCGGCTGCTGCGTGGAAAGAAGGTGGTGATCCTGTCGGTGGGCGTGACGGCGAAATGGTCTTTTCTCGGGCGCTTTCTCGTCGGGCGATTCCTGAAAAACGCGAGGCCCGCCTTCTACGCCACGCGCGACCAGGAATCGGCCAGCAACCTGCACAATTACTTCCGAATCCCGAGGAGCGACATACAGGTGGTGCCCGATCCGGCGCTCATCTGCGCCGATGCCTTCTCGGACGAGCTTTCGCCGGAAAAGAATTGGGACATCGGAATTTGCGTCAGCAGCCTCGATGCGCTGGTGATGAATTCCGAATACGAAGGCTCTAATTCAACGCAATCGGCCAAATTCTTTGCCACGCTGGCCGAATCATTGCGGGCCGAGGGAAAGCGGGTGCTTTATTTCACGAACGGCGCCTCCGAAGACAACAAGGTCCTGGAAGAAATTTCCTCGGCCTCCGATGCGCCGAAATCGATTTTTCTCGTTCCCCGGCACCCGGATGAACTCGTTGCCTTGATCAGCGCCTGCTCGTGCATCGTGGCCCACCGGCTGCACGCGAATATCGTGGCCTACGGTTTGAACATTCCGTCCATAGGAATGAATTGGGACAAGAAGGTGGAGTCGTTTTTCGAACTGACCGGCAGAAAGCGCTACCTCTTCGACTTGTCGCCCCGCGTCGAAAAGCTGGGTACCTCGGTGCTGGGCCTGCTCGATGACCGGCACCCGGACCGCAAAGCGCTCGACGCATTGAGAAGCCAGGTGGTGGCCGGTATCCATGCATTGATCTGATTGGCACCTATGAAGATATTGCACGTTGCCGAAACGCTCAAGGGCGGGCTCGAAACCTATCTTCGGCTGGTTTCGGGCTTTCAGCAGAACTCTCCCGTGATCAGCCAGGCCAAGTTCATCTTGCCCGGCCCGGTGGAGTGGCTGGACTCCCGGGACACGCATGTGGTCCCCACGGCCCGCAGTCCTCTTGCCCTTGCAAGCTACGCCGCCGAGATCAAGAAAATCATCCGCTCGGAGCGCCCCACGGTGCTGCACCTGCACAGCTCGATTCCGGGCGGAATCGTTCGCGCCATGGCGCTGCTCGGCCAGGTGCCGGCCGAGACCAAGATCGTCTATTGCTCGCACGGCTGGGCCTTCGACCAGGTCGGGCCCTCGTACAAGAAGTCGATCTATCGGTGGATCGAATGGCTGCTGTCCCATTGGAGCGACGCGATCATCTGCATCAGCGGCCACGAGTTCCGGGTGGCCGAGAAATTCGGCATCAAGCGGTGCAAGTGCATTCCGAACGGGATCCAGCCCACCGCGCCCATTGCGGAAAACACGGTGGCTCCCAGGGCCCCGGCACGGCCCCGAAGAGTCCTTTTCGTGGGGCGGCTCGACCGGCAGAAGGGCATCGACGCCTTGCTCGACGCCTATGCCCGCGTCCAGCCCGGCTTCAAGCTCGTGATCGTGGGCGGCGCCGTCAGGAACGATCTTTCCCTTGCGCGCTCGAGCGAGATCGAGTTCGCCGGATGGCTCGAGAAGGACGAGCTCGAAGAAGCCTACCGGTCGTGCGACGCGGTCATCGTTCCCTCCCGGTGGGAAGGCTTCGGCCTTGTCGCGGTCGAGGCCATGGCGCGCAGCAAGCCGGTTTTTGCATCCGCCGTGGGCGGCCTGGTCGACATCGTCGAAGACGGCAGGAACGGAAGGCTGTTTTCGCTCGACGCGCTGGACGACGTGCTGCGCGAGATCGATCGGATCTCCGATGAGGAATTGCAGCGGATGGGGCGTGCCGGCCGGCAGATTTTCGAAGAGAAATACACCGCCGACCGAATGAACGCCGCCATCCTGGACTTGTACAAGGAGTCGGTACAGTGAAGAAGCCTTCATTTTTTTCTTCGGTGGCGGGGCGTTTGCGGGGTGCCTTCAGGCTGCTGTGCGCCTCGGCGGCGCTGGCGGCCGTGGCCTGCACCGCACAGGCCCGCGGCATCGCCGAACTGGGCACGGAATATCCGGTCGCGCTGAGCGTGCAGATCGACCCGGCCACCATCACGAACGAGGATCTGAACGAGATCAGGGCATCGGGCTTCGAATTCGTGAGATTCGGCGCGCGGCCGCCGCTGAAGAGCGTCAACCCGGCATCGGTCGACTACTCGGGCCTGATCAAGCGCGTGAAGAACGCCAGGCTCCAGGCGATCGTGACCTTGTTCGGAGGCCGCGAGATCTGGGGGCAGAGCCCGGCGGAAGCGGGAGAAGGCCAGCGCGAAAAGCTGTTTGCCAAGTTCGCGCTCGAGTTCATGAGCGCGCACGCGGCCGATGTCGCCGTCTGGGAGCTGTGGAACGAGCCCGACCACAAGACCTTCCTGAACCCGTCGCTTTTCTCGAGCTTTGAAACCGCGACCGCCGAGTTCTGCCGCAGCATCGCGCAAATGAAGACGCCGCCGAAGATCGTCATGGGATTCGGCTTTGCGAAGCTTCCCTTCAGCCCGGGCCAGGTTCCCTCGCAGCTCGAGAATGCCTTCGTGTCGGCGGCCAAGGCCGACTGCCTGACGGACATATCGATCCATCCCTACCGCTCCATTCCGGAAACCGCCATCGCGGACTATGGAAAGCTGCGCGCAAAGCTGGACCAGCAACAGCTCGGAAAGGTCGGGATCGTCGCTTCCGAGTGGGGCTATGCCTCCTACCTGCCGGTGCGGGACCGCAACACCCAGGCTTCGCTGATCCTGCGCGAATACCTGACCAACGTGGCCGCGGGCATCAGGCTGCTGAATCTCTATGCCTGGCAGGACCGGGGAACCTCCGTCATCTCGAGGGAAGACAACTTCGGCCTCAAGTCGAAGGGCGGCGAAAAGAAGGAAGCCTTTTCGAGCCTCACCGAATTCCTCAAGATCGCCCGCAATTCGAAGAAGCTTTCATACCAGAGCAATGCCGGCCTGAACAAGCTGGTGCTGAGCCGCGGCAATTCCCTGCTGCACGTGGTGTGGACGCAAAGCGCCGAGCAGAACGTGCTGGTTCCCGCCGACAAGGGAAAAAAGTGCACGCGGGTCGACTTCTTCCCGCAGGTGCGCCACGGCAGCTGCGGCAGCCCCGTCGACGGTGGCTTTGCTGCCAAGGCCACCGACTATCCGGTCCTGTTTTCCATTTCGGAATAGGGTGAACAGGCCCAGGATGGCGTCCCTGTCCGGAATTCGAAAGCGCCTCGCAGGTCCGATCTACGCAGTTGCAGACCAGTGCATCTACAGCGCGAGCCAGCTGCTGCTGAGCTTTGCGCTGGCGCGGGCGCTGTCGCCCTCCGACTTCGGCATTGCCTCGGCCTTCCTGGCGATCGTCAGCTTCCAGTACATCGTGCATACGGCGGTGGTGCACGAGCCGCTGCTGATCAAGCGCTACTACGCGGGCCGGTCCGCCGCCTGGTGGAGCTGGGCGCTCGTGCTGGGGGTCTCCATTGCGGGCTTCCTGGCCTGGCAGTTCACGAGCTTTCCGGGGCCGCTCCGCTGGGCCGGCGTGGCCCTGATCGCGGGCTATGAAATATTCTGGATTTCCCGAAGCATCCTGCTCGTGGGACGCCGCTACCTGGTGCTCTGTGCATCCGGCGTGCTGGTCTGCGTCGGATACGTGGCGGTGCTGATCGGCCTGAAGCCGGCGTCATGGACGCAGGCGCTGCTGTGGATCGCCGTCATCCAGCTGCCCTTTGCCATCCTGGTGGCGACGAGCCTGCGCCAGGTGATGGCACCGCTGCCGGCCGCCGCCAACGCCCAGGCCCTGACGCTCGGGGAAGCCGCCAGCTACGGCTGGAAGGCCAGCCTTTCGCAGTTGATGAGCTGGATCATGACGGGAGGCGCCATCCTGCTGCTGGGCTCCTCGGCGGATTCGGTGCAGGGCGGGCTGCTGAAGATCTACATCACCTTCCTGCTGCCGATGCAGTATGTGCTGCTTGCGTTGGGCTACTACATCCTGCCCAGGCTGGCGGCCAACTGGGCATCCGATCGGCGCAAGGACGCCTTTGGCCTGTTCGTCAAGTTCGTCGTCTTCGGTTTCCTGGTGGCCGAGATCGGCGGAATCCTGCTGGGGCTGCTGGGCCCGTACCTGGTGGTGCTGGCCTTCGGCAAGAACTACGGCGGCATGGATTTTTCGCCGTTCTTCTACGCGCCCGCCATCTTCGGCCTGACGATGTGCCTGCGTACGGGGTTCAGGGCCGCCGGCCGGCCCGGTGCGCTTCTGTGGTGCTCGATCTTCGGTGCGCTGGTGTTCGCTGCGGCCATGCTCGCGGCCACGCCGCCCATTTCCTACATCCAGACCATCAACGCCATGACGCTGGGCTTTGCCTGCATGGCGGCCATGATGATGGCCTGGCTGTTCTTCATCATGCGCGCAGCCGGCTCGGACCAGGCCGGCTGATTCCTGTTCTTCGAAAGCCCTGCCGCACGGGTGAGCGCGGCAGGGGATTGGCGGCCGCGCCGCGTCAGCGCGGCCGTTCGAAGTTCAGGATGTTGTCGCCCGTGCCCGGCGTGCCGCTGTCCGGCGGCGCGAACTTGTAGGCGCTCGGGTCGCGGGCCGAGGTCATCTCGTAGAGCGGATGGATCCGGCCGAGCCGCGCACCGCCGTCGCGCACCAGCGGCGCCCAGGCGAAGTTGGCGGTGAACTTGTTCGAGCGCGGCAGCAGCGCGTCGAAGGGAATGGAAAGATAGATGCCCTTGTCGAAGCTGCCTTCGCCGAACTGCCTGGCCGATACGTTGGTCTTGGTGGCGTAGGCCCCGAGCACCACGCCGTTGTCGAAGCGGCGGCTGATGTCGATGGTGACGCCGCGGTCGCCCGCCAGGTACTGGCCCGCGCTGATCTTGGCCAGCACGCCGTGCCAGCCGGTGTCCCAGTAGAGCGTGGCGTGGCCGGTGTTCACCTTGTAGTCGCGCAGGCCGAAGTCCTGTTCGAAGTCGCGCTGGCGCACGTGGTTGAAGTCGACCCCGAAGGCGATCCGGCTGCGCCATGGCCGGTAGAGCCATTCACCGCCGACGCCCGCATACATGGTTTCCAGGGCACCGCCGTACACGCTGTAGTACTGGTTGTCGGAGAGCCTGCCGACGTGCGTCAGCTGGAGCACCGGCATGGTCAGGCGCCTGGCGGTGACGTACTCGCGCTGCAGGGTTCGCACGCGGGGCAGGTTGCTGCCCGCCGTGTAGGTGAACTTGTCGAAGTTGTCGACCATGCGCAGGTTCAGCGCGCCGTTGACCCAGGTGCTGGGCGTGAAGCGGTATTCCGCCACCGCCTGCACGCCGATCTGGTAGAGCACGAATGCGTTGGGCCCGCCGAGGATCTGGCCGAGGCTGGGCGTGAGGCCGATGCTGAACTTGTCGCTGCGGCGCTCCCACGGGCCAAGGGCCTTGTTGTCGGCCGTGGCGGAAGAGGCATCTGCGGATGCGGCCGCAGTGTGGGCGCTGCTGCCCGGCGGAACGAAGGTGGCCGGATCGCCCGAGCCCACGGGCGGGGGCGCATAGTCGCGCTGGCTGGCCGCGCGAACCTCGCCGGGCGTCTGCGCCTGGTAGTGCGCGGTCACCCATTCATTGCGGTTGACCACTTGCGCGTGCATCGGCAGGCCCCGCTCCGAGTAATGGAGCACGAAGTTCTTGATCGAGGCCGGCGCATCGCGATGCAGCACGGCAATGATCTTCTCGACCCGCACATCCCGGTAGACGGTGGCGCTTTCGGTGATCCACACATGCAGCATCTGGCCTTGCGGTGCGATGCGCTGGATGGTCCAGTCCGTGCGGCTTTCGATGTCGGCCGCGGTGGCGGCCCAGCCCGGCGAGGCGGCCGGCGGGTCCGGCGAGAAGCTCGGCGCCGGCGGGTCTGCCGCCTTGGGCATCTGCAGGGTGGCCAGGTTGGTCTGCAGCGTGAGGCCCAGCATCACCTTGTTGCCGCGTTCGAAGCCGGCCGAGAAAATCACGCCGGGGGAGTAGCGGTACTCCAGGCCGATGTTGAACGGGGAGCGCTGCCGCTGGGGGTTGTTGAGCGGCTCGTTCTTGTAGTCGTTGCCGTCGTATTCGAGCTTGAGCGTCAGCGGGTCCCAGGGCGTGCGCCATTGCACGCCGCCAAAGAGCGCGGCAGGTCCGCGAAAGAGCCGGCCGAAGTTGGCGCCGCCCCAGGTCGTCTCGCTCACGCGGGTCTTGAAGCGGCTGCTCAGCAAGCCGAAGGGGTTGCTGATGTTTCCGCTGCTCCCCAGGTAGCCCCAGCCGATGCCGAGGCTGAAATCCAGGTCGCCGTGGCGCTTGCTGGCCACCAGGTACTCGGAGGAGAAGAGGCCGGTGCCGCCGATGTCGCGAAAGCCCAGCGCCACCTCGGGCAGGTAGGCCGACTCCTTCCACAGCCGCGCCTTCAGGTCGATGCTCTTGTCCTTGTAGCCCTGGTTGCTGAGGCCGACGCCGTAGATCCGGTTGCTGATGGAGGTGTAGCGAAAGCCCGCTTCCAGCCAATCCAGCGGCTGGAACATGACGTTCAGCCGCGTGTAGGGCGAGACGTGCGTGAGCGAGGTCCGCATGTCGCCCGCCTGGCCCATGCGCGCGGTGGGCGTCTGCAGCAGGCCGGTCTCGCCCCAGTCGTTGCCGCTCGTCTGGAGCGCGCGGTATTGCGGTGCTGCTTCGGGACGCACGGAAATGGCCGTCGATGGCGCCGGCGCGGCAGGTGCCGGCGGCACGTCGGGCAAGGCAGGCAGGGCGGGCGGTGCAGCGGGTGCGGCGATGGCGGCGGCCGGTACGGCCGCACCCGCCGAAGGCTGCAGGACCGCGCCGCCTTGCGGCGACGGCCCTTGCGTGGCCAGAAACTTGATGATGCCCTCGGAGATCGCCTCCAGGTCGTCCATGCCGCGCGGCGCGGCCCAGACCCATGCGCCCGGCGCCGGCTCGTTCGAGGGATGCGCATTCCAGGGCGCTACGCCCACGCGGGCGGTGCGCCCGTCGGGCTGGGCGACCCAGGCCCAGTCGTGCTTGCCCTCGGGGCTGCAGGCGGCGACATAGTCCCACGCCGTGCGGCCGGGTTCATGGGCCACCTGGCAAAGCTGCCCATCGGGCTGCAGGACCGAGATGGTCTTCAGCGCTGGCGGCGGCGCCACCAGCTGCTGGCCGGCCGTCAGCACCGGATCTTCTTCCGGGTGCGCCTGCAGCCAGCGCGGATCGACGATGCCGAGCGCGACGCGGCCGGTCACCGGCAGGCCCTGCAGCCAAGCCATCAACTGCTTGCGCCGGCCCTGCTCTTCCGGCGGCACGCGCCGGCTGGCGGCATCGAGCCGCAGCAGCAGGGTGTTCTTCAGGAACTGCTGCGCCAAGCGCTCTTGCGGGATGCGCCATGACAGTCCCGGGGAGGCCGTTTCGGCCGGCTGGCGCAGCAGCCAGGCGCTCAGCCGCTCGCCGGGACGGATATCGGCGTCGTCGGCGGGTGTTTTGTTGTCGACGGGGCTGTTGCCCAGGGGCTGCGCGCCGGCGGCGCAACTCGCCGCCAATGCGCAGGCCACCGCCGCGCGAAGAGGCCAGGGATGTCTGCCGAAGCCACGCAGGAGCGAACTGCTCATGTACCAGCGCTCGCCGCTGCGACGGGTGCTGGGGGGGAAGGCGTCCACTGCTCGAAGCTCATACACAGGTCATTGGAAATACATTGCTCGGAATAGACGACCCGAGGCGTGCCGCCCGCTTGCGAAACGCCAAAGCGCGCCGGAGGCAGCGAGGCGCTCGCCGGATGCGAAACGCTGCGCTCCTCGTACCAGCGCAGCGACGCGCCAGCCGTGCCGGCCAGCGCGGTCTGCTGCGGTGCAGCAATGGGCGTGCGCACGACCTCGTCGCGAATGCCGAACCGGTAGCCCGGCATCATGTCGCGCTCGCGCTGGTAGGTCTTTGGCGCCGCGCCGTTCGCATCGCCAGTCCACGCGGGCAGGCTGGAAAAGCGCACCTCGCGCCAATCGGTGCGAAGGCCGGTGGTTCCCACGAGGCGCCCGTCGAGCAGCCTCACGACCTCGCCGTTGCCGCTGTACCAGACCTCGACGGCGCCTTCGGGGCGCTGGTCGATGTAGCCGAGCACCATGAAGACCGTCTGCTTGCCGACGGCGACCCGCAAATAGCGGTAATTCGGGTTGAAAGTGGGCTGGGGCGTCGCGGCGCTGCCGCTATAGATATGCCGCGCCGTGGCCAGCATGGCCGAGGATCCGGAAGAACAGCCGCCAACGCCCAAAAGAAATGCCGACAAAAGGCAGCATTCAATAAGTCGCGTGGCCAGACCAACGCGCGGAGCCTTCGGCGAATGCCCTCCCGCGAAGAGGGCCCGCACGTTTAATTCGTGCCGGTCGTGCCTGTACCCGTGCCCGTGCCGCCGGTGCCGCCCGTGCCGCTGCCGCCGCCGCTGTTGCCGCCATTGCCGCTGCCAACGGCAGCCGCCAGGCCAACGGCGGCCGCGACGCCACCGGCTTGCTGCGCGGTGATGCGTCCGAATGCGGAATTGGTTGCGCCGGTCGCGCTGGCCGGCTGGGGACCAGGCGTCTGGACCGGCGGGGGCGTTTGTGTTTGTGCCAAGGCCGAGGAAATGCCCAGCGCAGCAATGAAAGTGGCGGAAATCAGGGGGGCGATTCGCATGGCAAATATCCTCTCAATTAGCAGTTAACAGTTGGGACAAGATTAGCAGTTGGCGAAGTGTGCCGCAACTAATTTAGCCCTTGAGACATCTTTTACGCGTGCAAATCCTTGTGTCGAAATGTCTTGTAAATCAGGATTAATTCATTGTTATTAATTGCCTCTTTCGCATGGCCGGGAATGCGCGTTCGCGCAGCGCCAGGCCGGCCCCATTGAATATGCGCGCAACAGCCCGCTACAATCGCCGGTTGACCCTGCTCCAGCGAAGAAGACTTAGAGGATCCCCATGAGTGACATGACCTCCGGCTCCCCCCGGATCGACACAAGCAAGCGGACGTGGTTAATCGCATCCAGCTGTGCCGGCGTAGCGGGAGGCGTGGCCACCGCGATTCCCTTTGTGAGTACGTTCCAGCCCTCCGAGAAGGCCAAGGCCGCGGGCGCTGCCGTCGAAGTCGACATCGGCGGCCTCAAGGTCGGCGAGAAGATCACCGTCGAGTGGCGCGGCAAGCCCGTCTGGATCCTCAAGCGCTCGCCCGAGCAAGTGGCCGAGCTCCCCAAGCTCGACGGCCAGCTGGCCGATCCGCTCTCCAAGCGGCACCCCGACGAATTCACCCCCAAGTACGCGCAGAACGAGCACCGCTCGATCAAGCCCGACGTGCTGGTGGTGGTGGGCATCTGCACCCACCTGGGCTGCTCGCCGACCGACCGCTTCCAGGCCGGCCCGCAGCCTTCGCTGCCGAGCGACTGGGAAGGCGGCTTCCTCTGCCCTTGCCACGGTTCCACGTTCGACCTGGCCGGCCGCGTCTTCAAGAACAAGCCCGCGCCCGACAACCTGCCTGTGCCGCCGCACATGTACCTGTCGGACACCAAGCTCCTGATCGGTGAAGACTCCAAGAAGGCCTGAGGCAGAAGAACAACATGGCTGAATTCCACGAAATTTCCCCCAACGCGCCCGCCGGCGAGAAGCTGCTCAACTGGGTCGACAACCGCTTCCCGCTGAGCAAGCTCTGGAACGACCAGTGGGGCAAGTACTACGCACCGAAGAACTTCAACTTCTGGTACATCTTCGGCTCGCTCGCGATGCTGGTCCTCGTGATCCAGATCGTGACCGGCATCTTCCTCGTGATGCACTACAAGCCCGACGCGAACCAGGCGTTCGCATCGGTCGAGTACATCATGCGCGACGTGCCCTGGGGCTGGCTCATCCGCTACATCCACTCGACGGGCGCCTCGGCGTTCTTCATCGTGGTGTACCTGCACATGTTCCGCGGCCTCATGTACGGCAGCTACCGCAAGCCGCGCGAGCTGATCTGGGTCTTCGGCTGCGCGATCTTCCTGTGCCTGATGGCCGAGGCCTTCATGGGCTACCTGCTGCCATGGGGCCAGATGAGCTACTGGGGCGCCCAGGTGATCGTGAACCTGTTCGCGGCCATCCCGTTCATCGGCCCTGACCTCGCGCTGCTGATCCGCGGCGACTACGTGGTGAGCGACGCCACGCTGAACCGCTTCTTCAGCTTCCATGTGATCGCCGTGCCGCTGGTGCTGCTCGGCCTGGTGGTGGCCCACCTGATCGCGCTGCACGAAGTGGGCTCCAACAACCCCGACGGCATCGAGATCAAGGCCAAGCGCGGCCCCGATGGCCATCCGCTGGACGGCATTCCGTCGCATCCGTACTACACGGTGCACGACATCTTCGGCGTGGTGGTGTTCCTCACGATCTTCTCGGCCGTGATCTTCTTCGCGCCGGAAGCGGGCGGGTACTTCCTCGAGTACAACAACTTCATTCCGGCCGATTCGCTCAAGACGCCGAACCACATTGCGCCGGTCTGGTACTTCACGCCGTTCTATTCGATGCTGCGTGCAACCACCGACGACATGGTCAACGTGTTCGCGCTGATCATCGCCGCGGCCGCCGTCCTGAACTTCATCAAGGGCAAGTCGAGCATGGCCCTGAAGATCGCGCTGGTCGTCGTGGCGGCCGTGGTCATCTTCCTGCTCAAGGCCTTCGACGCCAAGTTCTGGGGCGTGCTCGTGATGGGCGGCTCCGTCATCATCCTGTTCTTCCTGCCATGGCTCGACAAGAGCGAAGTCAAGTCGATCCGCTACCGTCCGGGCTGGCACAAGTATGTCTACGGCGTCTTCGTGTTCTTCTTCCTGATCCTGGGCTACCTGGGCATCCAGGCGCCCGGCGTCTGGGGCAGCCTGGTCATCGGTTCGTTCGCGCTGGACATCGCGCAGACCATTTCCCAGATCGGCACGCTTTTCTACTTCGGTTTCTTCCTGCTCATGCCCTGGTGGAGCAGCAAGGGCGAGTTCAAGCCCGTGCCTGAGCGCGTGACCTTCGCCGCCCATTGAGAAGCCCAAGAGAGCTCGAGAGAAACACGATGAAGAAAAGCATTTCTGGCTGGCTCGCGGTTGTTGGCCTGGCCTTGGGCCTGACCTTTTCCGCAGCCGCATCGGCCGAGTCCGGCGGCATGGCCTGGGACAAGGCGCCCAACAAGACCACCGACGTCGCCTCGCTGCAGAACGGCGCCAAGCTGTTCGTCAACTACTGCCTGAACTGCCACTCCGCGGCGTTCATGCGCTACAACCGGCTGCAGGACATCGGCATTACCGAGCAGCAGATCAAGGACAACCTCCTGTTCGCCACCGACAAGGTCGGCGAGACCATGAAGGCCAACATCGACGCGCGCCAGGCCAAGGAATGGTTCGGCACGACGCCGCCCGACCTGACCCTGGTGGCCCGCTCGCGCGCCGGCCATGGCGGCACGGGTGCGGACTACCTGTACACCTACCTGCGCACCTACTACCGCGACGACACCAAGGCCACCGGCTGGAACAACCTGCTGTTCCCGAGCGTTGCCATGCCCAACCCGCTGTGGGAGCTGCAGGGCGAACGCCGTCCCGTCTACACCAAGATCTCGCAGCATGGCCACGAGACCGAAGTGTTCAAGGGCTGGGAGCAGGTGACCCCCGGCACCATGACGCCGCTGCAGTTCGACACTGCGGTCGGCGACCTGGTGAGCTACCTGCAATGGATGGCCGAGCCGGCACAGAACACGCGCATCCGCATCGGTGTGTGGGTGCTGCTGTTCCTCGTCATGTCGTTGGTCTTCGTGTGGCGACTGAACGCCTCGTACTGGAAAGACGTCAAGTAGTTCCGTCCACGCCGACCGCGCGCCTGGTGCGTGCGGTTCCACAGAGTGGGTTGCCAACGCGACCCACTCTTTTTGATTTTTAGGAGTCTCTCGCCATGATGGTCTTGTATTCAGGAACGACCTGCCCCTTTTCCCACCGCTGCCGCTTCGTGTTGTTCGAAAAGGGCATGGACTTCGAGATCCGCGACGTCGATCTCTACAACAAGCCTGAAGACATCAGCGTGATGAACCCGTACGGCCAGGTGCCCATCCTGGTCGAGCGCGACCTCATCCTGTATGAGTCGAACATCATCAACGAGTACATCGACGAGCGCTTCCCGCATCCGCAGCTGATGCCCGGCGACCCGGTCGACCGCGCGCGCGTGCGCCTGTTCCTGCTCAACTTCGAGAAGGAGCTGTTCGTGCACGTGGCCGCTCTCGAGAACCGCACCGCCAAGGGCAACGAGAAGGCGCTCGAAAAGGCACGCTCGCACATCCGCGACCGCCTCACGCAGCTGGCCCCCGTGTTCCTCAAGAACAAGTACATGCTGGGCGACAATTTCTCGATGCTCGACGTGGCGATTGCGCCGCTGCTCTGGCGCCTGGACTACTACGGCATCGACCTCAGCAAGAACGCGGCGCCGCTCCTGAAGTACGCCGAGCGCATCTTCTCGCGCCCGGCCTACATCGAAGCACTGACCCCGTCCGAAAAGGTCATGCGAAAGTAAGTAAGCTGCGTGCCTGCTTCCATCGTTTTTCGCCGCCCTTCATGATCAACGCGCTCGAGTCGTCCTCCACCCGCCCGTACCTCATCCGGGCGCTGTACGAATGGTGCACCGACAACGGGTTCACGCCCTATGTCGCGGTGCAGGTCGACGACACCGTCCAGGTGCCGCGCGAGTACGTGAAGAACGGCGAGATCGTGCTGAACATCAGCTTCGACGCGACCAGTTCGCTCAAGCTCGGCAACGATTTCATCGAGTTCAAGGCCCGCTTCGCGGGCAGTGCGCGCGAGATCGTCGTGCCCGTGGGCCGCGTGATCGCGATCTATGCGCGCGAGAACGGGCAGGGCATGGCGTTTCCCGCACCGGTACCTGCCGGCAGCGGCGCCGAGGGCGGCGGGCCGTCCCAGGCGGCCGGCGCGCCTTCTTCGCCCCAGGGGCCTGCACGCATGCCGCTGCGCGATGCGTCGCGCGGCACCGAAGGCGATGCCGGCAAGATCGTCCACCTGGTGACGGGTGAAGACGCGGACGAAATGGTCGATGCCGGCGACGACGCCGGCTCGCCCACCGACCCCACCGATGAGCCGCCGCGCCCGCCGGCAGGCGGCGGCAGCCGCCCGTCGCTCAAGCGCGTGAAGTAGCGACAGCAGGCAGCCGACGCACACCGCACCGTTAAAATCCCGCAAGTCAATCCGTGCCGCTTTAGCTCAGTTGGTAGAGCACCCGCCTTGTAAGCGGAAGGTCGTCAGTTCGATTCCGACAAGCGGCACCATATCGAACATACCGGAAAGCCCCCGTGCTGACCGGCAAGAAGGAAGCGGCGACCTGCCCGCTTCTTTCATTCCCGCGGCTGAAGATCAGCAGCGCCCCTTCTTGGCCTGTCCCGGCGGGCAGTGGTATCCGCCACCGCCAGGATGCTCTTCGGCGTGGCGATGGTGCGGCTCCGCGCGGCGCCAGTCGCCTTCCATCCACCGCCATCCGCCATCGGCCTGCACCCAGCGGCCCGGCGCATACGCATAGTCGGGCCGCGCCGCCTGCCAGTAGCCCGAGCGCCAGACGTAGGCGCGCTCGTTCCACTGCCAGTGCCCGGGCACCCACACCTGGCCGGCCCTCGGCCCCGGCATGGGTTCGTAGCGCGGCGCGGGAGGCGCCACCTGGATCAGGCCGGGCACGTTGATCTGGACCGAAACCTGCGCCGCGGCGGGCAAGGCCGAAGCCACGAGTGCGGCCGCGGCCAGGAGAGTTGAGACTTTCATTGAAACCCTTGGATGTGTGTACAGGCCTGCACAACGCAAGCCGGCGGGAAAGTGTAATCAGCACATTCCCTTGGGGGCGGCGGCCGGCGGCGTAGAACGCGGTCGATGGGCGTTCGTCCGGGTGCTAGAGTCCAAGCGCAAGTTGCACGCCGATGCGCAGACTACGCTTCCTTACCCACCGCCACCGCGCACCCTCCACCAACCGGGTGCTCGGCCTGCTGCTGGCCTTCAATGCCGGCGCCGTGAATGCGGGCGGGTTCCTGGTGCTGCACATGTACACCTCGCACATGACGGGCTTCGCATCGCAGTTTGCGGACGGGCTGGTGCTGGGCAACACCAAGCTGCTGCTCAATGCGCTGGGCGCCATCCTCGCCTTCCTGGCGGGTGCGGCGGTCTGCGCCATCCTGGTGAACTGGGGCCGCCAGCACCGGCTGCGCAGCGTCTATGCGGTGCCGCTGCTGCTGGAAGCCGCGCTCATGTTCCCGTTCGGATTGATGGGCGCTATCACGCTGACCTGGCCGACCCCGTTTGCGGTTCCGCTCACGGTGCTGCTGCTGTCCTTCATCATGGGGCTGCAGAACGCCGTCGGCTCCAAGACCTCCGGCGGCAGCGTCCGCACCACCCACATGACGGGCAACATCACCGACGTGGGCATGGAGCTGGGCAAGCTGCTCTACTGGAACCGGCATGCCACGCCGGCGCATGCGATGGTGCGCCACAACCGCCGCCGGATGCAGATGGCGGGCGGGCTTGTCGGCATGTTCGTGCTGGGCGGCATCGTCGGCGCGCTGGGCTTCAACTACATCGGCTTCGTCTGCGTGGTGCCGCTGGCGGCGCTGCTGCTGGCCATCTCCATCCCGCCGCTCATGGAGGACGCGCCGCGCTCCAGGCCGCTGCAGAAGCTCTTGGCCGCCTTCAGACGGCGCCCACGCTGCCCGTGACCGGCAGCACGATGCCGGTGATGTAGCTGGCGCAGCTCGGCGCGGCCAGGAACACGTAGGCAGGCGAGAGCTCTTCCGGCTGCGCCGGCCGTTGCAGGTCGGTGTTCTTGCCGAAATCCTTGATCTTCCCGGACGGGCTGTCGGCGGGATTCAAAGGCGTCCACACCGGCCCGGGCGCCACCGCATTCACGCGGATACCCTTGGGCAGCAAGTTGCTGGCCAGCGACTTGGTGAACGCGTGGATCGCGCCCTTGGTGGTCGAATAGTCGAGCAGGTGCGCGCTGCCCTCCAGGCCCGTGACCGAGCCGGTATTGATGATCGAGGCGCCCTGGCCCAGGTGCGGAACCGCGGCGCGCGCCATCTGGAAATAGCCGAAGACGTTGGTCCGAAGCGTGAGTTCGAAGCGCTCGTCGGTGATGTCCTCGATGGACGCCGCATGCAGCTGGAAGGCCGCGTTGTTCACCAGGATGTCGAGCTTGCCGAAGGCCCCGATGGTCTGGTCGACCGCGTCGCGGCAGAACGCCGGATCGCAGACGTCGCCCTTGACGAGGATGCAGCGTGCGCCTTCCGCCTCCACGTGGCGCCGGGTTTCCTCGGCGTCCTCGTCTTCGTCGAGGTAGGCGATGGCGACGTCGGCGCCTTCACGGGCATAGAGCAGCGCCACGGCGCGCCCGATGCCGGAATCGCCGCCGGTCACCAGGGCCGCCATGCCCTCGAGCTTGCCGCTGCCCTTGTAGTCCGGCGCTTCGAAGCGCGGGCGCAGCGCCATCTCGGCCTCGAGCCCGGGCTTGCTCAGGTGCTGCGCCGGCAGGGGATTGACCGGCTGCGAGCGCGGCCCGGCCTGCGCGGGCTGGCTGGACTTCTTGGCGGCGGGCTTGGCGCTGTCCTTTGCGTCCTGCGTGCGCTGGACGGTCCGCTGCTTGGCGGCGGTGTGCGCGCTTGCGCCGGACCGGGTGGATTTTGCGGGGGATGCGGTGGTCGATTTCATGTGCGTGGGCTCCTGCATGTGAAAGGCAACCGTAGAACGCCGCCGCGCGGCCCGCGTAGGAATCCGTCCCGAATGCACGCCCACCGAAGCTGACCCGGGGATTTCCGAGCCGAGCTGTGGCGAGCTAGATCTCAGCGCCTTCGACAAGGAAGCGCACCCGGCGCACACCCTGCCATTCGTCGGCATCGAGCCTGAAGGCGAGCTTCACGCGCGCGGGCAGCGGCTCGGTGTGGCCGAACCAGATGCCGTCGACCGGCTGTCCCTGGTGCCGCAGCTTGAGCGCCAGGTGCTTCTCGCCCACGAGGCGCTGCGACACCACTTCGACTTCCTCGCTGAAGGTGGGCGGCGCGAAGCCCTGGCCCCACACCTCGCGGTGCAGCGTGTCGACCAGGTCGATGCGCATGTACTCGCGCGCGATCGGCCCATCCGTTTCGATCTGGCGCGTGAGCGCGGAGGCGGCCAGCCATTCATGTGCGACCTCGGCCAGCGCGCGCTCGAACACCTCGAACTTCTCGCGCGCCACGGTGCAGCCGGCAGCCATGGCATGGCCGCCGAAGCGCAGCAGCACGCCCGGATGGCGCTTGGCCACAAGGTCGAGCGCATCGCGCAGATGGAAGCCCGGGATCGACCGGCCCGAGCCCTTGAGCTCGTGCTCCTTGCCGGGCGCGCCGCTGGCGGCAAAGACGAAGGTCGGGCGGTGGAAGCGGTCCTTGATGCGCGAGGCCACGATGCCGACCACGCCTTCGTGGAAGTCGGCATCGAACACGCTGATGGCTGCGGGCGGCGCCTCGCTGCCGTCGGCGGTGGCACCGAACAGCGATTCGGCCAGCAGCAGCGCCTGGTCGCGCATGCCGCCCTCGATGTCGCGCCGCTCGCGGTTGATGCCGTCGAGCATGCGCGCGAGTTCGTCGGCGCGGCCGGCATCGTCGGTCAGCAGGCATTCGATGCCCAGCGTCATGTCGGCGAGCCGGCCGGCCGCGTTGATGCGCGGGCCGAGCGCAAAGCCGAAGTCGAAGGTGGTGGCCACCGCGGCGTTGCGCCCCGCGGCCTTGAACAGCGCCGCGATGCCCGCGGGCAGCGCGCCGGCGCGGATGCGCCGCAGGCCCTGTGCCACCAGGCGGCGGTTGTTGGCGTCGAGCTTCACCACGTCGGCCACGGTGCCGAGCGCCACCAGCGGGAGCAGCACGTCGAGCTTGGGCTGCGCGGCCGCGCTGAAGACGCCGCGCGCGCGCAGCTCGGAGCGCAGCGCCAGCAGCACGTAGAACATCACGCCGACACCGGCGATGCTCTTGCTCTCGAAGCTGCAGCCGGGCTGGTTGGGATTCACCAGCACGTCGGCGGCCGGCAGCTCGGGGCCGGGCAGGTGGTGGTCGGTCACCAGCACCTGCAGGCCGCGCGCCTTGGCGGCGGCCACACCCTCGACGCTGGCGATGCCGTTGTCGACGGTGATCAGCATGTCGGCGCCACTGTCGGCCACGCGCTCGGCAATCGGCGGCGTGAGGCCGTAGCCGTCGACCACGCGGTCGGGCACCAGGTAGCTCACGTTCTTCGCGCCGAGCAGGCGCAGGCCGCGCACCGCGACGGCGCAGGCGGTGGCGCCGTCGCAGTCGTAGTCGGCCACGATGCACAGGCGCTTGTCCTGCGCCATCGCGTCGGCCAGCAGCACCGCGGCCTCGCGCGTGCCGTGCAGCGTGTCGGGCGGCAGCAGGCGCGCCAGGCCGTCGTCGAGCTCGTCCTTGGCCAGCACGCCGCGCGCGGCGAACAGGCGGGCCAGCAGCGGATGCACGCCGGCCTGCTCGAGCGCCCAGACCGTGCGGGGCGGAATTTCGCGGGCAATGATCTTCACAGGGCCTCCAGCACGCTGGCGGCGCGCGGCCGGTCGAACAGGCTTCGGGCCCAGCCCACCAGCCCGCGCGGCTGCACCGCATGGCGCTGCGCGGTGCGGTCGCCGCACAGCGTGAGCGTGACGTCGGCACCGGCGGTGTAGGCGGCCAGCAGGCCGGCGACGGGGCCTGCGTCCAGCGCCTGCCAGGCTTCGGCCCAGCCCAGGCCGTCGTCGCGCAGGGCGGCCACGCGCAGCGTGTCGCTCACCGTGGGCGCGGCGGTGCCGGCCGGGGGAACGCCGGGCTCCAGGGCGCCGGTGCCGCTGAGCCAGAAGGAATTGATCGGCGGCACGCCGCGCGCGGCGCGGTCGTCGTTCACGCGCTGGGTGTAGAGCAGCATCTGCATTTCGTTCTGGAGGCGGCGCAGCGGCCGTGCGGCTTCGGCCAGCGGCGACCACTGCGAGATCGGGTGGCCCACCGCGCGGTCGATGGAGGCCGTGGCCAGTCCCGCGAAGATGTGCGCGCGCGCGAGCCAGCGGCCGGGTGTGGGGGAGGGGTGCAGCGCGATGCCGTCTTCCTCGAAGAAGGGATGGGCGGCGGCCAGCAGCGCGGCCGATTCGGCAGCATCGATCTCGATCGCGGCCGGGTCGCCCAGCACCACGTCGTCGATGCCCACCTGCCAGTTGCACAGCGAGACCAGGCCCCAGCCTTCGCGGTCGCCGGGTTCGGCAATGCCGGCCTGCCGGGCTTCCAGCGCGGCCCAGGGAATGCAGCCGTCGGCTGCGGAAATGCCCAGCGCCCGGGCCAGCGCGCGTTCATGGGGCGGCGAGCGCGTGCTTTCGTCCTGCGTGTCGGCCTCCGCGAGCGAGAGCCGCGAGAGCAGCGCTTCGAGATTGGGAAGCCGGAGCGCGGGCAGTGCCGCGCGGCACACCGGGGAACCGCGGCCGGCAAAGGGGATCAACAAGTGACGGGAGGAAGGTTCGGCCATTCCCCCTATTGTCCGGGATGCTAGGATGAAACGCCCCCCGAAGCGCCTTCGGCGCCTCCCCCCACTGGGGGGCGCACCCAGCGGCCCGGCAAAGCCGGTTCCGCGGGTGCACCCGGCTGAGCTCAAACTGAAAATATGCGACTTCCTTATGAACTGAAGCTCGGCTGGCGCTACACGCGCGCAGGCCGGGCGACGCGGCGCAACGGCTTCATCTCGTTCATCTCCGGCGTGTCGATGCTCGGCATTGCATTGGGGGTGGCGGCGCTGATCATCGTGCTCAGTGTGATGAACGGCTTCCAGAAGGAGGTGCGCGACCGCATGCTCGGCGTGGTGTCGCACATCGAAATCTTGTCGCGCGACGGCCAGGCGCTGCCCGACATCGACGCCATCACGGCCGCCGCGCGCAAGAACCCCGAGGTGGTCGGCGCCGCGCCCTTCATTGCCACGCAGGCGCTCATTGCGCGCGGCGAGGACATGAAGGGCACGCTGGTGCGCGGCATCGTGCCCAGGCTCGAACCCGAGGTGACCGACATCGCCACGACGGCGCAGAAGGGCACGCTCGACAAGCTGGTGCCGGGCGAGTTCGGCATCGTGCTTGGCGGCGAACTCGCGCGCTCGCTGTTCGTGCAGCCGGGCGACCAGGTCACGCTGGTGGCGCCGGGCGGTCAGGTCACGCCCGCCGGCGTGGTGCCGCGGCTCAAGCAGTTCACGGTGGTGGGCACCTTCGATTCGGGCCACTACGAATACGACTCGGCGCTGGCCATGATCCATGCGGAAGACGCCCAGCGCGTGTTCCGGCTCGAAGGCCCGACCGGCATCCGCATCAAGCTCAAGGACCTGAACGAGGCGCGCGAAGTGGCCGACCAGATGGCCGTCACGCTGCCGGGCCAGTTCCTCATCCGCGACTGGACGCGCCAGAACAAGACATGGTTTGCGGCCGTGCAGGTCGAGAAACGCATGATGTTCATCATCCTCACGCTCATCGTGGCGGTGGCGGCCTTCAACCTGGTGTCCACGCTGGTCATGACGGTGACCGACAAGCGCGCGGACATCGCCATCCTGCGCACGCTGGGCAGTTCGCCGCGCAGCATCATGGGCATCTTCGTGGTGCAGGGCGCGATGGTCGGCGTGATCGGCACGGTGGCCGGGCTGCTGCTGGGGCTGGGCATTGCCTACAACATCGACGTGATCGTGCCGGCGCTCGAACAGCTCTTCCACGCGAGCTTCCTGCCCAAGGACATCTACCTGATCAGCAAGATGCCGAGCGATCCGCAGCGCGGCGACATCATGCCGATCGCGATCATTTCACTGGTCCTGGCTTTTCTTGCAACGCTGTATCCCAGCTGGCGCGCGAGCCGCGTCAACCCTGCCGAGGCATTGCGCTATGAGTGACGTGGTTCTCAAGGCGCGCGGCCTCACCAAGCGCTTTCACGAGGGGCGCATCGACCTCACGGTGCTGCACGGCGTCGACCTGGACGTGCGCGCCGGGGAGACGCTGGCCATCGTCGGCGCCTCGGGCTCGGGCAAGAGCACGCTGCTGCACCTGATGGGCGGGCTCGATGCGCCCACCGCCGGCAAGGTCGAGCTGCTCGGCAAGGACATCGCGCATGCCGACGCGGCCGAGCAGGGACGGCTGCGCAACCTGCACCTGGGCTTCGTCTACCAGTTCCACCACCTGCTGCCCGAGTTCAGCGCGCTTGACAACGTGGCGATGCCGCTGAAGATCCGGCGCATGGATTCCGCACAGGCGGCGGCCTCGGCCACGAAGATCCTCGAAAGCGTGGGCCTGGGCGAACGCCTGCACCACCGGCCGGCCGAGCTCTCGGGCGGCGAGCGCCAGCGCGTGGCCATTGCGCGCGCGCTGGTCACGCAGCCGGCCTGCGTGCTGGCCGACGAGCCCACGGGGAACCTCGACCGCAGCACGGCGGACACGGTGTTCGCGCTGATGATCGAGCTCGCGCACAAGCACCGCACGGCCTTCGTGATGGTCACGCACGACCAGGAACTCGCAAAGCGCTGCGACCGCGTGCTGCAACTGGTGGCGGGACGTCTGGCGGGTTGAGTCGATGCCGCTTGCCACGCGTGCATGCAATGTCGGCGAAACTGTCTGTCTGTTCGGCAGGATGCCGTTCAATCACAGGAGTGCTTCTTGATCATGGAAACCGACGACGACACCCCACCCGCGGCCACCGCCGAGCCGCGCAATTCGTACCTCGAGGAAAAAGCCTTCAAGTCGCGCACGCTGCTGATCTTCGGCAGCATCACCGATTCGGTGGCTGCCGACGTGACGCGCAGGCTCATCGCGCTCGATGCCGACAGCGGCGACAAACCCATCGACATCCTGGTGAGCTCGCCCGGCGGCCACCTGGAGTCGGGCGATGCCATTCACGACATCGTGCGCTTCATCTCCGCGCCGGTGAACATGATCGGCACCGGCTGGGTGGGCAGCGCCGCCACGCACCTGTACCTGGCGGTACCGCGCGAGCGGCGCGTGTGCCTGCCGAACACGCGCTTCCTGATCCACCAGCCCAGCGGCGGCGCGGGCGGGCAAGCGACCGACATCGCGATCCAGGCGCAGGAAATCATCAAGGCCCGGCACCGCATCGCGCACGAGATCGCGCGGGAAACCGGCAAGCCGATCGACGTGGTGCTGGCCGACATCGAGCGCGACCGCTGGCTCTCGGCCGCGGAGGCGGTCGAGTACGGCCTGGTCTCGCGCATCATCCAGCGCAAGACCGAGCTGCACGCCTGATCAGGCCTTGGGCTTGTAGGCCACCACGTCGATCTCGACCTTGGCGTCGACCATCAGCCGCGCCTCGGTGGTCGAGCGCGCCGGCTTGTTGTCACCGAAGTAGCTCATGTAGATGCGGTTGAAGGCACCAAAGTCGCGCGCGTCCTGCAGCCAGACGGTGCTCTTGCAGACGTCGTCGAGCGTGGCGCCGGCCAGCGCCAGCACCTTCTTCAGGTTTTCCATCACCTGGCGCGTCTGCGCCTCGATGCCGCCCCCCACGATCTCGCCCTCGGCATTGGCCGGCACCTGGCCCGACACGTAGATGAAATCGCCGGCGCGCACGGCCGGGGAGAAGGGGCGGGCCTGGCGGTCCGAGGCGATGGGCGGGGCGCCGAGGTATTCGAGCGGCATGGGAGGACTCCTGAAAGGATTGAAAGAAAAGCAGATCGCAAGTATCGATCCAATCTGAAAATTTGTTTCAGAAAAACCCACAAACAAGGGTTAACACGGATGATTTGGCATGGATAGTGCTTCAAAGTGCGGGCCGAAAAGAAAATTTCTTTCACAATTTGCCTGCCCCACGAAGGAGTTCCCCATGTCTCACGCCGGTCTTGTCCAGTGCCTGCCGAAGCTGTCGAAACGCAGCCTGCTGGCTGCCTCCCTGCTCGCCATGCTGTGTGCCGCGCTGCCTTCCCAGCCTGCGCATGCCCAGGGGCCGCGCAACTTTGCCACGCTGGCCATGGTGGCCGAACCGCAGACGCTCGACCCGATGGCGTCCACGGCCGACCTGGTCGGAACCATCATGCAGCACGTGTACGAGACGCTCTACACCTTCGACGCCAAGTGGAACGTGGTGCCGATGCTGGCCGAGAGCAGCCCCAGGATCTCGGCCGACGGCAAGACCTACGCGATCACGCTGCGCAAGGGCGTGATGCTGCACAACGGCCGCGAACTCAACGCCGACGACGTGGTGGCCAGCCTGCAGCGCTGGATGGACCAGTCGCCGCGCGGCAAGGCCGTGGGCAAGGAAGTCGAGAGCCTCAAGGCCAAGGGCCCGCTGGGCGTGGAGATCGTGCTGAAGGCGCCGTATGCGCCACTGCTCTCGCAGCTCGCGCTGCCCAGCGGCATGGCCGCCATCATGGCGAAGGATTCCATCGCTTCGCCGCTCAAGGATTTCGTCGGCACCGGCCCCTACAAGTTCAAGGAGCGCCGCCCCGACCAGTTCGTGCTGCTCACGCGCTTCGACAAGTACGCGGCGCGCAAGGAACCCGCGAGCGGCTACGGCGGCAAGCGCGAGGCGGCCATCGAGGAGCTGCGCTTCGTGCCGGTGCCCAATGCCAGCACGCGCGTGGAAGGCGCACTGGCCGGCCAGTACGACTTTGCCGACCTGCTGCCGGTCGAAGCGCTGCCGCGCCTGGAGAAGTCGGGCGGCAAGACCGTGCCGATCATGACGCCGTCGTTCGGCTTTCCGTACCTGGTGCTCAACACCAAGGAAGGCGTGGCTTCCAACCAGGCCGTGCGCCAGGCGATCCAGTCGGCGCTCGGCGAGGGCGAGATGCTCGCCGCGGGCTTTGGCGACACGCGCTTTTTCGTGGCCGAAGGCAACCACTTTCCCAAGGGCTCGCCGTTCTATTCGACCGCGGGCACCACGCTCTACAACGAGCGCAACGCCGCCAAGGCCAAGGAGGCCGCGGCCAAGGCCGGCTACAAGGGCGAGCCGATCCGCGTGCTCACCAGCCGCCAGTACGACTTCCACTACAACATGTCGCTCCTGATGGCCGAGCAGCTCAAGCGCGCCGGCTTCAAGGTCGACCTCAACGTGGTCGACTGGGCCACGCTGGTGCAGCGCCGCAACGACCCGAAGCTGTGGGACATCTACGTGACCCATTCGGGCCAGTTCCCCGAGCCGATGCTCTCGCCGCCGCAGCTGGGCGACGGCGCGCCGGGCTGGTGGGACTCGCCCGCCAAGAAGTCGGCGCTGCAGGCCTTCAACGTCGAGAGCGATCCGGCCAAGCGCGGCGCGCTGTGGGGCAAGGTGCAGCAGGTGGTCTATGAAGAAGTGCCGTACATCAACGTCGGCAAGTTCAACGGCCTCTCGGCCAAGAGTCCGGCGCTGGACAACTACCAGCCCGCGACCTGGCCGTTCTTCTGGAACGCAAGGATCAAGTAAACCCCCGCCCCGCCACGGAACCGCCCCCCATGTTTCGCTATCTTGCTTCCCGCGCCGCCGGCATGCTCGTCGTGCTCGCGATCGTGGCGGTGCTCGTCTTCGTGCTCACGCGCGCGGCCTCGGGCGATCCGGTCTCGGTGCTGCTGGGCGACCAGGCGACGGCCGCCGACATCGCGCGCGTGCAGAAGGAATACGGCCTCGACAAGCCGCTGCCCGTGCAGTTCGGCTACTGGCTGCGCGAAGTGCTGCAGGGCAACCTCGGCACCTCGATCTTCCTGCAGCGGCCGGTCACGCAGGCGCTGTGGGAGCGGGCCGAACCGACCACGCTGCTCGCGCTGATGGCCGTGGCCATCGCGGCGCTGATCGGCGTGCCCTGCGGCATCGTCTCGGCGGTGTTCCGCGGGCGCGTGGTCGACCAGCTCTTCACCGGCATTGCGATGCTGGGCGCCAGCATTCCGAGCTTCTGGCTCGGCATCGTGCTGATCCAGATCTTTGCGGTGTCCTTCGGCTGGTTTCCTGTCTCGGGCTACGGCGCGCCCGATGCGCCGTTCGCCGAACGCTTGCATGCGCTGGTGCTGCCGGCCACGGTGCTGGGCCTCTTGAACTCGGCGCTCATCATCCGCTTCACGCGCGCTTCGATGCTCGACGTGCTCGGCGAAGACTATGTGCGCACCGCGCGTTCCAAGGGCCTGAGCGAAAGCACCGTCGTGCTCAAGCATGCGCTGCGCAATGCGCTGGTGCCCATCGTCACGGTGATCGGCCTCACGGTCGCGCTGATGATCGGCGGCGCCGTCATCACCGAGACCGTGTTCGGGCTGCCGGGTGTCGGCAACCTGGTGGTGAGCGCGGTGCTGCGGCGCGACTATCCGGTGATCCAGGGCGCGCTGCTCGTGATTGCGGCGATCTACGTGCTGATCAATTTCTCCATCGACCTGCTCTACGCCGTCGTCGATCCGCGCGTGAAAGTCTGAGGGAACAAGAATGCAAATGCCACGAATGCTCCGCCAGCTGATGCACCGCCGCATCGTGATGGTCTCCGCGCTGGTGCTGCTGGTCATTGCGGTGCTCGCCATCGGCGCGCCGCTGTTCGCCTCCATCGATCCCAATGACACCGCCGTGCTGCAGCGCCTGAAGGGCCCGAGCGCCGAGCACCTGCTGGGCACCGACGAGCTCGGCCGCGACATGTATTCGCGCATCGTCCACGGCGCGCGCTACTCGCTGGCCATCGCGGCGCTCACTGCGCTGGGCGCGGTGGTTGCGGGCACGGTGCTGGGCCTCTTGGCCGGTTTCTTCCGACGGCTCGATACGCCGCTGATGCGCGTGGTCGACGCGATGATGTCCTTCCCCGACATCCTGCTGGCGATTGCGCTGGTGGCGATCCTCGGGCCTTCGCTCATCAACACCGTGCTCGCGCTGGTGCTGGTCTACACGCCGCGCGTGGCACGGGTGGTGCGTGCCTCGACGCTGGTGGTGCGCGAGCTGCTGTTCGTCGAGGCGGTGCGCGCGCTGGGTGTGCGCACCTCGCGCATCCTGTGGCGGCACATATTGCCGAACCTGATGTCGCCGATCCTCGTGCAGGTGTCGTTCATCTTCGCCTACGCGATCCTGGCCGAGGCGGGGCTCTCGTTCCTGGGCGTGGGCGTGCCGCCCGAGATTCCGACCTGGGGCACCATGGTCGCTGGCAGCCAGCAGTACGCGCACCAGGCCTTCTGGGTGGTGCTGTTCCCGGGGCTCGCGATCATCTTCACCGCGCTCTCGCTGCAGCTGCTGGGCGACGGCGTGCGCGACCTGCTCGACCCCAAGCTCAAGAAGACCCTGTGATGACGAACGCCACGAACACCCCGCGTCTCACGGTCAGCAACCTGAGCACCAGCTTTCCCACCGAGGACGGCCTGATCCGTTCGGTGGCCGATGTGAGCTTCTCGATCCAGCCCGGCAAGACCACGGCGCTGGTCGGCGAATCGGGCTCGGGCAAGTCGGTGACCAGCCTCACGCTGATGCGCCTGTTGCCCAAGACCGCGAACGCGCAGGTCAGCGGCTCGGCTTCTTTCGTGACCCGCGAGGGCAAGACGCTCGACCTGCTGCAGATCGGCGAACGCGAGATGCGCAGCCTGCGCGGCAACCAGCTGTCGATGATCTTCCAGGAGCCGATGACCAGCCTGAACCCGGTCTTCACCATCGGCGAGCAGATTGCCGAAAGCGTGCGGCTGCACAAGGGCCTGGACCGCAAGGCGGCCATGGCCCATGCGCTGCGCATGCTGGAGCTGGTGGAAATTCCCGCGGCCGCGCAGCGCATCCACGAGTACCCGCACCAGCTCTCGGGCGGCATGCGCCAGCGCGTGATGATCGCGCTGGCCATGGCCTGCGATCCGACGCTGCTGATTGCCGACGAGCCCACCACCGCGCTCGACGTCACCATCCAGGCGCAGATCCTCGAGCTCATGCGCCGGCTGCAGGCCGAGACCGGCATGAGCATTCTCTTCATCACCCACAACCTCGGCGTGGTCGCGCACCATGCGGACGACGTGGTGGTGCTCTATGCGGGCCGCGTGGTCGAGAGCGCGCCCGTGCGGCCGCTGTTCGCGCAGCCCGAGCATCCGTACACGCAGGGCCTTTTGGCCTGCCTGCCGGGCAAGGCGCGGCTGCCGGGGCAGCCCAAGCCCAAGCGGCTGTTCGCGATCCGCGGCCAGGTGTCGAGCCCGCTGGCACCGCCGCCGGGCTGCGCCTTCGAGCCGCGCTGCGACCATGCGCTGGCGGGCTGCAGGGAAGCGATTCCGCCGCTGATCGATATCCGACCGGGCCGGCAGGCGCGCTGCATTCGCGTGCAGCCGGATGCTCAACTTGCGAGGGTGGCATGACGAGCGCGCTGCTCCTTTCTTGCTCCCTCCCCTCCCGGGGGAGGGCCGGGGTGGGGGCACGCGGCCGTTCCATCGTTGCGACGCTCTCCACCGCCCAGAGCCCCCACCCCAACCCTCCCCCGGAAGGGGAGGGAGAAAGCCTACGATGACCACCGCCGCTCCCCTCATCGAAGTCCGCGGACTCAAGAAATACTTCGGCGCCAGCGACCGCCCGGTGCGCGCGGTCGACGACGTGTCTTTCGCGATCCAGCCCGGCGAAACGCTGGGCCTGGTCGGCGAATCGGGCTCGGGCAAGAGCACCATCGGCCGCACCGTGCTGCGCCTGGTCGAGCGCACCGAGGGCCAGGTGCTCTACCGCGGCGACGACATCGGCGCGCTGTCGGGCGAACGCATGCGCCGGCTGCGCAGCAAGCTGCAGATCATCTTCCAGGACCCCTATGCGAGCCTGAATCCGAAGATGCGCATCAGCGCGATCCTCGGCGAGGCGCTGTCCACGCACGGCCTGCACAAGGGCGCGGCGGCGCGCGACAAGCGCATTGCCGAGCTGCTCGAAACCGTGGGCCTGCGCGCCGAGCATGCCAGCCGCTTCCCGCACGAGTTCTCGGGCGGGCAGCGCCAGCGCATCGGCGTGGCGCGCGCGCTGGCCGTGGAGCCCGAGTTCATCGTGGCCGACGAGCCGCTGTCGGCGCTCGACGTGTCGATCCAGTCGCAGGTCATCAACCTGCTGGCCGACCTGCGCGAGCGGCTCGGCCTCACCATGCTCTTCATCTCGCACGACCTCGACGTGGTCGAGTACCTGTGCGACCGCGTGGTGGTGCTGTACCTCGGCAAGGTGATGGAAGTGGCGACCACCGACGAGCTGTTCGCGCGGCCTTCGCATCCCTACACGCAGGCGCTGCTGGCCGCGAGCCCGAAGCCCGACCCGACGCTTGCCACCGAGCGCATCGCGCTCAAGGGCGATATCCCGAGCCCGATCTCGCCGCCCTCGGGCTGCGTGTTCCGCACCCGCTGCCCGCACGCCATCGAGGCCTGTGCGCAGACGGTGCCGCCGCTCGACGAGATTTCCGCCGGACACTACAGCGCCTGCATCCGAAAAGAGCTGCTCTCCAACATTGCCGCATGAACACCATGACCGACACCACCGCCGACCCGGAATTCAACGACCCGCTGCTGGGCAGCAACTTCAAGGGCTACCCGCGCACCCAGCCGCCGCGCCGCCGCAGCGAAGTCGGCGCCGCGGGATGGAACGTGCTCGCGGGCGACCTGCCGCTGCCGCTGGCCGTACTCAAGCGCGAGGCGCTCGAGCACAACCTGGCCTGGATGCAGTCGCGCGTACGCGCCTGGGGCATCGACCTGGCGCCGCACGGCAAGACCACCATGTCGCCGCAGCTCTTCCGGCGCCAGCTCGACGCCGGCGCCTGGGGCCTGACCTTCGCCACCGTCACGCAGCTGGCGGTGGGCGTGGCCGCCGGCGCGCGCCGCACGCTCATCGCCAACCAGGTGGTGAGCGACGAAGACCTGGCCGGCATCCAGCTGCTGCTGCACGCGCACGCCGACTTGCGCGTGGTGTTCCTGGTCGATTCGCTCGCGCAGCTCGCATTGATCGAGGACTGGTCCAAGCGCCATCCCGAGAGCGTGCCTTTCGAGGTGATGCTGGAGATCGGTGTGGAGGGCGCACGCACCGGCTGCCGCACGCATGAGGAAGCCGTGGCGCTTGCCACGCGGCTGCGTGCCAGCGATGCGGCCAAGCTCGTGGGCATCGAAACCTACGAAGGGCAGGGCGCCACGGGTTCCAGCGAAGCCGACGCGGCCTACGCCAGCGCGCTGATGGACCGCGTGGAAGCCATCGCGCGCCATTGCGACACGCAGCAATTGTTCGAGACCGACGAGGTGCTGGTCTCGGCCGGCGGCTCGGCCATCTTCGACCTGGTGGCGGGGCGCCTGAAGCCCGCGCTGGGTTCGCCGGTGCGCGGCCTGCTGCGCTCGGGCTGCTATGTGACGCACGACCACGGCTTCTACAAGCGCATGGTGAGCGCGGTGGACGAGCGCCTGGGCTGCGATTGCGGCGAGAGCCTGCGCCCCGCGATGGAGGTGTGGGCCACGGTGCAGTCGCGGCCCGAGCCCGGCCTGGCGATCCTGGCCGTGGGCAAGCGCGACATTTCCTTCGACCTGTCGATGCCGGTGCCCATCGCACGCGCCGCACGCGGCATGCTCGAAGCGCAGGCGGTGCCCGCCGGCTGGAAGATCACCGCGCTCAACGACCAGCACGCCTACCTGCGCTGGGACGCCGCCGAAGAGGCGCAGGCCCCCGTGGTCGGCGACCGCGTGGGCCTGGGCATCTCGCACCCCTGCACCACCTTCGACAAATGGCACTGGATGCCGGTGGTCGAAGAGAACTACCGCGTGAGCGACGCCGTCGCCATGCATTTCTGAACCCGCCGCGATGACTCCTTCCCTGCTTCAGAAGATCGCGCAGGCCCGCAGCAGCGCGCCGGCCACGCGGCGCGCGATTCTCGACCTGATCCTCGAAGACCCCGACCGCGCGCTCGAAGAGAGTTTCGAGCAGCTGGCCGAGCGCTCGCGCAGCTCGGTGCCCACCATCATGCGCACCTGCCGCGACCTGGGCTTTGCGGGGCTGCGCGAATTCAAGCTCGCGCTCGCGCAGGAGCTGGCGCTCGGCGGCTCGCCGCTGCACCGGCGCGTGAACATCGAGGACGCGGCCGACGAGGTCGTCGGCAAGATCGCGCGCAGCGCGGCGGCCTCGGTGTCCGGCGTGCGCGGGCAGCTCGACATGCAGGTGCTCGAAGGCGCGGTGGCCGCCATCGCGGCCGCACCGCACGTCGACCTGTACGGCGCGGGCGCCACCTCGTGGTTCATGGCCAACGACCTGCAGGCGCGGCTCTTCAGGCTCGGCCTCTCGGCCAATGCCTGGGCCGACTACCACCTGCAGCAGGTGGCGGGTGCGGCGCAGCGTCCGGGCGGCGTGGTCATCGCCATCTCGCACGTGGGCGGCATGCCTTCGCTGCTCGATGCGGTGGACATCGCGCGCGGGCAGGGTGCCAAGGTGGTCGCGCTCACGCGGCCCGGCACGGCCCTGGCGGCCAAGGCCGACTTCCTGCTGGGCCTCTCGGTGCCCGACGACGCCGTGATGCACGTGGGCATCGATGCCTACCTGACGCACCTCACGGCGATCGAGATCCTCACGGTGCTGGTGGCCCAGCGACGCGGCGAACCCGCGGTGCAGCGCCTGCAGCGCGCGCGCGAAGCCTTCCAGCGCCACGGCATCGACGCCACCACGCATCCGCTGCAAAGCTGGGATGGCGGCGGCATCAACACGGGAGGGCCCGCATCGTGAGCGATCGATCGAAAGCCATCCTGCTCGAGGCCGGACTCGTGGTCGACGGCTCGGGCGGGCCTTCGTGGCCCGGCGACGTGCTGCTGCAGGGCGACCGCATTCTTGCGCTCGGCGAGGGCCTGCGCGGGCGGCTGCCCGAAGGCCTCGCGCCCGAAGACGTCGAGATCGTCGACTGCCGCACGAAGGTGATCGCACCCGGCTTCATCGATGCGCACACGCACGACGACGCCATCGTGCTGCGCGACCCGCTGTGCCTGCCGAAGGTGTCGCAGGGCATCACCACCGTGGTGACGGGCAACTGCGGCATCTCGCTCGCACCGTACCGCACGCCGCAGTCCAAGCCGCCGCTCACGCTGCTGGGCGCGGAATCGTTCAAGCATGCGACCATGGCCGAGTACCGCGCGGCCGTCGATGCCGTGCAGCCCGCGCTCAACGTGGCGGCGCTGGTGGGGCACACCACCTTGCGCTTCGCTGCGATGGAAGCGCTTGATCGTCCGGCCAGCGGCGACGAGCTCGCGCGCATGGCGGCGCTGCTCGAGGGCTGCATGGCCGAGGGCGCGCATGGCTTGTCGTCGGGGCTGTTCTATGAAGAAGCATTTGCTGCGCCGGCCGAAGAAGTGACCGCGCTCGCACGCGTCGTGGCAAGGCACGGCGGCGTCTACGCCACGCACCTGCGCAGCGAGATGCAGCAGATCATCGAGGCGCTGCATGAAGCGGGCGACACCGCTTTCAGCGCCGGCGTGCCACTGGTCATTTCGCACCACAAGTGCGCGGGCCCCGCCAACTGGGGCCGCACGAAGGAAACGCTGCCCTTGATCGAAGCGCTCGCGCAGCGGCAGAAAATATCGATGGACGTGTACCCCTACGTGGCCGGTTCCACCGTGCTGCGCGAAGACCTGGTCGACGGCGTCATCGACGTGCTGCTGACCTGGTCCGACCCGTACCCCGAGATGACCGGCCGCCTGATCTCCGACATCGCGCGCGAGTGGGGCACCACCGAGCAGGAGGCGTGCTTGCGCCTCAAGCCTGGTGGCGCCTGCTACTTCCAGATGCAGGAAGAAGACGTGGAGCGCGTCATTGCGCATCCGCTCACCATGATCGGCAGCGACGGCCTGCCGCACGACCGCCATCCGCATCCGCGGCTGTGGGGTGCGTTCCCGCGCGTGTTCGCGCGCTACTGGCGCGAGCGCCGCCTGTTCACGCTCGAGCAGGCCGTGCACAAGATGACCGGCATGACCGCGCGCAACCTGCGCATCGCAGACCGCGGGTTGCTGCGTGTGGGTGCAATGGCCGACGTGGTGGTGTTCGACCCCGAGACCATCGCCGACACCGCCACCTACGACAAGCCGCACGGCGTGAGCCTGGGGGTGGAGCGGGTGTTCGTGAATGGGGTGCTCGCGTATAGGGGCGGTGATGCTGAAGCGAAGGTGCTTGCGCGGGCGGGGCGGATGCTGACTCGCGGGAGCTGAGGCGCACGTTGCGCTGGGGTCTTGTGTTCGGGGCGCGTGCACAGGCCACCGGGTACTCCCCTCCGCGAATGTCCCCCGGCCTGCGGCCTCCTCCTTGATTTCGCTGCGGGGAGCACCCGATGCTCTGTGCACGAGGGCACGCTCGTTGTGCATCGCTGATCAACCACCGCTCCGCATAACGCTCCCGCTGATGGG